>CAMDEX010000001.1 GCA_945897075.1 Litorilinea aerophila
ACAATAATTGGAGTCCAGACCGCTCCCATACAGTACCTGCTCTTGTAAAAGGTGGTGATGCTCAATCTCTCTGCTATTCAGTTGTTAATCTGCAAAAAAGCATCGACTGTTGGACCCTGCATGACTATTTTTTCAAGACTCTCTATACATTGGCGCTTCGAGTGAGACAATATGTGAGTCCAGAGAAAAAAGGGAATTCTACCACGGAGTCGCGGAGTTCGCGGAGAAAACGCGGAGGAATTTAGGAGAAAATCTCCACGTGCCTGCGCGCTCCCCGCGACTCCGCGGTGTGTTCTTTGGCTTTTTTGGAATAGAGTCATTCTGTGATTTGACAGCAGCGGCAAAGTGGAGTAAATTAACAGGTATCCCCCCCAGGGGGGATGGGGTTTTGTGGAGACGGAGAATCAGAAAGGAGAAGCGATGGACGATGCGACCCGCAAAGCTGTGGCACGGCGACTGGCCAGTGCGGCCGGCCACGTCAAAGGCATCGAGCGGATGGTGGAGGAAGACACCTACTGTATCGACGTCATCAAACAGATTCAGGCTGTGCAGGCCGCGCTCAGTAAAGTCAGCGCGCTCATTCTGGACAACCATCTGCGCACCTGCGTCACCGCCGCCATCCAGGGCGACGACGCAGCCGAACGGGAGGCCGTCCTCCACGAGATTACCAGTGTGTTTGATCTGTCGAGTAAGAGCTGACGAAGGACCGCAGACCGCAGACCGCAGACCGCAGACCGCAGACGATGTAAGCCGCTCATCCGCCGTCCGCCGTCCGCTGTCCGCCGTCTTCTCCCCGTCGTCAACCCAACAATCATTTCCAATCGAAAGGACAACCGCAATGACCACCAAGACATTTGTCGTTCCCAACATTAGCTGCAACCACTGCACCCACACTGTCCAGAGCGAACTCAGCGACCTGGCCGGCGTCAAGTCCGTCGCCGCCGATGTGGAAACCCGCCAGGTCACTGTCGCCTGGGACGAACCCGCCAATTGGCAAAAGATCGAAGCGTTGTTGAAGGAAATCAACTACGCGCCAGCGTAAAGAGGAAGGGATGACAAGAGGAAGGGAGGGCGGCTGTTCGTCCTCCCTTCCTCCCTTCCTCCCTTCACCCCCTCACCCTGTCAGATAGAACGAGGAGCAATCACCGTGTCCGCAACCACCACCACCCGCCAACTCACCGTTCCCGTTATTGGGATGACCTGCGCCAACTGCGTGGCGTCGGTGGAGCGCAACAGCAAAAAGGCCAGCGGCGTGGCGGAAGCTGCGGTCAACTTTGCCACCGAAAAGCTGACCATCAGCTACGACCCGGCCATTCAGAAACCCAGAGAGGTGTTGGCCGATGTGATGGCCCGCGTGGAAAAGGCGGGTTATCACATCCCCACCGCCGATATTGAACTGCCCATCACCGGTATGACCTGCGCCAACTGCGTGGCGACCGTCGAGCGCACCCTCAACCGGCTGGAAGGGGTGGTGGAAGCGACAGTCAACTTTGCCAACGAAAAGGCCAGCGTGCGCTACATCCCCGGCACAATTGATCGGGGCGAGATGGCCGCGGCTGTGCGCAAGGCCGGTTACGATGTGGTGGAGGTAGCCGAGGGCGAGGAGGCCGAAGATGCCGAAGCCGCAGCCCGCGCCGCCGAAATTCACCACCAGTGGACGCGGCTGATCGTCGGTATTGTCTTCAGCGCACCGCTCTTTCTCTTTAGTATGGCCCGCGATGTGGGTTTTCTCGGCCACTGGGCGCACGACGCCTGGGTGAATTGGCTCTTCCTGGCTTTGGCCACACCCGTCCAATTCTACGTGGGCTGGGATTATTACACCGGCGCTTACAAAAGCCTGCGCAACGGCAGCGCCAATATGGATGTGTTGGTGGCAATGGGTTCGTCCGTGGCCTATCTCTACAGCCTGGCCGTCCTCATCGCCCAAACGTTAGGCAGCAGTGCGCTGGGCACGCACGTCTACTTCGAGACCTCCGCCGTCATTATCACACTGATTGTGCTGGGCAAATTGCTGGAAGCCCAGGCCAAAGGCCAGACCAGCGCAGCCATCAAAAAGTTGATGGGTTTGCAGGCCAAGACCGCCCGTGTCGTGCGCGGCGGGGAAGAGATGGACATTCCGATTGCCGCTGTGATCGTCGGCGACCGGGTGATTGTGCGCCCCGGCGAAAAAATTCCTGTGGATGGCGTCGTCGTCTCCGGCGCGTCGTCGGTGGACGAAAGTATGCTGACCGGCGAGAGCCTGCCCGTCTCCAAAGCTGTGGGAGACAAAGTGATCGGCGCGACGCTCAACAAACAGGGGCTGCTCCACTTTGCGGCGACGGCTGTCGGACGCCAGACCGCCCTGGCCCAGATCATCAAATTGGTGGAACAGGCCCAGGGCAGCAAAGCGCCCATCCAGCGCATTGTGGATCAGGTCTCTGGCTACTTTGTGCCCGCGGTGATTGGGCTGGCAGTGCTGACTTTTGTCGTCTGGTACTTTGCCGGCGCTGGCTTTGTGCCTGCTCTGCTAAGGCTGATCGCTGTGCTGGTCATCGCCTGTCCCTGTGCAATGGGGCTGGCAACCCCCACCTCCATTATGGTGGGCGTGGGCAAAGGCGCGGAGAACGGTATCCTCTTCAAAAACAGCGCGGCCCTGGAACAGGCCCACAAGCTGGATGTAATTGTGCTGGACAAGACGGGCACGATCACGCGCGGCGAACCTTCGGTGACGGATGTGATAGTGGGACAGGCGACTGGGGACTGGAGACTGGGCGGTGACCCGCTCCCCAATCCCCAATCTCCAATCTCCAATCTCCTCTATCTGGCCGCTTCGGCGGAGCGCGGATCGGAGCATCCGCTGGGCGAGGCGATTGTGCGCGCGGCCAAAGAGCGGGGGCTGGCCCTGGCCGAGCCGAACGACTTCCAGGCCATCGCCGGTCATGGCATCGGGGCAACGGTAGACGGACACGCGCTGCTGCTGGGCAATCTGCGTCTGATGGAGCGGGAGCAGGTGGGGTTGAACGGTCTCGGCCCAAAAGCGGCCAAGTTGCAGGAAGAGGCCAAGACCGTTATGTGGCTGGCTGTGGATGGGCAGGCCGCCGCGCTGATCGGCGTGGCCGACACCGTACGCGAGGGGTCAAAAGAGGCGATTGCCGCCTTGCGTAAACTGGGCTTGCAGGTGGCAATGCTCACCGGCGACAACCAGGCCACTGCCCAAGCCATCGCCGCGCAGGTTGGCATAGACCGGGTCTTTGCCGAAGTGTTGCCCGGTGACAAAGCCCAGCACGTAGCCGCACTGCAGAAGGAGGGCTACCGGGTGGCGATGGTGGGTGACGGCATCAACGACGCGCCCGCCCTGGCCCAGGCCGACGTGGGCATTGCCATCGGCACAGGGACAGACGTGGCGATGGAAACGGCAGATGTGACGCTGATGCGCGGCGACCTGCGCAGCGTGCCCCAGGCCATCGCCCTCTCCAAAGCGACGATGCGCAACATCCGCCAGAATCTGGTCTGGGCCTTTGGCTACAATGTGGCGCTGCTCCCGATTGCCGCCGGCATTTTGGCCCCCTTCGCCTGGGCACCCGACTTTCTGCAACAGTTACACCCGATTTTGGCCGCGGGCGCAATGGCCTTCAGCAGCATCAGCGTCGTCAGCAACGCGCTGCGTCTGCGGCGGGTGAGGGTATAGGGTATTGGGGACTGGGGACTGGAGACTGGGGATTGTGATATTCCGATCCCCAATCCCCGATCCCCAATCCCTATTTCTCTCATATTTTTTATAATAATTGACACCACCGCGCAGTGTATGATATACTTCGTACTCGATGGCGCTTCCCAGTCGCCGATCTCCAGTCTCCAGTCGCTATTTCAGGTTAGGACAGATGGTTCGCAAGCGTATTCTGGATATTCTAAAGCGGCGCAAGCAGGCGACAGTAGAGGAACTGGCGCTCCAATTGGAGATGGCTCCGGTTTCTGTGCGCTATCACTTGGATATTCTGCAGGGCGACAATCTGATCGAAGTGGGCAAAATGGAACGGGAAGGCAGCGTTGGCCGCCCCAAACAGGTCTATCGGCTGACCGGCGAGGCATCTGATTACTTCCCCGACAATTTCGCCGGGTTGACCAACGGCCTGCTGCGCCAGATGAAGGGGCTGCTGCCCACAGAACAGGTACAGTCAGCCTTTTGCTGTCTGGCCCAGGAGATGTCCCGCGAGTTGATCGGCGGATTGGTCGCCAACGAAAGCATTTCCCAGCGTATGGGCCGGGTGGTGGACTTTCTCAACGAGCGGGGCTATTTTGCCCGCTGGGAAGAAGAGGCGAGCGGCCAAAGCGCGTTGCTCCACACTTCCAACTGTCCTTATGCAGGCGTGGCTGAACATCACAGAGAACTGTGCGCCATGGATCTGGAATTGATGCACAATCTCACCGGCAAGCAGTGCGAACGGCTCTTCTCCCTGGCCGATAAGGGCAATGCCTGCACCTATCGCTTTCTCATCGGCGAGGGCGTGCTGGAACGAGTCAGCAGCAAAATCGAATTTTCCTAAAAACTGAGTTTCTGGCAGAAACTCAGTTTTTGGCAGCTTCCTCCGGGGGCAACGAAAACTATGCCGACGATTGTACGGCGTTTGGAACCAGAAAATAATGGGGCTGTCATTCCACTGGACACCCGTCCGGCGGTGAAGCAGCGTTCCCAGCGCACAGGCTACGGCCAGGTGAATATCTCGCCCGCGCCCGCCCATTTTCCCATCGAACAGATGCACGACAGCTACGGGCGGCGCATCCACTATCTGCGCATCAGCCTGACCGACGCCTGCAATCTGCGCTGTGTCTACTGTATGCCGGAGCAGATGAACTTTCGCCCCCGCCACGAATTGATGAGCGACGAGGAGATTTTGCATCTGGTCAAAGTGGGGGCCAGCCTGGGCGTGGAAAAAATTCGACTGACCGGCGGCGAACCGTCCATCCGCCCCGGTGTGGTGGAACTGGTGCGGGGCATTGCGGCCATCCCCGGCATCCGCGACATCGCGATGACGACGAACGCCCTGCTCCTGCACGAGCAGGCCCAGGCCCTGGCCGACGCGGGTCTACGCCGGGTCAACATCAGCATAGACACGCTGGACGCCGACAAATTTCACAAAATTACCCGCTGGGGGCATATTGAAGATGTGTGGCGGGGGATCGCCGCGGCAGAGGCCGCGGGTCTGCGCCCGGTGAAGCTGAACGCAGTCGTCGTGCGCAACTTCAACGACGGCCAGGATGTGGTGGATCTGGCCCGGCTGACGCTGGAGCGGGATTGGGAAGTGCGCTTCATCGAAATGATGCCCTTTGGCGAGGTGACCGACTTTCAGCAGACAAATGTAGTCTCCTACCAGGAGATTCGGGCTACTGTCGAGGCTGAATTCGGCCCGCTGCAAGAGGCCAGCTACGACTTTGTGGACCCCAGCCGCCCCTTCCGCATTCCGGGGGCCACCGGCACGCTGGGTTTTATCAGCAGCGTGACCGAACCGTTCTGCCAGGGCTGTGGACGGGTGCGGCTGACCGCCGACGGTAAATTGCGTCTCTGTCTGCTGCGTGAAGACGAAGCAGACCTGCTCACGCCCCTGCGCCAGGGAGCTACTTTTGACGAAATGCGGGAACTGATGCGCGAAGCTGCGTTTCACAAGCCCTGGGGTCACGGCTTGGCGGACGGCGACTTTGCCCACAACCGCTCGATGAATCAGATCGGCGGGTGAAGAAAGTAATCAGTAATCAGTTATCAGCCGAACTCGATGATTACTGTTCACTGTTCACTGTTCACTGATGGTATAATCGTGCCACCTATTCTTTTTCTAGTTTTCAAGGAGACAGAGCAATGGAAATGGTTTTGACCGAAACCCAAACTGCGATTACGTTGACCCAGACCGCCGCCCAGAAGTTGGGCGTGATTCTGGACCAGAAGGGCGTGAAGGCGACCCATGCGCTGCGCGTCTTTGTCAAAGGCGGCGGCTGCGGCGGTATGCAGTACGGCATGACCTTTGATGACAACATCCAGGAAAGCGATGAAGTCTACACCCAGCACGGCATGCGTGTGGTGGTGGACCCGACGAGTATGTTCTACATCAACGGGGCCAGCATTGACTACATTGACAATCTGATGGGCGGCGGCTTCCACATCGAGAACCCGAACGCTACCAGCTCCTGCGGTTGCGGCAGCAGCTTCCGCACGGCCAACAGCCCAGCGGGCGCGGCTGGCGGCGGTTGCGGCCACTAAGCCAACCCATCTGCCCTGAAAATAGCGACTGGGGATCGGCGACTGGGAATTGCGGTCCGCCATCTGCTGTCCCAATTTTCATTGCTGATTGTGCCCCGCTCGGCATAGACACCGATCAGAGAAAGCAGGAGGCGAGGGCTGGTGAACGCCCTCGCCTTCCTTTTGCGCCAAGCAACAGCGGACGCGGACAAAATCCGTAAATTCCGTAATCCGTGTTCTTTTTAGGACAGAGTGGGGTATGCCAACACGCGTCTACACCCTAAGCGAAGCCCGTAAAGCGCTGCCCCACGTCAAGCGTTTGATGGGGGAGATTCAGACGGCGCGGGCCGAGATTTTGCGTCTGCGCCCGGAAGCCTGGCCGGCCCTGCGCAAAGCCGCCGCCAATGGGGGCAATGTGGCCGCGGGTCAACTGCTGGCCCACTTTGCGCGTCTGGAAGCAGGCGTGAAGGGCATCGGTCAGTTGGGCGTGGTCGTGAAGGACGTGGACAGCGGGCTGGTGGATTTTCTGGCCCGGCGCAGGGGCAAAGAGGTCTACATCTGTTGGCGCTACGGCGAGGCAGAATTGGTCTACTGGCACGACATTGAAGCCGGTTTTGCCGGGCGGCAGATGATTCGAGAGGCAGATTTTGAGGCGTGATGCGTGAAACGTGAGGGTATGTCACGCGAACTCACACTTCACGCATCACCTATTCTGTGAAAAAAGGACTGTTCTGATGACTGCAACTGCGCCACTGACTCTGCGCATCCAGCAGGTACTGGACGGATACCGCCCTACGCTCTATCGGGATGGCGGCGATGTCCAACTGTTGAAGGTGGACGAGAAAGGCATCGCCCACGTCAAAATGCTCGGCGCGTGCATTGATTGCCCCATCAGCCTGCTCACAATGAAGCTGGGCATCCAGCGCCTGCTCAAAGAAAATTTCGCCGAGATTACCGGTGTGTACGCCATCACCGATCTGGACATTTCGGCGCTCTACAACCGACCCGTCCCGGGATAGTAGGGAATGGGGATTGGGATATTGGGGGATTGGGATATTGGATAGTACGTAGGCGTGGTCCTAATATCCCAATCCCTAATCCCCGTTCCCCACTCTCCACTCCCCATTTTTTCGAGGTTTTTCCATGCCCAATCCCTACGGCGCGCCGGAAATCGGCGTGCAAGAAGTCTCTGACAAGATTGACAGCGGCGAGAAGTTCATTCTGTTGGATGTGCGCGAACGCCACGAATTGGCCCAGGCTTCCTTTGCCGAGGGCACGTTTGAGCTTGTCCCGCTCAGTGAATTGGCCCAAAAGAAGCTGGACGCGCTGACGCCACCGCTTCTGGACAAAGACGCTGAAATCGTTGCTTTCTGTCACAAAGGCGTGCGCAGCGCACAGGTGACAATGTGGCTGAAGCAGCAGGGCTGGACGAATGTGCTGAGTATGGCCGGCGGTATCGACGCCTGGGCCAAGCAGATTGATCCGGATGTGGGGATGTATTAGCGAGTTGCGAATCACTTTTGGAGACATAGCCGGAGATACACAGTTCTGCGAGATTTTGGGTTAGTAGAAGCTGATGGAGGCGATCAGTGATTCAAATACCAGAGACACAAGCAGTCAAAGAGTTCTCGACTTTGCTGAACAAAGTTATCCAGGGTCAGGAAGTTGTGATCATTGGCACAGATGGCAATGTCTTCAAATTGGTGGCTCTACCTCGCGCACCCAAACCCATCTTTGGAAGCGCTCAGGGGTTTGTAACCATCGGTCCAGATTTCGACGAACCGATAGAGGGTCTCGAGGAATATTTGCCGTGAAGCTGCTTCTCGACACCCACGCCTTTTTGTGGTTTATCAGCGGCGATTCCCAACTCAGCGGCTATGCTCGACAACTCATCGAGGACGCTGGCAACCAGCGATATCTCAGCATCGTCAGTGTTTGGGAAATCACCATTAAATCCAGTTTGGGGCGATTAGAAGTACCTACTCCGCCGAGTAGACTGATGAGCGAGTATATTTGGGCCAACGCGATAGAGTTGCTTACTATCACCTCCGAACATCTCGATGTGGTTCATAAACTGCCATATCATCATAAGGATCCGTTTGATCGACTGATGATTGCGCAAGCCATCCACGAAGATATGACGCTGATTTCGCGAGATGTAGCCTTAAATGCTTACAGCGTCCGCATCGAATGGACGGACCGTAAAGAATAAGAGACGTATGACAACCGTCTGAAACAAGACCGACTAATTTTTATCAAAACTCTTAGAATAATTTGGGCGCTCTTGCCCGCTGTGATACACTTTTGTTGATTTTGAATCCGCGGAGATCCGCCTTTTCCGCCCAATCCGCGTTCTATTCTACTGAATAGCCCTATTCTTCTGCACAGGAGGAGACAGCCGTGCGTGTAGCTCTGATCAATCCACGCTTTCGTCTACCCATCGACACCCGCACCACACCCCATCTGGGCCTGGCCTATCTGGCCGCGGTCAGCGAGAAGCGGGGCGATGAGGTGGTCATCTTCGATGCCGATGTGGAACGCAGACCGGTGGCCGAATTCATTCAGGAGTTCCGCCCCCACATCGTGGGCATTACAGCCAACACACCCCAGGTAAAACAGGCGTGGCGCACGGCGCGCGACATCAAAGAGGTCTACGATTGCCCGGTTGTGCTGGGCGGGCCGCACGTCTCTGTTCTCCCCGAAGAGAGCTGTGAGAAGCCTTACGTGGATATTGTGGTGCGCGGCGAGGGCGAGGATGCTTGGATTGACATCAGCAACCGGCTGGAAGCCTTTTTGAAGGATCAGCCGGTCTACAGCACAGAAGCCTTTATGCACCCGGAGAACGAAATTTTTGCCGAGTGCGAGGGGCTGACTTACAAAACGACCGATGGGCAAATCCACAACAACCCGGACCGCACCCCCATCGCCGACCTGGACGGCCTGCCCTGGCCCGCCTATCATCTCTTCAAGATGGACAGGTATACGAATCTTCAGCCCGCCACCGATCACGTGGACGGAGCGCGCAGCTTTAGCATTATGACCAGCCGCGGCTGCCCCTATCGCTGCACCTTCTGCTCGCAGAGTATTATGCCCATCAAATGGCGCAGTCGCAGCCCGGAAAATGTGCTGCTCGAATGGCGGCATCTGGTGGAGGATATGGGTGCGCAGGAGATCGGCATTCTGGACGACAGCGCCAACATCCGTGTCAAACGGCTGGAAGAGTTGGCCCATCTGCTGATCGAGAACAAACTGAACCACGTGCCCTGGATTTTTGTCAACGGCATTCGGGCCAATCTGGCCAGCCTGGAACTGCTCACCCTGCTCCAGAAAGCGGGTCTGCGCCGGGTGGCCTTTGGCGTGGAAACGGGTGACGAAGAGATTCTGCTCACCATTGACAAAAAGGTGGATCACGACACCATCCGTCAGGCTTTCAAGAACGCCAAAGCCATCAACCTGGAAACCATCGCTTTTATGATCATCGGTCTGCCCGGAGAAACGCGGGAGACGATGCAAAAGACGATTGATTTTGCCATCGAACTGGACCCAATCATCGCCAACTTTTCGATGATGACGCCCTATCCCGGCACGAAAGTCTACGAAATCGTCAAGCGTCAGGGACGCTTCTTGATCAACGACTGGGAAGATTACGTCTTCTTCGATCAACAGGCCCGCTTCGAGTTGGGCGATATGACCGCGGAACTGGTGGAAGAGATGTACCGCAAAGCCTATCGCCAATACTATCTGCGCCCTTCCCCCATCATCCGCCGTCTGAAGACCAAAGATTTCTGGTTCAATCTGCCGCGCAACTTGCGCATAGCGATGAACACTTTCATTCCCAAGAAAGAAAAGACTGGGCTGCGTCGGCAGATGGAAGCGGAAGGGGCGATCTAATGCGAATTATCCTAGCCAGCCCGGAAGCCAAAGTCTGGAGCGCGCGCAAGCACATCCCGTTGGGGCTGGGCTATCTGGCGGCTGTTCTGCGCGAAGCGGGCCACGACGTCATCATCTACGACGCGGCCATTGAAGATGTGTCGGTTGAATACTATCTGGACATGGCCGAGGAGCAAGGCAATCCTTACAAGCTGATCGGTATCACCGCCACAACGCCCCTGATTGTCGATGCCTGGGAGATGGCGGAGGTGGGCAAACGACGCGGGCTGACAACTGTGCTGGGCGGGCCACACCTGACGATTATGCCCGAAGAGTCTTTCCAGCCGCCCCACGACGCCTACGTGGACTACGCCTTCAAAGGCGAGGCCGAATACAGCTTTCTGGAACTGGTCAACACGCTGGAAGCGGGCAAAGAGCCGGGCGTGATTCCGGGCATCCATTTCAAACGGGGCAATGAACTGATAATCAGCCCGGAAAGCCCGATGATCCCGGACTTGGACGTGCTGCCCTTCCCCGCCCACGACCTCTTCAAAATTGACCGCTATACAAATCTGCAACCCCTCACCGATGGACTGGACACCCAGGCGCGCAGCTTCACAATTTTGACCAGCCGCGGCTGCCCGTACAAATGTACCTTCTGCTCCAAACCGGTCACAGGCGACACCTGGCGCGCCCGCTCGGTGGAGAGCGTTGTCCAGGAGTGGAAGTGGCTGGTCAATGGGCTGGGTGCCACGGAAATCGGCGTCACCGACGACATCTGGAATCTCAAATTGCCGCGCGCCAAGGAGCTTTGCCGTCGTCTGGTGGAGGAGGGGCTGAGCCACGTGCCCTGGGTGACTGTACACGGCATGAAAGTCAACCACACAGACCTGGAACTCTTCCAGTTGATGAAAGCAGCGGGCTGTCTGCGCGTGGGCTTCGGCGTGGAAAATGGCGACCCGGATATGTTGCGCAATGTCATCCGCAAGGGGCAGACGCTGGATCAGGTACGCGAAGCCTTCAAAAATGCCAAAGCCGCGGGTTTGCAGACGATGGGTTTCTTCATTTTTGGGATGCCCGGCGACAACGAAGAAACGATGGAAAAGACGATCCAACTGGCGCTGGAGCTGGACCCGAAACTGGCGAACTTCCTGCTGGCCGCTCCCTTCCCCGGTACGGTGATGTACGATATGATCAAAGAAGGCGGCGAGATTTTTGCCGACAATTGGGGCGATTACGCCATCCACGAGCAGAAGGCCCGCTTCAAAATGAACGAGAATTACGACCCGGACCTGGTGCTGAAGAAGTGGCGGGAAGCCTACCGGCGCTTCTACCTCTATCGGCCCGAACGGGTGTGGGAGAAGATGTCAATGGTGGAAAACTGGACGAACCTGCCCAATACGTTCGCCCAGATCAGACGCTTTTTCATCGGCACTAAAGACCAGTCCGCTCTCGCCGAAGATGCCATCGGTGGATCGACGAAAAAGGCGGTATTGGCGTAAGTTTTGCTGACTGCCACTGCTATCGAGACGGCCCGCCTGCGCTGGTAGCGGGTGGGCCGTTTTGGTTTCAACCTCCTGACAGCAATGAACAACACTCACGACACAAAGTTTGTGGTATGCCTGCGCAATGATGAGTATCCGGTATCGTTGGAGCGGCACAAAATCTATCAGATACTCCCAGATGAGGATGCCGCACAGGACGGCGATCTGCGCATCATTGACGAAAGCGGCGAGGATTATCTCTACCCGCGGACGTGGTTTGCGCCGATCGCATTGCCCGATCAGATCGAGTTTTCATTCCGGCAGACGGCATAACAGACAAAATTGTCGAGCCGAAATGACTCAATGCCCAATCTGTGATGAACCGGTCGAGAACAATGACGTGGCGACGCAAGTTTTCCGGCGAGACGGTGTCGTAGTCACTGTCACCAGTATTCCCGCGGTGAGCGTCTGCCCCCATTGTGGCAATGCCGTGTTGGATTGGGATGTTGCCCAGCAGGTCGAAGATTTGGTGCAGCCGCTCTTTCGCTGGGCAGAGTCGCATACACTACCCAAGCCGGTTGTCTCTATTACTTTTCCCGAACCGTTGGCGATGGCCGCGTGAGAGAAGGAGGGTTCGATGACAACATTGACGATTGAAGTGCCCGATAGTCTATTGGCGAAGATGGCACGGCAGAACAGACCTATCCAAGAGGTTGTGGTTACACTTCTGGAAGATGCGTTTGAAAAAGAAGTAGAACCGGTAGCGCCGTTGGCAGTAACCCGCGAGTGGATGATTCAGAGTTTAATCAGCGCTGGGCTGATCCGCGAACCGGGCACGTGGGATAATCCCGCCGCAAAGGAGTGGCGGAATCTGTCCACGACAGAAAAACGCCGACACTTGGAGGAACGAAAGGCAATGCGGTTTTTGGGATCGCCAGGAGCCACAGCAGTTCTTGAAGGACGCCGCTAATGCTGATTTTCCTGGACAGCAGTGCTTTGGTTAAGTACTACTTGACCGAACGCGGCTCCATATGGGTTCGGTTGGCGATAGCTACGCAGGAGATTTCCAATGACAACACTGACAATCGAAGTGCCCGATGATTTGATGACAAAATTGATCCGACAACAACGGCCCATCCAGGAAGTTGTGATTAATACTTTGGAGAATGTATTTGGCGACGGAGGGGGGATAGCGCCGTCCACAGAACCATCCACTGAGGAAGTGATTCGTCATCTGTATCAGATTGGGTTTCTATCAGACCTAGACTCTAGCGATGATCCCATTGCCGATGAGTGGGATGCACTTCCAGATTACGAAAAACAGATGCACCTCCAGGAAGTAGATGAATTGGTGTTGATGGATTCTGCACTTTCCCATTACATCATCGAAAGTCGCAGATAACGTGGCAATCTACTTTTTCGATACAAATTCCGTTGCCAAATACTACGCGACAGAAAAGGGTAGCGTTTGGGTCCGCCGCATCGTTGAGGACGAAGCGAATACAAAGATCATCACAACGATTACCCAGCCCGAACTGGCTGCCGCGCTCTCCAGAATGCAGCGGCTGGGTCGCTTTGGAAAGACATTTTTGCATCGTTCTTTTACGCGCTTTCGCAGCGATGTTCGCAGACGACTCTTTGTCACACATCCGCTCGATGACGCAACGCTTAGATTTGCCAGTGATTTGGCCTTGAAGCATCCCTTGCGGGGATATGACGCTGTGCAAGTGGCAACGGCGTTATTGGCACAACAGGCAGCGTCCGGGTTTTCCATCATTTTTGTCACCAGCGATAAGCAGGTACTGACTGTTGTGAAAAGTGAAGGATTGATCATTGAAAATCCGGAGAATCATCCAGACGAGGCAGAGCAACCCCAATGATAGGTCTCCTGCCCAAACTCCCCCTCTACTGGGCCTTTCGCCGTTTCGGCTGGCCCGCGGTGAAACCCTTCTCTGTCGTCGTCAGCATCAGCTATCGCTGCAACAGCAAGTGCCGCACCTGCGATGTCTGGCGCAAACCCAACGACGATATGAGTGTCGAGGAGTGGGACAAAGTTTTCCAGAAGCTGGGCCACGCGCCCTTTTATATGACCTTCACCGGCGGCGAACCCTTCCTGCGCAAAGACCTGGACGAAATGGTGATCAGCGCCTACCGCCACTGCAAGCCGGAGGTGATTACGATCCCCACCAACGGGATGCTTACCGAGCGGGCGCTGGCGATGACCGCGCGTATGTGCCGCGAGTGCCCCACCAGCAGCATCGGCATCAACCTGAGTCTGGACGGCATCGGCGACGAACACGACGACATCCGGGGCGTGGAGGGCAACTGGGCGTTGTCGCTGGAGACCTGGCGGCAACTGAAGGATCTCCAGAAGCAGCACAAAAATCTGGTGCTGACGGTGCATACGGTCATCAGCCGCTTCAACGCCCACCGCTTCCGGGCCATTCAGGAGGGGCTGAAATTTTTAGAGCCAGACAGCTACATCACCGAAGTGGCCGAGGAGCGGGTGGAATTGGACACGATGGGTTGGGGCATCACCCCCCGCCCGGAAGACTACGACGAAATCGCCGACTTTCTCAGCCAGCAGGCCCGGCAGACCCCGGCCAAAGGCATCGCCAAATTCACCCAGGCTTTCCGTGCCCAATACTACCAGATGGCGAAACGGGTGTTGCACGAACGGGATCAGGTCATCCCCTGCTATGCGGGCTGGGCCAGCGCCCACATCGCGCCCAACGGCGACCTCTGGAGTTGTTGCATTCGGGCCGAGGCGGTGGGCAACCTGCGCGATCACAACTACGATATCACCCCCATCTGGCGCGGCGCGGCGATGGAGGAGCTACGGGGCAGCATCAAGCGCAAAGAGTGCGCCTGCCCGATGGCAAATGCGAACTATGCGAATATGCTGCTGCATCCGCCCACGATGGCGAAGGTGGCGCTGGATGTGGTGTGGAGTTAGGGGTTTTGCGTTAGGAGCTGGACGACGGGGGAACCCGCCGCCTAGACCAGTTGGCTTGGCAAACCGGCATTGTGCGCCGCGGCCAGTTGGCGCTGATCGGCGGTAACGAAAAGGTCCGCTCGCCATTCGAGGGCGCAGGCGATGTGGAGAGAATCCATCGCCCGCAGGGTGTTTGTTTCCAGTAGGGCAATGGCACGGGCAAGAACGGTAGGCGTCAAATCGAGGAGCATAGCATCGCCAACGTCGCTGACGACTTGGGACTTAATCAATTCGTAGTCTTTCAGGTCAAGATGACCGTCGCGGCGGTGTCGGTTGAGTGCAGAGAAAATCTCCGGCGCACAGATAACGGATAGACCGACCGCCTGCGCATTCTGACAAATCTCGTCTACTGCCTGACTTCCTTCCTCCTCAATGTAGCGTTTGGCAAAGGCGGAGGAATCGAATACAACTCTCATTCCTTCTCCTCCCGCTCGGCAAGTATCGCAGCGGCAAGGGACGCTCTGTTTCGTTGTAACCGGATTCCGGGCCGTTTCCAGGCCGGTTGACTTTGCGAAGGTGTTTGATAGGGGATCATTTCAGCTATAGGCCGTCCGTGACGGATGATCACGAAGCTCTGGCCTTGTTCTACTTGGGTGAGCAGACCCGATGCCTGGTTGCGAAATTCGGTGAATGTAACAGTTTTCATCTGAATACTCCTTGTGTGTACAGAACTCTGCCCATTTGATTGTACAGTGCAAGGCTATACGTGTCAAGAGGCGTTTGAAAGATTGGAAGGATCGTATGAATTTTACCTGGCCGTGGAGCAAAAAACGAAGCAGCGATATTGTGTGGATCGATCTGGGCGACCTGGGCGATCTGGTACACCCTAACGGCCCCCACGAGCAGTGGCAGGATCACGGCCTAGGGCTGCTGCGCACGATTCTGGACAACAACGGCATCCAGACCGATGTCGTCTCGACCCGGTCTGTGACCAGTTGGGAGCAGTTGGCGAAGCAGCTCACCGGCTACCGGATGGCGCTGATGAATGTGCGCAGCTACACCTTCCCCGCCGGGCTGAAGGCAGCGCAAATCTTCAAACAGGTCAACCCGGATGGGATTGTGATGGCGGGCGGGATGCACGCGACCGTCGCGCCGGACGAGATGATGGAAGTGCCAGAGTTCGACAAAATCTGCCAGGGCGCGGGCGAGGGTACAATCGTCGATCTGGTGCGCAACCCGGACAGCTATCCCCGTCTCTTTCGGGGACAGGGGGCCAAGTCTATGGCCGATTGGCCTGCCATCAACCGGGAACTCTGGCCCAAACCCGGCAGTTGGCTGGGGCCGGCCCTCAACCTGAAGCCGCGCAGAACCCTGGCCGCCTGGAAAACAAGCCGCCGCTTCAACTGGCCGATGGAGCCGGAATGTGGCTGGGGGCCGCCGCCCGTGGCGACAGTCATCACCAGCCGGGTCTGCCCCTGGCAATGCGTCTTCTGCAACGAAGCGTCCTACATTCCCAATATGGGACGGCGGCCCGTTGATATGGTGATTGACGATCTCAACGCGCTGGATGAGAAATACGGCGTCGGTTCGGTCGTCATCCACGACTCAATGTTCTTCCAGAACCCCAGTTGGCTGAAGGAGTGGATCGAAAAGTACCCCAAGCGGGCCAACAAAGTCTGGCCCTACTGGGCCGCGGGCCGCGCCGACACTGTGCGCCAATGGCCGGAGCTTTTCGAGGCGCTGATCCGGGAGACGAAATGGAATCTAATTTCGATTGGCTTTGAGTCGGGCAGCGACCGCATCCTGCGTCTGCTCAACAAAGAGTGCAGCGAAGAGGACAACTATTTTGCCATTGACCTGCTCAACCGCATCGGCGACGAGATGGCCGCGGAGGGCAAACAGCCGCCCAAATTCTGGTCGAATATAATGTTGGGCATTCCGGGCGAGCTGCCCGAAGATGCTTTCAAGACGATGCGCATGCTCAAACGGATGAAGCGGGTCTTCCCCTCCATCTCCTACTACGCGCCCTACCCCGGCTCCGCGCTGGGCAATCAGCTCATCGCCGAGGGCAAGAGCCGCATGAGCAAAGAGAATTACCACCGCTTCCCCGACGACGAGAAAGTGGTGGGCGTGGACTACAGCTTCTACCGGGAACTGCTGGCCGGGAAGTATGACGCCGAAGTCAACAGCGGTCTGAGTGACAGCGAGCGGCGGCGGGGCTATCAGGGGTTGTATGCCGAGGCGCTGGTGAAGGCGTAAATTTTTTCTGCCGCCTGTTTCAAATTATTTTTGGTATGTTCACATTCAGTTGGGGCCGTAGGCATAATCCCTGGCACTTCAGCAAGTGCCGGGGACTTTGAATTCCACTTGGATCGACCCTCTGGACAGGCGCGCTCTTCTTTGTTACACTGTGTACAGCCCCACAGCAGAACGCTGTAAACGCCACCCACGGAGCGCCCAATGTTCGTAGCCGCCCACATCCTAGCCGAGCCAGCCGATTTGGCCCTGATCGATCCCTATCGCAACGAACCTGCGCCTTTGCTGGCGGTATTGCACGCCTTTCACGACCGCGACGGCTACATCTCCCAACAGGCCATCCAAGCCATCGGCAAAGAACTGCGCATCCCCCTGGCCGACCTTTTCGGAACAGTGACATTTTATCACCACTTCGCCCGTGAAGCACCGGGACAAATCAGCCCGCGCGTATGCGCAGGGCCGGTCTGCTGCCAGCGGGGGGCGCAACAAATTTTGGACAGTCTCCCCGACGCAACAGCGATGGCCTGCGCCGGGCGTTGCGACGATCCGGTGCCTGTCCTCATCGGCCACGAAACGTATGTGGCAAAGGGGCCGCGCCAACTGGAACGGCGCGTCTCGTCGCCCCTCCCCGCGCCCAACCCCGGCGGCATTGAAGAATGCGTCTTCCGCCACATCCGCCAGCCGGATCGGGCCACGCTGGCGGGCTACCGTAGCACGGGCGGCTATGCTGGATTGACGCAAGCCGTCGCCGAAATGACGCCGACGGAAGTGGTTGAACTGGTACGCGAGAGCAGACTGGCCGGACGTGGCGGCGCTGGTTTTCCCACCGGCGTCAAGTGGAAGGCCGTGGCTGACGCGCCCAACGGCCCCAAAACCGTCGTCTGCAATGCGGACGAAGGCGAGCCGGGCTGCTTCAAAGACCGGGCGCTGCTCGATCACGACCCCTTCGCCGTGCTGGAAGGGATGACGCTGGCCGCCTACGCCACCGGCGCAACGCGGGGCTTTCTCTATCTGCGCTACGAATACCCGGAGACCTACGACCGTCTGGCCGCAGCCATTGCCACGGCAGAGGCGGCGGGTTTTTTGGGTGACAACATTTTGGGTAGAGACTTCAGCTTTCGGATTTATCTGCGCCGGGGCGCGGGCGCGTACATCTGCGGCGAGGAGGGCAGCCTGCTCAACAGTCTGGAAGGCAAACACCCCTTCCCGCGCAACCGCCCGCCCTATCCCGTCACCCACGGCTACGACGACCTGCCCACCGCGGTCAACAATGTGGAGACCCTCGCCTCTGCGGCCCAAATTATGCGCAAAGGCGCCGACTGGTATCGCAGCCTCGGCCTGGGCGAGCACGCGGGCACAAAGCTGATCAGCCTCTCTGGGGATGTGCAGCGGCCCGGCAATTACGAGGTTCCCTTTGGCCTGCCCCTGCCCACACTGCTCTATGACTGGGCAGGCGGTCCATTGCCGGGGCGCACAATCCAGGCGGTGACGATGGCGGGCATCTCCGGTGGATTTTTAGCGGGCGATGCGCTGGAAACATTGACACTGGACGAGGCCAGCGCGCGCAGCCACGGCTCGATGCTGGGCGCGGCCGGGATGATGGCCTTTGATGACAGCCGGGATCTGCTGGAGATCGCGCGCGTGGGCATGGAGTTCTTCGCGCACGAATCCTGCGGCAAATGCTTTCCCTGTCGCATCGGCACGCAGCGGCTGTCCGAGCGGCTGGCGGGCACGGCGGGGCCGCACGACTTCGCCCTGTGGAGCGGCGAAGTCCACGAAATCGGCGCGGTAATGAAATCCATCAGCGCCTGCGGGCTGGGCATGGCCGCGCCCCTGCTGGCGGAGAGTCTGGTGAAGCATTTCCCGGAGCGGGTGGAGCGGCATGTGGCGGGGAGTTGATATTGGGTATTGGATATTTCGTAGTGACGACGTGCCCAAACAGGGCCAGCGCCGGTTGAGTAGGCTGGGGCTTTTTCCAGTCGTATCGAAACCAAGCGGATAGGATGAGCAGCCTTCACACCCGTTCGCTTGATTTCGCTACGCCTCGAAGACTCGGCTACTCAATCAGCGCTCACTGATCCGGCCGATCTGCGTAGTCACATTTGACATTGGGCATTTCTTGGAAATTGAACTGAACGTTCAGGAGTATCGAATGGATGCAGCAATCTATGAACTGATCGGGGCCGCAGAATTTGTGATCGACGCGGAAGGCCAGAAAAAGGCAGTACTGCTCGATTTTTCCGTTTGGGAAGATCTGCTGAATTTGCTGGAAGACATCGAAGACAGTGCAGAAACTGAGTCCATACGGGTCAGCGGTGAAGTACCACTTCCCTGGGGAAAGGTGAAAACTGAACTGCGAGCCGGAGGCATTGGGATATGACAGAGCGATCTTCCACGACGATAACGCTTGACGGCGAACGCCACGCCTTCCACGACGGCGAGACAATCTACGAAGTGGCGGCGCGGGTGGGCAAGACGATCCCTTCCCTCTGCTACGATCCCCGGCTGGGTGCGTTTGGCGGCTGTCGTCTCTGCGTCGTGCGGGTGAAGGGTTTGCGCGGGCCGGTGGCTTCCTGCACAACGAAGGCGGTCAACGAGATGGTTGTGGAGACTCGCGATGAAGAGATCGAAGCCTTGCGCAAGACGCTGTTGGAAATGGTGGCGTCGGAGAACCCGCGGATTGACGTGGACCCGTTGCGCGGCTATGCTTCCCAGGAACTGACGACGCTGGTGGATCGCTACGGCGCGCGCACGGGCCGCTTTGCGGGCAGCCACTCCGGTCACAGCAAAACCGACGATGCCAACCCCTTCATCCTACGCGATTACGATTTGTGTATCTCCTGCTATCGCTGTGTGCGCGTCTGCGCCGAGCAGGAAGGCGACTACGCCATCAGCGTAATGAACCGGGGCTTTCACACGCAGATCACCACTGAATTCAACAACCCGCTCAAGCAATCCGCCTGCACCTTCTGCGGCCAGTGTGTGCAGACCTGTCCCACCGGCGCGCTGGGGGATCGGAAGGCGATGCGGTACGCAGATATTTGATATTGGGTATTGGATATTTCGTTGGGATGCCACGGGGTATCCCAACGAAATATCCAATACCCAATACCTTTTGTTTGACCGGAGGTTTCTATGCAATCGAACCATTTGACCCAACGGGGAATCACCAAAACCCGCACCATCTGCGGCTACTGCGGCGTGGGCTGTTCGGTGGATCTGCTGGTGCGCGACAAGCGCATCATCGGCGTCCAACCGGCGATGGATGGCCCCGCCAACGCGGGCGCGCTCTGCGTGAAGGGGCAGTTCGCCTACGATTACGTCCACCACCCGGAGCGGCTGACCCATCCGCTGCTGCGCGGCGCGGACGGAAAATTGCACCCGGCCACCTGGGACGAGGCGCTGGACAGGGCCGCGGCGGGCTTTCTGCGCGTGGAGGAAAAACACGGACGCCACGCGGTCTACGGCGTGGCATCGGGGCGGGCACCCAACGAAGCCACCTACCTGATGCAGAAATTCATCCGCGTCGGCTACGGCACCCACTACATTGACAACTGTAGCCGTGCCTGACACGCCCCCACCGTCGCCGGTCTGGCGGCAGCAATCGGGCGTGGCGCTATGTCCAATCCCCTCTCCGATATGGAAAAGCCGGATGTGATCTTCTGCATCGGCACAAATATGACCGAAACCCACCCCGTGGCGGCCACGCGGCTGAAGAAGGCCATTACGCGCGGGGCCAAACTGATCGTTGCGGACCCGCGCCGCATCCGTCTGGCCGAGATGGCCGACCTCTACCTGCCCCTGCGCGTCGGCTCGGATGTGGCCCTGCTCCTGGGGATGGCCCACGTCATCGCCCGCGAGGGGCTGTACGATCTGGACTTTATGGCGGCGCGCACAGAAGGCTTCGAGGAATTTCTCGATCACGTAGGCCAGTTTACGCCGCAGTGGGCGGCGGGCATCACCGGCGTCCCAGCCGGCGACATTGAAAAGGCGGGGATACTGTACGGTTCGGCCAAACCGGGGGCCATCTACTACACGCTGGGTATCACCGAACACATCTGCGGCGTGGAGAATGTGCAGAGCCTGTGCAACCTGGCCCTGATGACCGGCAACCTGGGCAAAGTCGGCGGCGGCATCAACCCGATGCGCGGCCAGAACAACATTCAGGGCGCGGGGGACGCCGGGGCGATCCCCAACAACTATGCGGGCTTCCAGTCGGTGAGCAACCCGGCGATCCAGGCCAAATTTGAGAAAGCCTACGGACGACCCCTGGACACCGAAAAAGGCATCACAAAAGTCACCGCGCTGGATCGCTGCGGCGAGAGTATCTTCGGGATGCTGATTGACGGCGAGAATACCGTCGTCTCCGACCCGGACCAGAACCACTGCATCCACGCCCTGAAGAGTCTGGAGCATCTGGTGGTGATTGACATCTTCCTGACCGAGACGGCAGAACTGGCCGATGTGGTGCTGCCCGCCGCGGCCTGGGCCGAGGTGGACGGCCACTTTACCAACACCGAGCGGCGCATCCAGCGGGTGCGCAAGGCCGTACCGCCGCCCGGTGTGGCCCAACCCGACTGGTGGATCATCTCCGCCATCGCCAAACGGATGGGGCTGGCGGGCTTCGACTACGACTCGCCGGCGCAGGTCTTCAACGAACTGTGCGAACTGTCGCCCATCTATGCGGGTATAGACTGGGATCTGGCGGAGAGCGGCCAATACCAGTGGCCCATCCCCTACAAAGGCCATCCCGGCACGCCCCGGCTGCACGAAACCGAATTTACCAACGGCCGGGGCAAGTTCAGCTTCACCAACTACCGCGACCCCGCGGAGGTCATCGACGACGCCTACCCGGTTTGGCTGACGACAGGACGGCGGCTGGAAAGCTATCACACCCGCACCCAGACCGGCCGCTCCGCCGGGATTGACTATCTGCTTTCCGAGGAGACGCTGGAAATTCACCCAGACGACGTGAATGCCTGGGGGCTGGTGGACGGGGGCTGGGCCGAGATGTCCAGTCGGCGCGGTAGCGTGAAGGTGCGCGTCGAGGCCACCCGCCGCTCGCCCCGGGGCACTGTCTTCACCACTTTTGCCTTCAGCGACGTGCCCATCAACATTCTCACCGGCTCCGGCTACGACCCCATCACCGAGACCGCAGAGTTGAAAGTCTGCCCGGTGCGGGTGGTGGCGGCGTGATCTGTCGGTACCTGGCAGGGATGTGTGCTTATCGTAATGGGTAACGAATGAATGAAGCGGAGGCGTGATAACTACTGTTATCATTCCTCCGCTTCATTCACTAATTCTTTCAGAAGTTGTTGTAGTTCTGCCACCGATACATCGCTTCGGTCGGACTTGAAGTAGAGAAGCAGAATGTATAGCACAGGCTCTGGTTCATCTTCCACCAGATAGAGCAACCGGTATCCGCTGCTTTTGCCTTTGGCTATATCACTATTCGAGATGCGAAGTTTACGCACCCCAAACCCACCTGGGATCACATCGCCCAAGCGGGGTTCCTCAAGCAAAATACTGATCGCGTTCTTGACGTCATTATTAACGTTACGAAATCGCTTGAGTTTGCGGACACTCGCTTTGAAAGAGGTTGCCAGGACAACCCTATAGCTCGTCAAGTTCCGCTTCCCAGTCAAGCGAAGCTGGCTCTTGCTTTGCCCGCTCAGCCAAGGCTAGAAGATCGAGACTGCCGAAAAGGACAATATCTTCTTCTTCAGCGCGGTTCAGGAGATTGTCGAGAAACATCTCTTGGCGTATTGCGCTTGTACTTTTCTCCTGCGCGGACGGAGAAAAATCGATGTAATCCCCATAAACCTTTAGCACGCCTGATTGCTGTGGCCTATCAGGGGACTCTATAGTACTATCTATTGTAATTGTGCTATCGGCTTCCATAACAATATCACTCCGTATGAGACATTCTCGCAAAGGGGCGACGATGTAAATTTTATTGTAGCACACACGTAAAATCATCGCGAATATCATAAACAGGTAGTCAATCAGAATGAACACCCCTCCCCCTTCCATCTACGATCAGATTCTGGCCGTTGTACGGCTGATTCCGCCGGGCCGGGTCGCCAGCTATGGGCAGATCGCGTGGATTGTCAACGCGTCTTCGCCCCGGATGGTGGGCTATGCGCTGGCTGGCCTGCCCAACAATGCGGACGTACCCTGGCAGCGGGTGATCAACAGCCAGGGCGGCATCAGCCCGCGCGGCGATCCCCTCTCCAGCGGCCTTCAGCGGGAGCTGCTGGCGGCCGAGGGCATCGGATTTGGCCCCGATGGCCGCGTCGATTTTGCCCGCTTCGGCTGGGAGGGAGCCGACCCGGCGTGGCTGGCAGAGCAGGGCTTCACCGCCCTACCCTGGCCGGGGCGACGCTACCGGCGCTGACCTTTTCCACCTCTACAGGAGAATTGTATGAACAAGCAGAGTGACCGATTGGCCGTCTGGCATCGAGTCGTCTTCGAGCGGGACGACGCGGGGCTGGAAGCACTCCTGGCCGCGGATGTCCGTTTTCGCTCGCCCTTTTTCTGGAAGGCGAAGGAGGGGTCAGCCATCGCCAGCGCGATTCTGCGCGCGGCGACAGCCGTTTTCAGCGACTTCACCTATCAACGCGAGTGGCTGGACGGCAACGATTGGGCGTTGGAGTTCAGCGCCAAAGTGGGTGATCTGTCGGTGAAGGGGATCGATCTGATCCGTTGGAACGACGCTGGGCAGATTGTGGAGTTTGAGGTGCTGGTACGCCCGGCCAACGGTTTGCAGGCGCTGGGGATGGCGATGGCGGCCAGACTGGCGGAGATGGGGGTAGTACTATAGGTATTGGGTATTGGGTATTTCGTAGTCGATCCATCTCTACCAAATTTCCAATACCCAATACCTTCTTTTTTAGTTCCTCGGCATCGGCTCGATGCCCAGACCCTCGCTGAAACGGCGCACCAGTTCGCCTTCCTCGGCATGTCGCCCCTCAGACTTCTTGCTATAGATCACTTTGTCGGCGACCAACACTTCAAAGCGCCCCCCACTGGAAGGGATGAGTTTGACGTTTTCAATGACCGGTGTGAAATTCTCCAATAATTCGGCCGTCGCACGGACGGCGCGGGATGTGTAGTTTCATTGTACGCAGTATTCAATGCTCACAGCGTATTTCTGCATGACCTGTCTCCTCTGCAATGGGTTGCCTGCTCTCCTCCAAAAAGAGGCACAAGGCAGTATAAAAAACGTAGTGCCCAGTGATTATACCTTACCCCGAAGATTCCACGCAACTACTGGCAACTGATAACGACGAAAAAAAGAATGCAGATTTCGCAGATTCAATCCGTGTGAATCCGTGAAAATCCGTGGCAATCCCTGTTCTTATTTTCACATGAGGTGGTTTGATTTGAGTCCCGTTCTACTCGGTGATATAGTATGGCTATGCAAAATCAGACGAAAGATAGCCTTTTTGTTCAGGGCGAAGCAGATCAGGCAGGTATTAACGAAAACAGAACTGGGGCGAGCCAAGACGACAAGAACCAGACAAATGAAGTGGGCCGTTCGTCAAAGTGGAGCCGTCGCCGCTTCTTAGGCGGCGTGGCAGCCGGCGTGGGTCTGCTGGCGGTGGGCTGCGGATCGGACGATCCTACCCCAACACCAACCAAGACACCACTCCCCGCCACCGCCCAGACTGCGTCCCCGGTAGGAACGCCTGCCGATGGCATATACAACCAGCACCTGCCGTTTGTGCGTTCCCAGGCCCTATCGCCCGTCGCACAGCCGACGCTGACGCCAACGCCGCCGAAGGTTGCCGAGGCTACGCCCGTGCCACCCACAGAGACACCGGTTGCTACGCCCTTTCCGCCGGGGCCGCCAAGCAAATTGGGGATATTTGTCTCGCGCAACGATCCCCAACTCTTTGAATTGTTGGCGACGGGTGGGGTGGCGGTGGTCAAGACGCTGGAATTGGATGTCAATTTTGCCAAGCAGATCAAAGAGACGTCGCCGCGCACGAAACTGATCGGGCGCATCGATCTGCCCCAGTTGCATCTGGATTCGATTGACCCTTTGACCGCGGCCAGGAGTTTCGTAGACGCCCTGCTGGTCTTTGCGGACGACGGACGTCGGCGCGAAACCTATGACGGCTGGGAAGCCTACAACGAGCCTGTGGCGGGCAACGGCGACGAGATGGCGAAGTTGGCCGATTTCGAGGCGGAACGCATCCGTCTGCTGGCCGAGCGGGGCATCCGCAGCGTCATCGGCAACTTTGGCACGGGCCAACCGCCGCTGGAGATGTGGGAACGTTTTCTGCCCGCACTACAGGCGACCAAAGAGTACGACGGCTGGCTGGGCTTGCATGAATATTCGGCACCGACGATCTATCATTTGAGTACACGGGATGGCGCGGGGCGCTATCCGGGGGTGACAGCGGGCGACACGGGCTGGCTGACCCTGCGCTACCGTCAGGTCTACAACCAGATTTTACGGCCGGCGGGGCTGGAGATTCCTCTGGTGATGACCGAAATGGGGGTGGATGGGCTGGTGGCAGAACGGCCCGGCCCGCTCGATGCCCGCGGCTGGATTGATTTTCAGCAGTACTGGGCCGACAACGGCTACGGTCTGTGGGGGCCGGGGGCGTATGTGGAGCAGCTGGTCTGGTACGACCAAGCCATGCAGCAGGATGCCTACGTTCTCGGCGGCACGATCTATGCGTTGGCAGCCAGCCCTGGCTGGCAGAGCTACGAGATCGGCGGTGTGGTGACGCAGGTGTTGAAGCAGTATTTGAGTGTTCACGCGGGAGCGTGAGCGCACAACAACGATTGAGGACTAGCGCCGGTTGAGTAGGCGGGTGTTGTTTCCCGCCGTATCGAAACCTTTAGATTGATCCTATCGAAATCCAGCGGGTCAGCGCTTTTATGCGCCCCACCCGTTCGCTTGATTTCGATACGCCTCGCAGACGCAGAATCCTTCGGATTCTGACGGCTACTCAATCAGCGCTCACTGGACTCGACTCATTTAATTGCGTGAGATCGCCGAATACTTTCACGCTTCACGCTTCACGTTTCAAAGAATCAAATTTCCTCCTTTCCAGGAGTTTTGTCCGTGTCACTTTCCATTATTCACATCGGCCTTGCCCAGAGCGCCACACTTTTTATGATCGCGCTGGGTGTGTGGGCGATTGTCTTTCGTCTGCGTTCCCGCCCGCTGGACGGTAGCTGGTATGGCGGGCTGGCTGTGGGCGAGATTTTGATGGTTGTCCAGTTTGCCATCGGCTGGATTCTCTACGGCCAGGGGTTGGGCGACAATCTGCCCAGGGCCTTTGTCCACATTCTCTACGGTGCGGTGGCTGTGATTACCCTTCCTGCTGCTTACGCCTATCTGAGTAAAATGGAAGATGAGAATGTGAAGTCAATTCTTTTTGCGATTGTCTGCTTCTTTTTGATGGAGGTCGTGATTCGCGCCCGTGTCGTGGCGATAGTGTAGGCGTCCCAGCCGCTGGAGAGGCGTGGGACGCAAAAGGTGTCCCAATGGCTAAGTCAGTGCTTGTGCTCAACGCTACATTTGAACCGCTCAGTCTGGTCTCTGTGCGTCGCGCCGTCGTTCTGCTGCTGCACGAAAAGGCGGAACTGGTGGAGGCCACCGAACGGATGTTGTCCAGCGCCAGCCGCGCCTTTCCGGAGCCGCTGGTGATTCGGCTCACCCGTTATGTGCGTCTGCCCCACCGCACAGTCCCGCCCACCCGCTCGGGTGTGATGCTGCGCGACGCCTACACCTGCCAGTATTGCGGTGATACACCGGGCCGCTACGAGTTGACGGTGGATCACGTGGTGCCGCGCAGCCGAGGCGGCGGTCACGGCTGGGAAAATCTCACCACAGCCTGCAAGCGTTGCAACCACAAGAAGGGCAGCCAACTCTTGGAGGAGGCCCAAATGACGCTGCTGCGCAAGCCCTTCGAGCCGAGTTATATCGCTCTGGTGTTGTTGAGCAACCCCATCGCGGCCAACTATTGGGAAACAATGATGAACGGGGCACTGCACGCCAATGACTATGCCGGCCTATGACGCACACCAGGAGCTTCTCGCTTCGGTGGTACGCCGCATCGGGGATCTGAACGAACAATCACTGCTACAACTCTCCCAGCACATCAGCTATCTGAAGTGGCAGGAAGAGCTGTGGCACAGCCTGTTGGACGAGGCAGAGGCCGACGACGAGGGCCTCCGTCTCGTTTGGAAATATGACCTGCTGGATCACTTCGCCGCGGCGCGCAAAGAGGCCACCCGTCAGCCCGACCTGATGGAAATCAAAGTGGGCGTGGCCTCTGCGGGGATGATCCAGCAGTTGGCGCTCTGGCAGCATCCGCCCGTCGTCGGCAGCGCGGTGGTGGAATACGAAATCCACGTGCCGGTGGCGATTGACCGGCTGCGTATGCACTTCGCCGTGGGCATCCGCGACGGCGCGCTGATGGAGGGTGACAACCTGTGCGCCTTCCGCGTCTACGTCAACGGGATGCGTCTGTGGAGTACCACCAAACAGATCTGCGTCTGGGAGCGCCACCATCTCGACCTGCCCAACCTGGCCGGACAGACGGCGATTGTCCAACTGATGACCGACAGTCTGGGCGACAACCGCTGGAATTGGGCGGTCTGGGCCGAGCCGCAGTTGTTGGGATACGCGGCGGAATGAGAAGGGAGGAAGGGAGGATAAGAAGAGTACCGCCACATTCCACCTGCCACCTGCAACCTGCCACCCGCAACTTTCCACCTGCAACTTTCCACCTGCCACCTGCCACTCACCCTCTTTTGCCTTTTGCCTTCTCTTATGCCCGCACTTGACCTGATCGCTCTTCTTCTCATATTTCTCTGGGCCGCCTTTCTCTGCGGCGGCTGGCTGTGGGGCAAAGACGCGCAGCGCTACCGGCGTATGCCCGTGTGGACGCGCATGGCCTCGTCGGCTCTGCTAGTGCTGCTGGGCTGGTACGGTTTTCTGCTCGCGCCCGCTGGTGAGCAAATGGCCTACGCCCGGCTGATCGTAATCGGCATGACCTGCGGCTTTGTAGGCGATCTCTTCATGGCCGGTCTGCTGCCCGCACCCTCCCGCGTGCTGGGGGGAATCGCCGCCTTTGGCGTGGGTCACGTGGCCTACATCGCCGCGATTGCAGGCTATCGCCCCGTCCTCTGGTGGGTGGTGGCGGTTAGCCTGCTGGCCGCGACGGGGTTGTTTTACGCGGTCTTCCTGCGCAACAAAAAGCGCAGCCCGTTGCTCTGGGCTGCGCTGGTTTACTCTCTACTGCTGGCTTCCACAGTCGGGCTGGGCGTCAGTCTGGCTCTGCAACTGCCCCTCTTTGGCGTGCTGGCGGTGGGCGGTCTGCTCTTCTTCGCCAGTGATCTCATCCTGGGACTGGAACTCTTCAACCGTACCCGCTTCCCCTACCTGGGCGATTGGGTCTGGCTCACCTACGGGCCGGGCCAGGCGCTGATTGTGCTGTCCATCTGGTCGGCGTTGCAGACGATTGGATAAGGGGGATGAGGAGAAGGGAGGAAGGGAGGCGTGTCCTCTTGTCCTCCCTTCCTCTTGTCATCCCTTCATCTTCACCACCGCGTCCCCTTGCCGAATCACCCCTGGCTGCACGACTTTGGCGCACAGCCCGCGCAGACGCATGGCTCGGCCTACCGGCGTCATCACGAATTTTTGGGCGTCGTTGCCAAAGCGGGCAGCAAATTTGGCGCAGCCCGTGTGGGGTTGGTCGGTCACTGCGATGACCGCGGAACCAATCGCCAGCCGGGTTCCGACGGGTAGATTTTCCTCGCTCAGGTCAAAGTCCAGATACAACTGATCCCCGGCCAACTGCCAGCGCTCTCTGTCCTGGGCCACCAGAGCGATGAAACGGGTGTTGATCACATTCAGTTGCATATCCGGGTGGGCTTTGCCGTCCGCGCTGCGCGTGCTGGGGCGCTCGCTCCAATTGTCCCCCACCAGCCCGACAGTCATGTCGAGTTCGCCCTCTGTCAACACATCGCGCACCCCGCTCTGCGGACGGCGCACGATCAGATCCAACACGCCACCGTCTGCGGGGGAGAGGCGCACAGCTTCCAATCCGGCTTCTATCTCAGCAGTTGACAAATAGGTAGCTTCAGCGATCATTTTCTTCACTCCTCATGGGGGTTGAACCACAAAGTCACGAAGACACAAAGAAAGAAGAGGAAAGCCAAAAATCTGCTGTTCTTCGTGTCTTCGTGATTTTGTGGTTTGTTGGCCGGGTTTGATTACACTGACATAGCATTCTACGCGCTACCTGCCCCCGGTGTCAAAATGGATTCGAGCCGCCCCGTGTGATACAATCCAAGCAGCCGTTTTCCACTCTCCTGTCCGTCTAAATCCTTCCCATCCGTGTAAATCCGTGTCCTTATTTCTGTGGAGGCCAGGAAGTTTTCAATGACTGCTACAAATCAGCCCACCTTCCCCTTCGGCCAGGAGATTGCCTGGCAGCCCAACCCGGAATGGATGGCGGCCAGCAATTTGCAGGCGTTTATGGACCGCCACGCCATCGCCTCTTACGACGAACTGCTGGCCCGTTCGATTGACGACATCGCCTGGTTTTGGGACGCGGTGCTGGCCGACCTGGACATCCGCTTCGCGCAGCCCTACAGCCAGGTGGTGGACCTGAGCGACGGCATCCAATCCCCCCGCTGGTGTGTGGGCGGACGTATGAATATCATCCACAACTGTCTGGACAAATGGCAGGAGACGCCCGCCGCAGATCGGCCCGCCTTTATTTATGCCGCGGAGGAGGGGCAGAGCGTCACCCTTTCCTACACCGAACTCAACGCCGAAGTTTGCCGCTGCGCCAATGCCCTACGCAGTCTGGGCATCGGCAAGGGTGACGCGGTGGGGCTGTATATGCCGATGACCCCCAAACTGGTCGCGGCCTTTCTGGCCGTAGTGAAGATTGGCGGGGTAATCCTGCCCCTCTTCAGCGGCTACGGCCCCTCCGCCATCAGCAGCCGTCTGGCCGACGCCGACGCCAGAGCCGTCTTCACCGCCGACGGTCTACAGCGGCGGGGCAAACGGGTTGCGCTGAAGCCGGTGCTGGACGAGGCGCTGGCGGCTGTGCCGACGGTGCAGCGGGTGATCGTCGTCAACCGCACTGGCGGCGCGGATACACCGATGCAGGCGGGGCGGGATATCTGGTGGCACGATCTCGTCCCCCAGCAAGCGGACACGGCGCAGACTGAGCCGACCAGCGCCGAAGATGTGTTGATGATTATCTATACCAGCGGCACCACCGGGCGGCCCAAAGGCGCGGTCCACACCCATTGCGGCTTCCCGGTGAAAGCGGCCCAGGATATGCGCCAGGCGATGGACCTGAAAGCGGGCGAGCTGATCTACTGGATGACCGATATGGGCTGGATGATGGGGCCGTGGCTGGTCTTGGGCAGCCTGCTCAACGGCGCGGCCATGCTCTTCTATGACGGCGCGCCGGACTTCCCCGGCGTGGATCGGGTATGGGAGCTGTGCGCCCAGCACCGGGTCACACACCTGGGCCTCTCGCCGGTTTTTATTCGCGGCGTAGCGCCCCACGGCCCGGAGCCGGTAGCCCGCCACGATCTCTCGGCGCTGCGCGCTGTCTGCTCCACGGGCAGCCCCTGGGACCCGGACTCCTGGCGCTGGGTTTTTGAGAATGTGCTGGGCAGCGCCAAGCCCATCCTTAACTACACGGGCGGCACGGAAATCAGCGGCGGCATTCTGGCCGGCAATTTCTTCAAACCGCTCAAACCCGCGGCCTTTGGCGGGCCGATTCCAGGAATGGCCGCGGATGTGGTGGACGAGACAGGCCACTCTGTGCGCGGCGCGGTGGGCGAACTGGTCATCCGCCAGCCCTGGATTGGGATGACGCGCGGCTTCTGGCGCGACCGGCAGCGCTACGTAGACACCTATTGGAGCCGTTTCGAGAAGGTCTGGCTGCATGGCGATTTTTGCGCCGTTGACGAGGACGGTCTCTGGTACATTCTGGGGCGCAGCGACGACGTGATTAAAGTGGCGGGCAAGCGTGTAGGCCCGGCGGAGGTGGAGGCGATTGTCAACAGCCACCCCGCGGTCACCGAATCCGCGGCCATCGGCGTGCCAGACCCGTTGAAGGACAACGAAGTGGTGGTCTTTGCGGTTCTCAAAAGCGGCGTACAGCCCAGCGAAAATCTACGGACCGAGTTGGAAGAGTTGGTGACGGCAGAGTTGGGGCGTCCCTTGAAGCCTAGGGAGGTGAAGTTTTGCGCGGCCCTGCCCAAAACCCGCAACGCCAAAGTGATGAACCGGATCATCCGCGCCGCCTATCTGGGACAGGCCCTGGGCGATGTGAGCAGTCTGGAGGACGCGGGCGCGGTAGCGGCGATACAAAACGCGTGTTGAACGGTTGATTGGGCGGGGATCAGTGAGCGCTGATTGAGCGGTGTCCTGAGCCTGTCGAAGGGTAACCGTCAGAATCCTTCGGATTCTGCGTCTGCGAGGCGTATCGAAATCGAGCGAACGGGTCTACCTGTTTGGTTTCGAGCGGCGACAAAACATCTATGCGCCACTATCGCCTGCCAGCCGTTCAGCCAGCCACAGATTGACGAGCGTCTCTGGCAGCAGACCACGCCGCCGTGCGCGATCTTCCAACTGGGAGTAGATTGTCGGTTCTACGACAATCCGGTGGCGGGGCAGGGCGCGTACAGTAATCTCCACCGCGTGGGTTTTTTCCCAATAGTCGTCCAAACTGTGGGTGTCCCAGAACTCACCGATCGCTTCCGGGCTGGTTGCCTGTGAGATATCTGTTTTGTCCAAAAATTTAGGATTGTTCATATCTTCTTCGTTCTCGTCTGTCCATATCTCTGGCGCTGATGTAATCTACAACATCCCAGAGTTTGTGTCAACAACTAATTTGATGTCGTTATCGCTCAAAATAGGCTATACTGTGAGTTATAAAGGAGGATTTTATCGCTCATGCGTTGGAACTGGCAGAAGCCAGATTGGCCGAATTTTTCGTATGACAGAACGCAATTGGACGTCATGGAGGCGCGCTTCCTCTACGATTCCGGCGTTTTGTTCGGCGCGTTCAAGCATCTGACGGACAGCGAAACGAGCCAACTGACAGTCGAGCTGATCAGCAACGAGGCGCTGAAAACCTCGGCAATTGAAGGCGAATACCTGAACCGGGAGAGTGTGCAATCTTCCATCCGTCATCAGTTGGGGTTGGAAGCAGATAGCCCCCCAGTCTCGCCGGCAGAAAAGGGTATTGCCGAGTTGATGGTCAACCTCTACCGGACATTTGGCGAACCGTTGACCCACGCACAGCTATTTTTGTGGCATCGTATGTTGTTGCAAGGGCGTTGGCATCTGCAGGATTGGGGGCGCTATCGCACCCACGTCGAACTAATGCAGGTTGTCTCTGTCTCCATGAATGAGATCAAAGTCCACTTCGAGGCTCCCCCATCAGAGCAGATGGCTGAGGAAATGGAGCGTTTTCTGTTGTGGTTCAATCAGACTTCGACAGACGGTGGAAATCGCCTGCCTGCACTGATCCGGGCCGGCATCACCCATCTCTATTTTGTCTCGATTCATCCATTTGAAGATGGCAATGGGCGGATTGGGCGGGCACTTGCCGAAAAATCGTTGGCGCAATCTGTGGGCCAGCCAACGCTGATTGCACTCTCCTATCAAATCGAGAAACACAAGAAAGCCTACTACAACGCGCTGGCGCAGGCCAATCGTTCCAATGAGATCACGGCCTGGCTGCTCTACTTCGGCCAAACTATTCTGGACGCGCAAGCCTATACAAAGCTGCGGATTGAGTTTCTGATTGAGAAGACCAAACTTTTTGACAAACTGCGCGATCATCTCAACGCCCGACAAACAAAGGCGCTGCTACGGATGTTTGGCGAGGGACCGGAAGGCTTTGCTGGCGGACTCAGCGCAAGTAACTACAGTGGGATTACGAAGGCATCCAAAGCAACGGCCACCCGCGACCTGCAGGATTTGGTTGAGAAGGGCGCACTGGTTAAGATAGGTGATCGCAAGAGCACAAGATATTATTTAGCAGTCAGGCTGAGTTAGCAAAACCATCAACCACAAAAAAGAGACCCGCGTGAACCTGTTCGACGCCATCCACACCCGCCGCACGATCAAAGAATTCACCGCCCAGCCCGTCCCCGACGACCTGTTGATGCAGGCATTGGAGGCGGGACGCTGGGCGCAGAACCACCGCATGACCGAACCCTGGCGCTTTCTTATTCTAGGCCCCCAAAGCAGGCAGGCCATCGCCGCTATCAATGGGGATGCGCTGTTGGAGAAGACACGCGCCGACGCTGAGACGCAGGCCAAGATGCGCGCCGACGCCGAGGCCAAAATTCTCTCTAAACCGCGCATCGTGGCTGTCACCTGTTGTCTGTGCGGCGACAAAGAGGTGGAGCAGGAAGATTACGCCGCGGTCGCCTGCGCGGTACAGAATATCCAACTGGCGGCCTGGGGGTTGGGGCTGGGGATGCAGTGGAGCAGCAGCGGCTTCATCACCCGACCAGCAACCTACCAACTGCTCGGCGTAGACCCGGCGCGGGAGATGATCGTCGGTCTGCTCTACTTCGGCTACCCGGCCGTTGTGCCCGCTCCCAAACCGCGCAAGCCCCTGGCCGAGGTTTCGAGGACGCTGCCGTAGCTCTCTTGACTTCCCCGCATAGCCGCAGTACAATGTGGTCACGTCGCTGGATTTTGATGTAACCACATTGTATTGAAGGAGAGAACGATGGAAGAGATCGGTGTGCGCCAACTGAAGACCCACGCATCGGAGATTGTGCGCCGGGTGCGCGAGGAGCAGGCCCGGTATACAGTGACTTACCGGGGCAAGCCGGTGGGCGTGCTGATGCCCGTTCAGAACGTTGGTGAACCGGCTTTGGAGAAAGAGGATAGCTGGCAGCGCCTGGCAAAGTTGCGGGATAAAATGGCGCGGTTGCCCCGCCCTACTATTTCTTTGACCGATGCTCTGGCGGAGATGCGAAGGTAGAGGACTATGCCAACACTCTATACAGTCGATGCCAGTGTCTTTGTCAATGCCTACAATATCCACGAAGCCGGACACGCGGAGAGTTTGCGCTTTGTCGCTTGGCTACAAAGCAGTGGGGAACCGATGCTTGCGCCTTCCCTACTTTTGCCGGAGGTCGCTGCCTCCATCAGCCGCGTCTATCGGGACGAAGCAATGGCTCTCGAATTTGCGGATAGTCTGCGCGCGTTGACCCATCTCACCCTCATTCCGGTCAACGATACTGTCGCCTGGCAAGCCGCAGAAATCGCCGCCCAGTATCGGTTGCGCGGCAGCGATGCGGTCTATGTGGCGGTGGCTCGGCGCTACGGAGCTACACTTGTCACCCTGGACCGGGAACAACGGGAACGGGCCGCGGCAGTCGTCGAAACTCTTTCGCCAGCCGAAGCTGTGGCCGCACTTTCACGCCCAATAGACGAGGAAGGCTGAGATGGCCGTGCGTGTCGGCAGCAAAGTGCGCGCCCCGGTGACGATTGTGGAGCAGGGCCGCGCCCGCAAACGGCTGGACTATCTGGCCGCGGAAGAGCCACTGGAGATTCGTTTGCAAGCGGGTGGACAAACCAAGACCGTCGCCGTGACTATGCGCACACCCGGAGCCGACTTTGAATTGGCCGCCGGTTTTTTGTACAGCGAAGGAGTGATCAGCGAGCGGGGGCTGATCCGCCACATCGCCTATTGCATAGACCCGGAAGTGGACGCCGAACAGCGCTATAACATCGTCAATGTGGGGCTGCACCTGCCGGTTCTCCCCGCATTGGCGACGCTGGAACGCCACTTCTATACCACCAGTGCCTGCGGCGTCTGTGGCAAAGCCAGTTTGGAAGCGATTGAGATGCGCGGCTGTTCTGTCCTGCCTGCGGGTCCGTTCGTTGTGCCGGATGTGCTGACCGGCTTGCCAGAAAAGCTGCGCGCGGGACAGGGACTCTTCGACGCCACCGGCGGTCTGCACGCGTCCGGTCTCTTCAGCGCAGCGGGCGAACTGCTCTGTCTGCGCGAGGATGTGGGGCGTCACAACGCGCTGGACAAAGTGGTGGGGTGGGCGCTGCTCAACCACAAACTGCCGCTCTCCGACTGCCTGTTGCTGGTGAGCGGGCGGGCATCTTACGAAATTCTGCAAAAATCAACAGTGGCGGGTCTGCCGATTGTCTGCGCTCTCTCCGCGCCCAGCCATCTGGCCGTGGATGTGGCGCGGGAGTTCGGCCTGACACTGGTGGGTTTTCTGCGCGGGGAACGCTTTACGATCTATGCGGGGGAGGAGAGAATCTTAATCGGTGGTTGAGGGATTAGGTAGACAGAAAGCGCCGGGGACTCTTCCTTGCTTGTGACGAGGAAGGAGGAGTCTGCCGCGGAGCGTCCCGGTTCTACGGGACACTCCGCGGTATGATCTTCGGCTTTCAAGTCAGCCAGCCTCTGGCCGATTCCCGGAATCATGCCTAGCGCTGGATTTCGGGCAGATACAGTCGCTGCACGTCGCTTGCGGTCGAGCAGAGCAGTGCGTCCACCTCGTCGCTGGGCAGCAGCCCCAGTTTGTCTGCCCTGTATACCAGACGCAGCGGGCCTGGCGCAAGGATAGAGGCCGCATCGCCATTGAGGCCGACCAGCGATGGCGACCCTTTGCCCAGGGAAAAGAGCATCTGATCGTCACTGCCGAATACGCCGTCGCCATTCTCATAGAGACAGAGCGCAGCAATGGCGTCGCCGCTGACCAACCCCAGACTCGCCGCCGACGCATAGACGGAGGGCACGAACTGGAAACCCGTCACCAGCACATCTGCGGGTGTGGCTTCCACCAAAGCCAGCGTCGGCGAACCCGCGGCCAGTGCGAAGTAGATCGGTGCGTCGGGGATGCCATCGCATTCGATATCCACAAACTGGCAGGGGTCGCGATCCCCCGCGTCCACCCCGTCCAGCGTTGCGCCTTCGCCCAGCCCCAACCCGTAGCCGCTGTTGCCCGCGCAGGCGTTGCCATCCCCGTCCAAATCCTGGCTGTTTGTCTCGTCCAAAGGCGAGCGGAAGAAATCTCCGTCCGGCTCTGCGGGGCTGCACCCGGACTCCGCCCGCACAGCCGTATTCAACAGCCCGCGCGAGGCCGCGCTGACCGAAAATTGCATCTGGGCAAAGCCGTCGGCCTGGAAGTCCCAGCCATAGGAGAGCGCAGTCAGATCGTCCTGCGCGCCCGTCTCCGGGTCGTCACAGACCAGCCCCAGGCTCTGGCAGGCGATGAGGGGCAGCCCGCCCGCGCCCAGAATGTCCGCCGGGTGGATGCCCGTGAGCGCCAGCGCTGAACCCGCGGCAATCGAAAAACTCTGCCCCTGGACAATCGCTGGTGGCGCGGCGGGGGCCATCAACCCCCGCTGCGCCACCCAGAAGAGGCTGACCAGCAGCAGAAGCGGAAGACCAATCGTTGCGTATATCTTTCGTTGCGTTGTCATTATGCCATCTCCCTGCCTATGGGATAGGCGGCCATTTGTTCATAAAGACCCGTTGGGGCGCAACGGACTCCACGTCCAGACTCTCGCCTTCGCCCACGCCGATGTCTGTGCAGTCGCCGCCATTCCACCACCAATACCAGTAGCCCCAACCGCACCACCAGGGGAAGTAGTAGGCCATGGCCGCGCTGACAGTGGCGCTGGTTTCGCCTGCGGCAATCCAGCGTTTGCTCTGCCACTGGTGGAAGTTGGTACTCAGGTCAACGTCCAGGTTCTGGGGCGTAACCATCGCCAGATCGTACCAGTGGCCGGGAAACCAGGGATAGCGCACCAAACTGGCCTGGGCCGGCACGGCGGTGATCGGATTGGGGTCGGTCATGCCTTTGTTGCTGAGCAGCACGTAGTCAATGTCAGCGGTGGCGGTGTCCAGCTTGCGGCAGTTGCCCACCATCGCCACCAGGGCAGCGGGCGTTTCGGCGCTGGGGTTCTCGCTTACGTGAGAATTGGGACCCATCTGACGCCCGGCATTGAGCGCGGCCAGCGTCGCCTGCCGCTCTTGCATATTCTCCATGCGTTGCGCATCTTGGGCGAGGGCTTGGTAGAGCAACTCTCGGCAGTCTATGTTGCCGGTGGGGTCAATTGTGACCAGCCGCTCGTAGGGGTAGCCCAGTTTCCAGGGGAGTTGCCACCACCACCACCACCACCAGGGCTGGTAATGGATATCTTTCTTCAGCACTTCCGAGCTGCGTTCGTATTCAGCGGTTACGTCCAGCGGCGCATAGCGTTTTTGTACCGTTCCGTTGGCGTTGGGGACGCTCTGCACGCCGATGCCGATGACCACGAAACCCTCAACTGTCACGCCGTAGCCGTAGGTTCCCGCAAACGTGGCCCCCGGCTTACCGGTGAGCAGAAAGGCGATGTCGTCGCAATTGATGCGCACGGCGTAGTCTGGGCCGAGCTTCAGTTCGTTCCATTTACCCGGCGCTACCGCTGCTTGATCTTCCAGCGGCGCAATCACAGCTTTCTTGTAAAAGGTGATGTTGAAGTCGTGGGGGTTGTGAATCAGCACTTGGGTCTCCTGATTCACAATCGGCGCGGCCAGACCGTACCAGAAAGTGCCCGGCGGCAGGGCCTCGGTGCAGACAAATTTGGCCGCATAAGAGAGAATCAGCTTCTCATTGGTGATCTGGGCCAGGGGCAGTTCGCTGTCGATCAGGCCAGGGAGAGCCAGCGGAGCAGCTTCGGCAGCCGGTGCGCTTGCCCAGCGGGGCAACCCCCCCAGCCGGAAGGCCAGAACCAATGCCAATACCAATACAATCGTTGCGCTACTTATAACAAAAACAGTACGTCTATTCATATCTCTACTCCTGGATTCAGACAAACACGCAAAAGTGGGTCAGTTCCGACAAGCAGAAAGATGCGACATTGGGAAATGCGCAAGGGGTGCGCAGGGGGCAGGGCGTCAACGAACGCGCTGGATGAGGAGAAAGAGAGAGCGAAAGGTTGTCCGCAAAAGTGAGTTTCTGAAAACAGAAGTCTCAGCCTTCTTGCCCTCTGATCTTACGCCCAACCCCGCCAGATGTCAACAGGCAAAAACGTAAGTTTATGAGATTGTTCCGAAAAAATAGAACACGGATCACGGAATTTGCGGATTTGCTTTATCCCCAAACTTCAATCCCCTATCTCTTTTGCCATCCTCCCCAGCCTTTCGTATACTGTACTTCTATGCAAACGCAACAGTTGTCCCTATTCCCCTATCTGGAAGCCGAGAGCGCGACCCGCCCGCCCGATTTCATCCCCATCTATGAACCCTGGCTGGGCAAGCGGGAGGAGCAATACGTGCTGGACGCGCTGCGCAGTGGCTGGATCAGCAGCCTGGGCAAGTACGTCACCCGCTTCGAGCAGCAGTTTGCCGCCTTCTGCGGTGTCCAGCACGCGGTGAGCGTGAGCAACGGGACGACGGCCCTGCATCTGGCCTTGCACAGCCTGGGCATCGGCGCGGGTGACGAGGTGATCGTCCCCGCGCTGACTTTTATTGCTTCGGCCAATGCGGTGAGCTACACCGGCGCCACACCCGTCTTTGCCGATGTGGATCCCGCCACCTGGTGTATGGACCCGGCGGACGTGGAGCGACTGATTACACCCCGCACACGCGCGCTGATGCCCGTCCATCTCTACGGCCACCCCGCGCCGATGGACGCGCTCAATGCGCTGGCGGATCTGCGCAATCTGATCGTCATCGAAGACGCCGCGGAAGCCCACGGCGCGCAGGTCAACGGGCGTAGGGTGGGCGGGCTGGGGCGCATTGCGGCCTTCAGCTTCTACGCCAACAAGACGATCACCACCGGCGAGGGCGGGATGCTTACCACCGACGACGCGGCGCTGGCCGCGCGCTGTCGGCTGTTGCGTGATCACGCAATGCCGCCGGAGAAGCGCTACTGGCACGACGAAATCGGCTTCAATTACCGCATGACGAATTTGCAGGCCGCGGTCGGCGTGGCGCAGATGGAACGGATCGAGGAGTTCATCGCACGCAAACGGCAGATTGCCCGCTGGTATTGCGCGGGGCTGGCGGGGATTCCCGGTCTGACATTGCCCGTCGAGGCGGCCGGTTACACAAATATCTATTGGATGTTTTCGCTGCTGGTGGATGCGCCCTTTCCCCTCAGCCGCGACGCGCTCATCCCGGCCCTGCGCGGTCAGGGCATAGACAGTCGGCCCTTCTTCCACCCGCTGGACACGTTGCCGCCCTATCGCACCGCACAAACGCGGCCCGTCTCCCTGGCCCTCAGCCGCACAGGTCTCAACCTGCCCAGCTCGCCCAGCCTGAGCGCACAACAAATCGCCTACATCTGCGCCACCATCCGCAGCTTTGCTCAGCCCAATACCCAATACCCAATCCCCAATCCCCAATCCCCAATCCCCCAATGACCGACGTATCCATCATCCTCCCCACCTACAACGAGCGCGACAATATCTGTGATCTGATCGACGCCATCGAAGCGGCGCTGACGCCCAGCGGTCTGCGTTGGGAGGTGCTGGTGGTGGACGATTCCAGCCCGGACGGCACCGCCGCAGCCGTGCGCCAACGCTACGAACTGGACGGCCCGGTCCAACTCCATGTGCGCACAGCGGACAAAGGGCTGGCGAAGGCCATCCGCTACGGGCTGGAACAGGCCGCCGGGCGCACACTGGTGGTGATGGACACCGACTTCAACCACGACCCGGCGCTGATCCCCCAGATGGTGGATTTGCTGCGCTATTATGAACTGGTCATCGGCAGCCGCTTTGTCATGCGCGGCGGGATGGAAGATACAGCCCGTTACCGGATGAGTCTGCTCTATAACGTCTTTATCCGCCTGCTCTTTCACACCCAAATCCAGGACAATCTGAGCGGTTTCTTTGCCGTGCGTAGGGAGACACTTTTCCAGCTCCAGCCCAAATTCGACCGCATCTTCTACGGCTACGGGGACTATTTCATCCGCCTGTTGCTGCTGGCCTGGCGCAACGACTGGAAGATTCTGGAAGTGCCGGTCTTTTACATTCTGCGCCGCCACGGGGAGAGCAAAACCGGCTTCTGGGATGTCTTCCGGGATTACACGCTGGCTGTGGTCAAGCTGCGGCTGTGGGGGGTCTAGCCGTGTGGAAAGAGCCAAAGCGGTGTCCTGAGCCTGTCGAAGGGATCGGCGCGCTGCTTATTATCTGCGGCTTCCTGCTCTTGGGTGTGATCTACAGCTTTGCCACCCCGGTCTTTGAAGCCAGCGATGAACTGAACCACTACCCATTTGTCGCCTATCTGGCCCAGGGCAACGGTCTGCCTGTCCAGCAACCGGGCCAGGAAACCCATTTTGGTCAGGAAGGCAGCCAGCCGCCACTCTACTACGCGCTGGCCGCGGCCCTCACCTTTTGGATTGACAGCAGCGATCTGCCCACACAACTGCGCTTGAACCCCCACGCCAAGCGCGGCGTGCCCCTGGCCCAGGACAACAAAAATATGATTGTGCGCACAGCGCCGCCACCCTTTCCCTGGCGGGGCAGCGTTCTGGCTGTGCTGCTCATCCGCTGGTTTTCCCTCCTTTTGGGGGTGGGGACGATTCTGTCCACCTATTTTCTGGCGCGGCGGCTCGTTCCAGAACAGCCGGCGCTGGCCCTGGGCGCAATGGCGCTCAATGCCTTTCTGCCGATGTTTCTCTTTATCAGCGCCTCGGTGAACAACGACAATCTGGTCGTGCTGCTCTCCAGCCTCTCGCTGCTGCTGATGGTGCGTCTGGCCCAGGAGGGGAGCCAGCGCTGGGAATTGCTGCTGCTGGGCGCGCTGATTGGTCTGGCTTGTCTGAGCAAACTGAGCGGGTTGGCCCTGCTGCCGCTGGCCGGGCTGGCCCTGGCCCTGCCGCGCAACAAAAAGAGGCACGCAGATTTCGCAGAAGAGACAGATTTGCGCAGATTTTTCAGCCGTTGGGCTGTGGAATTTGGTCTGGTGCTTCTGCCTGCGCTGCTGGTGGCGGGCTGGTGGTTTGTGCGCAACTGGCAACTCTACGGCGACCCGACCGGTCTGAACGCAATGCTGGCTGTGGCCGGTGGCCGACCAGCCGAGTTTGTGCTGACCGATCTGCTGGGCGAATTTCAGGGTTTCCGCATCAATTTTTGGGGTCTCTTCGGCGCAGTCAATCTGCTGATGCGCCCGCCGTGGGTCTACCAACTCTTGGACGTTTTTACCCTCGTCGCCGTGGCCGGGTTGGGGTTGTGGGTCTGGCGGCTGTGGCGCAGCCATAGGCTGGCGACCGGGCTTCTCTTACTCATCCCCGCCGCCTGGATCGGGCTGGAATTTGTGGCGCTGATCCGCTGGACTTCGCTCACCGCTGCCTCTCAGGGCCGTCTGCTCTTTCCCACCATTTCGGCCATCTTTACGCTGCTGATGCTGGGCTGGAGCAGTTGGCTGCCTCCTCGCTGGCGCAAGTTCGGTATCGCCCTGCCCGCGGCTTTCCTCTTTCTCCTGGCCCTCTCCGCGCCGCTGACAGCCATCCGGCCCGCCTATCCCCTCCCGGCGCAGCAGATCGTCGAGTCTGTGCCATCCACGGCCCAGCCCTTTGCCGTGGATTACGGCGGCGCAGCCCGTCTGCTCGCCTTCGAGGTGGACAAAAATCTGCTACACCCTGGCGATACGTTGCAGGTGACGCTCTATTGGCAGGCGCTGGCCCCCATGGAAAAGGATTACAGCGTCTTTGTTCAGGTTTTTGGCTGGCAAGAGGATTTGGGGCAGTCCGACAGCTATCCGGGGGGCGGCAGCGTTCCGACCAGTTACTGGAAACCCGGCCAGATCGTGCGGGATGTCCATCACATCTTCATCTCCGGCGCAACACCCGGTCTGCGCCCCGCCTGGATTGCCGCCGGTCTTTATGACTTTGACACACAGGAGCGCCCCGCGGCCAGCGACGCCCAGGGGCAAGCGGTGGTCTTTCCGATCTTGACGAAATTGCAATCGTCGTGGACGGTGCCCGACTGGCAACCCGGCAACCCGCGCCAGGCAAACTTCGCCAATCAGGTGCGGCTGTTGGGCTTTGACGCCGACAACCTCGCCCCTCGCGCCGGGGAGGGTTGGGACTTTACTCTCTATTGGGAGACGATAGGCGAGATGGATCGGGAGTATACAGTCTTTGTGCATCTGCTCGACGAGAGTGGCACGCTGGTCGGCCAGGCCGATGGGATGCCGCTGGTGGGCTTTTACCCCACCTCCCGTTGGCAGCCGGGGGAACTGCTCAACGACAGCCATCTGCTGCCGATCGGCGAGAGCCTGCCCGCCGGGTCGTACCGGGTGCTGGTCGGTCTCTACGACGCAGCCAGCGGCCAGCGGCTCTCTGTCTTGAACGGCGCGGGTCAGGTCGGCGATAACTTTTTCCTGCTGGCAACATTGGACATCCAGCCGTAATCTTTCACTTCGTAGGGGCGCTGCTTGCTGCGCCCGGCCACGATACAACGATTGGTAGGGGCGCTGCTTGCTGCGCCCGGCCACACACAAGACGGGCGCAGCAAGCAAGCGCCCCTACGGCAAACCGGGAAGACGAATTTCGGAATGAGCGGATTCAAGCGGTCTACGCTGCGTTCAGCGGATTGGCTTTTCGTGGCCCTCCTCTGCCTCGGCGCGGGATTCCTGGTCATCACAGCCCTGCTCCAGCACCGCGCTTTTGGCACGGGCTACGATCTGGGCATCTACGATCAGACCATCTGGAATCTCTCACGCGGGCGCGTCTGGATGACCACACTGGTCTACGAAACCAACGGCTTCTACGATCACTTCGAGCCGATTCTGCTGCTCTTTCTGCCGCTCTATTGGCTCTGGTCCGACGTGCGCGTGCTGCTGATTGCGCAGTCCATCGCATTGGCGCTGGGCGCGTTGCCTATCTATCTCTACGCCCGACACACTTTCAAAAGCTGGCCCGCTGGGATTCTTCTGGCGCTGGTCATCGCGGCCGTCTATCTGGTCTATCCAGCCCTGCACAACGGCAACCTGAATGACTTTCACGAAGTTTCGCTGTTGCCGCCCCTCTTGGGTTTTGCGCTCTACGGCTTGCTGAGCGGTCGCCGGCGGTTGATGTGGATATTTCTGGCCCTCTGTCTGCTGGTCAAAGAGGATTTCAGTATTACTTTTCTGACCTTCGGGCTGTACATTCTCGTCTTTGTGCCAGCCGGTTTCCGCCGCCGCGACGGGCTGATCACAGCCGCGACCGCGCTGGTCTGGATGCTGCTGGTCCTATACGTCTTCTATCCTGCGCTCACCCGCGGCATGCCCTATCCTTTTGTGGCCCGCCGCTATGCCTGGCTGGGCGATTCGCCAGAGAGCGCGCTGCGGGTTCTGATGACCCAGCCATGGATTGTGCTGCCCTATCTGATGCAACCGCCCAAACTGCTCTTTCTCTCCCGTCTTTTCCGCCCGCTCCTCTTTCTGCCTCTGCTGGGAGCGCCGGTGATTCTCATCGCCTTTCCGGTGCTGGTCTATCTGATGTTGAGCAGCTACGAACCCCAGTGGTCAATTCAATCCTATTACAATCCGCCGCTGCTGCCCGTCCTCTTTTTTGGTCTGGTCGTTGCCCTGGCGCGGATGCGTGGCTGGCTGCTTCGCTTGGGTGCGCGTGCGCGCTGGGTGGAAATCGGTCTGGCTGCGCTTCTACTGCTGGCGGTGGGTATTGGGTATTATACGGATGGCCCCGGCCCTGGCAGCCGCAACTTTACCGCCGAACGTTTCAGCGTCGGTGCGCAAGCGGAAGCAGGCTATCGCATCTTGGCGCAGGTGCCGCGGGAGGCATCGCTCAGCACAATTTGGCCCTTCGTGCCCCATCTCTCCCAACGCCAACGCATCTACACTGTGCTGGCGCGGCCAGCACTCCCGCCCGATCTGATCCTCCTGCAGGAGAACCCCGGTGCAGAGGGCGCGCCCATCTATCCCTGGGCCGCACCCGATGGCACGCCGACGATCTACCACGAATATCTTCCCATCGCCGCGGAGGAGTCTTTCCGGCTGTTGGCCTACAGTCGGGCCATCACGCTGACGCCGACGGTTGAGGGATCATCTCCATCGCAACCCCTTAGTCTCTCCGGTTACGCTTGGCTGGACAGGAAAAATAGCGCGCAACCGCCAACTGTGCAGCCCGGCGCTAGCGCTCGTCTGCTGCTGGCCTGGCGGCGCACCGCCCCGCTGGATCGGCGCTTCGTCTTCTTCGTACACCTCTTGCCGGACGGCACGCCCGCCGCGGCCAACGGTCTGTCCCAGATTGTGGCCCAGAGCGGACACGAACCCGGTGACGGGCGTTACCCGACCACAGAGTGGGAGCTATGGACCGCACCGCCGGTTGTCCTGGACGAGCAACGACTGGAGATTCCGCCGCAGACGCCGCCGGGGGAGTACTTCGTCTGGGTGGGCGCGTATGACAAAGAGAGCGGGGCGCGCATTGAATTGGGCGGCCCAGGCGCGACGTTGAAACTGATCGGTGCGCTGGTTGTGAATGGCGATTAACAATTTTGTTGCGATTACTTGCCATTTATGGCAAGATACTGCTATGAAAAACAGAACACGGATTACAGAATTTACGGATTTGCTCTTTTGTCCCCCGTGGCGTTCGCCGGTGCATAGGGAACAGCCATGAAATTCCAAGAACTTCTGACAATTGCCGGTGATGAACCGCTGATCGAATCGTCGCTTCTCTTGGCCGGGGATGCGCAGCCGGGCGATGTGCAGCGCCAACTCTCCCGCTGGCGCGCTGCAAAACTGCTGCACCAACTGCGCCGCGGGCTATACGTGCTGGCCGAACCCTATCGCAAGACGACGCCGCACCTCTTCGCCACCGCCAATCTGCTGCAACGCCCCTCGTATGTAAGCTGCCAGAGCGCGCTGGCCTGGTATGGGCTGATCCCCGAATATGTGCCGTGGGTGGTCAGCGTCACCAACGCACGCGCGGGCGAGCGGCGGACGGAGTTGGGAAATTTCATCTACCGTCATCTGAAGGGCGATCTGTTCTGGGGGTATCACTCTGTGGAAGTGGCGACGGGGCAAACGGCTTTCATCGCAAAACCGGAAAAAGCGCTTCTCGATCTGATCTATTTGCAGCCGGGCGGGGATGACGAAAAATACCTGGCAGAGTTGCGTCTGCAAAACTGGGAAGGGTTGGATTTGGCGATTTTGGCAGAAATGGCAGAAAAGAGCGGGTCGGCCAAATTGCAACGTGCGGCGCGGCGAATCACAAATTTGGCAAACAACGCAGCGGATTTCTACGAAGCCCTATGAAAGCCAATCCACGATCCTTTTGGCCCTTTGCCGTCTATCTCCTCCTATCCGCCCTCTTTTACGCGCCCATCCTTCTCGGCCTGCGCACCTTCCCCGACGGCGACTTTACCCACCACTTCCTGCCTTTCAGCCTCTTCCAGCAGAGCGAATGGCTGGCCGGACGCTGGCTGCCGGTCTGGAATCCCTATACCTACGGCGGTCATCCCTTTCTGGCCGACGTGCAGACTGCGCTCTTTTATCCCGTCGGCGATCTGCTCCTTCTGCTCACGCTGCCCTTCACCAGCCCCGCCGCCCGTCTCTACTTTCTGCAGGTGGAGGCGGTGCTGCACATCGCGCTGGCCGGTTTTTTCACCCATCTGCTCGTCCAGCGTTTGACTGGCAGCCGCCAGGCCGCTTTTACCGCCGGCGCGTTCTTCGCCCTCTCCGGCTACCTGACCGGTTATCCACCCCTGCAAATGGCTATTTTGCGCACGGCCATTTGGCTGCCGCTGATCTTCTGGCTGCTGCTGCGCGCTGTAGATGAACCGTCCCGCTGGCGCTGGTGGATTGGCGCATCTGCGGCCTGGGCCACGGCCTTCCTGGCCGGACACCCGCAGACATTTCTGCATCTGAGCTACGCGGTCGGCGGGTGGATGGGGCTGCTGCTAGTGGCAGGTGGCAGGTGGCAGGTGGCAGGTGGCAGGTGGCAGGTGGCAGGTGGCAGATGGCAGGTGGCAGGTGGCGACGAAATGGTGACATCCCAATCAACCGTTCAACCAATCAACCGCTTGTTCGGCTTTCTGGTTGTTGGAATCCTCACTGCCGCCTTCTCCGCCGTCCAACTCCTGCCCAGCCTGGAATTCGCCCGCCTGAGCGTGCGCGCCAGCGTGGACTACGCCTACGTCAGCGGCGGCTTCCCCATCCAGGACACCTGGCAACTGCTCTTTCCCGCCATCCTCACCCAATTCTCGCCCCTGTACATCGGCATCCCCGGCCTTTTCCTGGCGCTGCTCGGCCTTTCCCAATTGCGTTCCATTCACAATTCGCAATTCACCATTCACCATTCACTATTCTTCCCCCTCCTCGCCCTCCTCGCCCTCCTCCTCTCCTTCGGCGCACACAGCTTTCTCTACCCCCTCTTCTACCGCTACGCGCCGGGCTGGAATTTTTTCCGAGGACAAGAGCGGGCGGCCTATCTGGTCAGCTTTGGGCTGAGCGTGCTGGCGGGCTACGGGATGGCCGCCTTGCCGGGTTTGCCCTGGCGTGCGCGACGTCTGGCAGGCGGCGCGTTGGTGGGCTGTCTGGCCGCTGGCGGGCTGATCTTCGGCCTCATCTGGCAGGCGGCGGGCCGGGGCGCGCTGCCGGATGAGAGGTATTGGTTGGTGGTGAGTTTTTCCCTGCTGGTGGGTGTAGCAGTGGCCTGGCTGCTCTGGGAAAAAGAGTGGCAGCCTCGACGCGGCTGGGCGTTGACCGCGCTGGGGGTGGCAGTCCTGTTCTGGGCCAACGGGGGGACGAATGTGGACGATTTTGGTCCGGCGCGCAAGACGCTGCTTGCGCCGGAAGTGGCCGCGACGCAGGCCGCGTTGGGCGACGGGCGCGTCTACAACGAATACCGGGTCTACGAGGATTACGGCATGTCTATCGGCGCGCAGGATGTGTGGGGCAGCAGTCCGTTGCGGCTGGCGCGCTACGCCGCACTCTTCGACAACTTCCCGCTGGACCGGATGTGGCGGCTGTTGGGGGTGGAGACGGTTCTCACCTGGCGACAGGGGCTTCCGGTCTCGTCTACGCTCCTGGCCGAATTTCCCCAAGCGACGGACACGACATTCCTGCACCGGCTGGTCGAAGCCAATCCCCGCGCCTGGCTGGTACAGGATGTCCAGTTCGTTGACGACGCCACCGCCCTGCCCCTCCTGGCCGACCACAACTTCGATCTCTCACACACGGCCCTCCTCCCGCCCGACGCCGCTTCCTCCCTTCCTCCCTTCCTCCCTTCCTCCCTTCCTCCCTTTATTCAGTTTGATCGCCCCGCGCCCAGCCGTCTGCGCGTCACCCTTTCCGACAACCCCGGCGGTCTGCTCGTCATCAGTGAAAACTGGCTGCCGGGTTGGCGGGTGGATTCCCCAATCCCCAATCCCCAATCCCCGTTCCCCGTTCTGCGCGCCAACCTCACCCTCCTCGCCCTCCCCATCCCGCCGGGCGATCTGGCCTTCGATCTGGTCTACTGGCCCGCTTCTCTGAACTGGGGTCTTGCCATCACTGGCGGCGCGCTGCTGGTTGTGGTCGTTGGGTTTTTCTATCGTAGGGCGGACTGACAGTCCGCGTTACGCGGGGCGGACTGTCAGTCCGCCCTACAAATTTCGTAAAGGTGGGGATGTGTGGTATACGAAAAGGATGAACGCGTTGAGAAATCAATCTGAAATGACTCACCACCCATTGAACAAAAGCCGCTGGCTTCTGCTGTTGCTACTCGTAGCCGCGGCGGCTGTGTCCACCGCGCTAACCACCAACCTGGGCGCGTATGCCCACGACGCCGCGGCCGAACACATTCCACGCGGCTTGCTCTTCTCCGCTGCGATTGCCGACGGTAATTTTTTCCCCGCCTGGACACAGTTTCTGCATGTGGGGCTGGGCAGCCCGCTCTTTACTTTTCAGCCGCCCCTGCCCTATTATGGCATGGACCTCTTGGCGCGCCTGGGGTTGGCCCACCCGTTGGGCTGGCGGGTGCTGCTCGGCGGGGGATTGCTGGTGGCCTTTCTGGGCGCGTTCGCGCTGGTGCATTTGGCAACGGGCAGACGTTGGGCAGGCTTAGCCACCGCAGCCTCGCCCGACATCTCAAACCGGCTCCGTATCGGCGTCTATGATGGCAGCGACCAATAATTCGTGCCAGTCATCGCTGATGATACAGTGCGCAACTACACACCTATCAGGCTGAGGTCACGATTCGTGATACAGGAACTTGCAGTGAAGACACAACGCGTGTGGCGTCGGATGGAAGGTTGGCGCGGCTTTCGGCTGACGGTGCCGTGGCTTGTCTTCGCCCTGTTGCTCCTGTGGGGCTGGCGTGTAGGGAACCCGGCGCACAACCTGCCTGCCTACGGTGATGTACTGGAAGTTGTCTGGATCACTGACTGGTATGATGGGGTTGTGCGTGGCACACATTCTGCTTCTTCCTACCCATTGATCTTCTACCCGGCGGGCTGGCGCGTTGCTACCTATGCAGGCGGCCCAACGCTCTTGTTGGCATTGCTGCCATTAAATTGGCTGGGTGGCCCTGCGTTTGCCTATAATGTAGCGACAATATTAACGCTGGCGCTTTCATTTGCCGGGATGCAAACCGTGGTGCGTAGGGAGGTTGATGTACTGCCGGCGACCGTTGCCGCGCTGCTCTATACTTTTTGGGGCTTTCATTGGTTCCGCATCGCCGGTCATATGAATGTATTGATTGCGACCAGTCTGCTGCCGTGGTTGCTGTGGAGCCTGGAACGGTCGGTCGCGCCGACGCGACACTCCGTGGCCTGGTCGGCGCTGGCCGGTCTAGTGTGGATGCTCATGATTCTCAGTTCATGGTATTTTCTGTTTATGGGTGCCATGCTGTTGGGCGGATGGTGGCTGGCGCGACAAGCATCCCTTCTTAAAGCAGATAGAGACAAATTCTTTTCCACCGTGTCCATTCGCAGACTGTTAATCCCGACTGTAGTCGCCTTGCTGCCCTGTATCCCGTTTCTTCTCTTCTTTGTGTATGAGAGCAACGCCGCGCAGGCGGCCTATTACGACATTACACATGTTGCATTGTGGGATGCCAGCCTGAATAGTTTTCCAATACCCAACGTTGCCCATCCGTGGTTAGCAGGCCTATCCAGCGTCATCTACCAGGGGCCAACGAACGAACCAGGCCAGGCCAACTTTGGATTTTTGGCTTTCCTGATGGCGGTGTTGGCGATCCGGCCGGCGTTGCGCGACCGACGCTGGTGGCCGGCATTGATGCTCACCGGCATCGGACTAGCCCTGAGCCTAGGGCTGACCCTGAAATGGAACGGCCAGGTTATCCAGTGGGAAGCGTTACGCGGCCTGGATACAATCCTGTGGCGGCTTGGGTATCTGCTCAAACCCGATTTTTTCACTGCGCCGCATCCAATATCGCCATTCGACACGGCAGTTCCGTTGCCGGGGCTATTGCTCAGTAGCCTCGTGCCGTTCTGGGAGCGAGCGCGGGTCTTTGCACGTTATGCGTTGCTGGCCAGCGTTGGCCTCTATTCACTTACAGCATTGAGTCTGGCACAGGTACGCTATGGTTGGGTGCGGGGGCTATTGGCCCTGCTGCTAGTCATCGAGTTGCTTCCACCGCCTACGGATAGCGTACCGTTTCCACCTGTCGAACACCCCGCCTTTGCCTGGTTGCGTCAACACGGCACTCCTGAGCAGGGTATCGTGGATTTAGATGCGTGGCAGCCAGACCGGCTCTACTTGCCCAACCGCGGGCAGACGCTGCTGGCGACGGAGTACCATCAGCAGCCGACTGTGGCAGGGGCTGGCAGTATTCTGCCCGCGCACGTAGCATTTCTGGATCAATGGTTAGCGACACATCCGCATCCTTTCACCGACTCATCATTCGCTCCGTTGTGGCGCTATATCGGTGTACGCTATATCATTTTTCATGTTTCAGGTAGTTATGCACAAGTACTGTTGCGTGAGGCCGCACAGAATCCCGATTTGCAGAATCGCGGCTGCTTCGATCCGCCGCCAGGACGTAATCCATGGTCATATCCGATCTGCATCCTGGAGGTGACAACCTGGCCAACTCCCAGCTTCAACGTCCTGACATCGGAGGGGTGGTCGGGTACGGAGGAATGGGGCCGTTGGATAGAAGGAACGTCTGGCAGTGGTGTCTGGATGGCGGCGCGACGCGTGTCGTATCGCCTCAAAATCGAAGCTTTCCCGGTTTGCGATGCCAATCGCCCCCAACGAATAGTGGTGGAGGTCAATGGGGCAACAGTGGCGACTCACACATGGGATGACTGTGAGTCGTGGTTGGCGGAGATCGCTCTGTCTGCGCAACAAATCACCATTGGCTGGAATGAATTGACGCTCCGTTCAGCCTATGCTGCGCGACCGGTGGATATCACCGATGGAAGCAATAGTGATACCCGCTGGCTATCGGTAGGTTTAACCAGACTGGAAATTACGCCAATTCTTCACCCTCCTTCGAATTGATACCCTCCACCACTTTCAATGAAAAAGAAAAAGCGATAATCCGAAGATTTCAGCACGAACCCGTGTAAACTCAATGTTTGACAGTGCATGAAATTCAGTGATGGCAACCAACTCTCTTATACAATTGTCGACAAGGATACTAAATTGTCAGGTCAACTACCGCCGTCTGCGGCCAAGTACAGATGGCTGACGGGGGCGAACAGCCGTTGGTTTCTGCTATTCGTCTTGGTGTCGGCGGCCGCCGTCTCCACGGCTATCACCATCAATCTGGGCGCATATGCCCACGATGCTGCATCCGCACACGTGCCCCGTGGCTTCATCTTCTCCGCTGCCATCTCTGATGGATTCTTGCAACCCCGCTGGGTGCAATTCCTCCATATAGGCTTGGGTAGTCCGCTCTTTACTTTTCAGCCCTCACGTCCTTATTACGGGATGGACATCCTGGCCCGTCTGGGCCTGGCCCATCCGTTGGGTTGGAGGGTGTTGATCGGCGGCGGTCTGCTGGCCGCCTTTCTGGGCACATTCTACCTGGTTCGCCTGGCAACAGATCGATCCTGGCCTGCTCTGGCTGCTGCCGCCGCCTATCTTTACGCTCCTTATATGCTACACAATGCTCTGGTGCGGGGGTCCAACGAAGTCTTTGGCATGTTTCTCTACCCCTGGGTGCTGTGGGGACTGCTGTGGTTAGCCCAATCACCGAGTGGAAGACGCTTTGTGGTCGCTACGCTGATTTGGGCTGCCAGTATCGGAATGCACGTGCTGGCTCCGCTGATGCTGGCACCGATAGCATTGTTGACGGCGTTCATCGCTGGTTGGCGCTGGCGCACACCCGCGCCGTTGTTGGTATTGCTTGTGGGTGGCCTGTTGATGAGTCCCGTCTGGCTGCCCATCCTGGAGGAACAGAGTTACGTTCAGATCGAGCGTGACTTCGACAGCCCGGCAGCGATTCCTTTAGATAACCCGATTCCCCTAGACCGCCTGTTGGCCCCACCAACAGTCTACGATATCCAGCGCGACAATAACAGCATGGGCGACCGTATCGGACTTCTGCACACTCTTTTGTTGCTCCTCGGTCTGCCAGGTACTCTCGTGGCCTTCCGGCAACGTCGCCGGGCTTTGGGTGTGACGATTGGACTGGCGACAGTGTTTGGATTGGTGTTCCTGTGGCTTCTCACAGCTTCTTCGGATCTGATCTGGCAACTGTTTGATCCACTATTGCATAGAGTACAATATCGGATGCGCTTGATGGGGATACAGGCCCTTGTGGTATCCATTGGGATCGGCGGATTGGCTGCTCTAGTCGCAACGCGCTGGCAGAAACTGCTTGGTCTGGTTCTGACTCTGCTGTTCCTACTGCTTGGGATCCCTGCGCTCTATGTGAATCTGCAACACCGTATTGGCAGTTTTGACGGGGTAATCACGTTTGACTACGTGCGGGCCATCGAATGGCAGACATCGGGTGCCGGCTTGACATCGTACGGGGAATTTCTCCCCTTCTGGCGGAGACAGATCTTTAACGACGCGATCCTGGCCGAGTTGGGCCAGGACTTCGACCCGGAGGCGCGCCCCCTGGCTCACCCCCCGGCAGGGGTACGCGTACTGGACGCCCACGTCACATCCAGTTCCTGGGCGCTGGATTTGGAGAGCGCGCAACCTGCAACCGTCACGCTCTACCTGCTCTACTATCCCCGCTGGCAGGCGCTTCTGGACGGCGCGCCGGTTGCAATTCATCCAGAGGCAGAGACGGGGTATGTGCAACTGGAGCTGCCCGCAGGCCGCCACAATCTGATTCTCCACTACGGGCACAGTACATTGCAGAGGATAGGCACCGGGATCAGCCTATTGATTGCTCTGAGCCTGCTCGTTCTGGCGATCCGGGGGAAAAGGCCAGGCGAGAGTGTTGCCGCTGTTGAATCTGCTGCGAAAGGGGTGTGGGAAGCCGCGCCGCCACTCTGGTTGCTGGTGGGACTGGCCCTTTTTTTGGGGAGCAAATGGGCGGTGATCGACCCGTATACAACGATTTTTCGCTGCCAATCCACCGTGGAACGGGTCTGCGGCGTAGATGCAACGGTGGATGTGGCCTTTGTCGGCGCTCCCAGCTTGCGGGGGTATACACTCGGCGACAATCGGTTCCGCCCTGGCGGGACGGCGCAGGTCGTTCTCTTTTGGGAAGGAGAGAGCGATAGCCTCCCGATGCTCAAGAATTTTGTCCACATCCGCAACAGCCAGCCGGACCAACTGATCAACCCCCGCACCGGCAGCGACATCTGGGCGCAAGAGGATCACTTGACGCCCGGCGGTCTGTTTTTGCGCGATTTCTCGCCTGGGCGACTCTATCAGGACGAATTCCGCGTGGCGCTGCCTGCGGATATGCCACCGGGGGAATACTTTCTGGAAGTCGGTTGGTTCAACCCAGAGACCGGGGAACAGACTGAGCCGGTTGACGAGTCACTGATGCCGCCGCTGCGCGAGTTGTGGCGTTCGGTCCTGCTGCCCTCCATTACAGTAGAATAGAAATGGAATCGAAATGTCCTCCCATCTATTGAACAAAAGCCGCTGGCTTCTGCTCTTGCTACTCGTAGCCGCGGTAGCTGTGTCCACCGCGCTGACCACCAATCTGGGCGCGTATGCCCACGACGCTGCGGCCGAACACATCCCGCGCGGCCTCCTCTTCTCCGCCGCGATTGCCGACGGCAATTTCTATCCCGCCTGGACACAATTTCTGCATGTGGGGCTGGGCAGCCCGCTCTTTACCTTTCAGCCGCCCCTGCCCTACTACGGCCTGGATTTCTTGGCGCGCCTGGGGTTGGCCCACCCGTTGGGCTGGCGGGCGCTGATTGGCGGGGGGTTGCTGGTGGCCTTTCTGGGAGCGTTCGCGCTGGCCCACTTGGCAACGGGCAGACGCTGGGCCGCCCTGGCCGCGGCCACGGCCTATCTCTATGCGCCCTACGTGCTGCGCAATGCGCTGGAACGCGGCTCCAACGAAGCCTTTGGGATGTTTCTCTATCCCTGGGTGTTGTGGGGTCTGCTGCGTCTGGCCCAATCCCCCTCGGCGGGCCGCTTCGTTGTGGCCGCGCTGATCTGGGCAGCCAGTATCGGTATGCACGTGTTGGCCCCGTTGATGCTGGCCCCGGTGGCCCTGCTGGTAGCCGTCATCACCGGCTGGCGTTGGCGCACCCCCGCGCCGCTGCTGGCGCTGCTCGTCGGCGGCCTGCTGATGAGCTTTCTCTGGCTGCCACTGCTGGAGGAGCAGAGTTATGTGCATATTGAACAGAATTTCAGCGATGCCACAGCGATCCCGCTGAACAACCCAATTCCCCTGGAAAACCTGCTGGCCTTGCCCGCAGTCTATGACACCCAGCGCGAGAACAACGGCGTGGGCGACCGCATCGGTCTGCTCCACACGCTGCTCCTGCTGCTGGCGGTGCCCGCCGCGCTCTACGCCCTCCGCCAGCGACGTTATGGCCTGGCGTTGACGCTGGGGCTGGCGACAGCGGTTGGGCTGACTCTTTTTTGGCTTTTTATGGAGTCGTCCAATCCGGTTTGGCAATTGTTCGACCCGCTCCTGCACCGGGTGCAATACCGCACGCGTCTGATGGGTGTGCAGGCGCTGGCCGCGTCGGTGGCCGTGGGCGGGATGGTGGCGTTGGCGTCCGTGCGCCGGGAAAAAGTGATCGCCTTGATCCTCAGCGCGCTGCTTCTCCTCATTGCCCTTCCCTCGCTACACGTAGACCTGCAACACCGCTTTGGCAGCTTTGCGGACAGCATCACCCGCGCGGATGTGCGCGCTATCGAATGGCAGGGATCGGGCACGGCCCTGACCGCCTTCGGGGAATTCCTGCCCCGCTGGCGCGAGAAACCTTTCGACGACGCTCTGCTGGCCGAGTTGGGCCACGATTTCGATCCCCAAGCACGCCCCCTGGCCCAGCCACCCGCGCATGTACGCGTCCTCTCCGCCCAGGTCACGTCCAGCGACTGGGCCTTGCATCTGGAGAGCAGCCAGGCAGAAACAATCACCCTATACCTGTTATACTATCCCCATTGGCGCGCATTTCTGGATGAGACACCGCTGGCGATCCGTCCGCAAGCGGAGACGGGCTACGTTCAGTTCGATCTGCCCGCGGGCAACCACCGCCTGGTGTTACGCTACAGCCGCGGCCCGCTACAGTGGGCCGGTTTGGCCGTCAGCGGGGTGATCGCTCTGCTTCTGCTGCTCGTGGGAATCGGTGGGATGTGGCGAGGGCGCTTTTATCAGAGTGGGGCGCGCAGCCTGCCCATCGCACAGGAAGCCGCGCCATCTGTCTGGCTTTTGCTGGGGTTGGCGCTCTTTCTGGGGCTGAAGTGGACGGTCATTGACCCGTCTACAACCCTTTTCCGCTGCCAGTCTACAGCCGAGCGGGTCTGCGGCGCGGGTGCGACGGTAGATGTGGCCTTTGCCGGCGCTCCCAGTCTGGTTGGTTATACAATTGGCAACAACCAGGCCCGGCCCGGCGAAAGCGTGTACGTCGCTCTCTTTTGGGAAGGGCAGGCCGACAGCCTCCCGCTGCTCAAGAGTTTCGTTCACATCCGCAACAGCCAACCGGAGCAGACGGTCAATCCCCGCACGGGCAGCGACATCTGGGCGCAGGAGGATCACGTGACGCCGGGCGGTCTGCCTCTGCGGGAGTTCTCGCCCGGACGGCTTTACCGGGACGAGTTTCGCATCGTGCTGCCGGCAGATATGCCACCGGGGGAATACTTCCTGGAAGTGGGCTGGTTCAACCCCGAAACCGGCGAGCAACTCGACCCGTTGGATGAAACGATGCAGCCACCCTTGCGTGAATTGTGGCGCTCGGTGCTGCTGCCCTCAATCACTGTGGAGTAGAATTTTAGCCCTATGGCCTATCCCGCATCAACTTCCCCGCAAAATCAGCCGCTCGATCTACTCCGTCAGGAGCGGCGGTTGGCCGTCGCCATCTTCTTTCTGGCGCTGGCCGTCTATACGCTGACATACGTGGGCGCGTTCAAGAGCAACGACGAGCGCGCGCTTTTCAGCGGGATGGACAGCTTTGTCAAACGGGGCAGCTTTACCGTCAACCAGATTTTTTGGGATTACACAAACGTGGCGATGATCACCGATCGCGGCGAGATGGTGCCCAACTACGAGCCGGGCCAGATGGTGCTGGCGATTCCCTTCTATCTGTGGGGGCGGGCGTTGGGCGGGGCTGTGCAGGGGACGCTCTTTTTCAATCTTGTCGTCACGGCGGCGTCGGCGGCGCTGGTCTATCTCTGCTTTCTGGAGTTGGGCTACCGGCGGCGGGTTGCCCTGTTGGGCTGTTGTGTCTACGCCTTTGCGACACTGGCCTGGCCCTACAGCCGCACCTTCTTTCGTGAGCCATTGACCGTCCTCACCTATCTGCTGGCCGTCTACGGGCTGCTGCGCTACCGGCCACCCGGCCCGCGACGGATGGGCTGGCTGGCGCTGACCGGCACGGCGTTGGGGCTGGCGCTGGTCACGAAGCAGATCAGTGTGGCGCTGATCCCCTCGCTGCTGCTTCTGCTCTTTGCTTACGAACGCCAGCGCCCGGCCGATCCGGGTTCCAGCTTGGCCCGCCAACGGCTAAACGCGGCCCTGGCCCTTCTGCTGCCCCTGGCCCTGATTCTGCTTCTGGAACGGGTCTATCACCAGGCCACACTGGGGGGTGTCGAGCTTTTCTCGCGCAATATCATCGAGTACACCACCAACCCCCAGCTCTCCCAATCCATCCCCGCGCGGATGCTGCGCGGGCTGCTTGGCCTCTCCATCAGCCCCTACAAAGGACTCTTCTGGTATGCGCCCGCGCTGCTGCTGGGATTGATCGGCGCGCTGCCTTTCACGCGTCGCTTCCCCTGGGAGGGGCTGGCCTTTTTGCTGCTGGTGGCCGGCCACTTCCTGGGCTACAGCCGCTACAACTACTGGTCGGGCGGCGTGGCCTGGGGGTCGCGCTATATGCTGCCCGTCATCCCTTTCCTCATCCTGCTGGCCGCGCCAGTTTTCGCCTGGCTGCTCGCCGATCCGCCTTCTCACGCTTCACGTTTCACGTTTCACGCTTCACGCTTCACGTTTCACGCTCCACGTTTCACGTCTCACGTTTCACGTTTCACGTTTCACGTTTCACGTTTCGCTATTTGGCTGCTCATCGCCCTCAGCCTCTTCATCCAAATTCTGGGCGTCAGCCTGGATTTGCGGACCTACGAGTTGTCTTTTCTGCTCGACAACGCCGCAATTTGGGGCGGCATTGGCGAGGCCATCGACGCGCTCTATCTGCAACCGGCCTATTCGCCGGTGTTGGGCCATTGGCGTCTGCTGCTCTCGGGAACGCTGCCGCTCGATTTCGCCTGGGTGCAGCTACGCGAGATGGGCGGCTGGGCGCTGCTCCCGCTGGGGCTGCTGATTTCGTTGCTCTTTCTGGCCGTCAATCTGGCCGCGTGCGTGTGGCTCTGGCGGCAACCGCAACGGACGGCTCTGTTCGGGCTGGGGTTGTCGGCGCTTTTTGTCGTAACCGGCTCTGTGCTCCTGGGCCTCTACCGCCAGGGCGACGCCCGCTTCGATCCCTACGGGGTGGATCGCTTTCTGCGGCCAATGATTGAGCGATTGGAGACGGTTGATTGTGGCTGGCGTGGCTGCGACGAAGTGGTGATCGTGCCTGACCCGACGCTGACCGATTATTTCCTCAATTATATGAGCGCACCGCTGGTCTGGTATGCCGTTGAGAGTGAGCCGGTGGAAAGCGAACTGCTCGAACAACTCAGCCGCCGCTATGCCCGTATCTGGCTGGTGCGGGATCGCAACGCGGCGACCGACGACGCAGAAAACCGTCGAGGGGTGGAGCGCTATCTGACCGAACACGCGTATAAAGCGGACGAGGAACGCATGGACGAGTGGGCCAGATTGCTGCGTTTTTCCGCGGCGGGCACAGCGCAGACGCAGATGGAAACGGCGCACGTTCTGGGCGATATGCAATTGGCGCAGATTTCGATTGGAATCGAGCAACCGGCGCACACATCCTCTGTTGACGCGGCGGTGAGCGTTCAGCCGGGCGACACCCTGCAAATCGGTCTGCGCTGGCAGGCAAAGCAGACGCAGGCAGGCAACTACACCGTCTTTATCCAACTGTTGAACGCCAGCGGCCAGGTTGTCGCGCAGCGGGATCGCTGGCCGGGGGACGGTTTTTTCCCCACCGCCGCGTTGCAGGCGGGCCAAATCATCACCGACAACCTGGCCCTGCCGCTGCCGTCCGATCTGTCGCCCGGCAGCTACCGGTTAATCGGCGGTCTCTATCGCGGCGATGTGGAAGGCTATCCCCGGCTGGTCGGCCCTAACGGCGATTTTGTCCTCTTGGCTGAGATTGAAGTGGCATCAGAGCAATAAAAGTGCGTTTGTTCGGCCAGAAACCTGAAACGTAAAACGTGAGACTACCGGCACGCATTTCACGTCTCACGTCTCACGTCTCACGCCTCACGTTTCACGCCTCACGAATTCGATAATCGGCTATGCGCCAATACGCAATACGCAATACGCAATACGCAATCGTCTTTCTCGCCTTTGCCCTCCGCCTCTTCCGGCTGGCCTTCCAGGAACTGCGCGGGGACGAGGCTTTCGGTTATTTCTTCAGCCTGCGTACCTACGACGATATCATCGCTACTACCCTTTCTCTGCGCGAACCGCATCCGGTGGGCAGCTACTTTTTGCAACATCTCTGGCTGGGCTGGGCGGGCCACTCGGAATTTGCCCTGCGTTTTGTCAGCGTCTGGTGCGGCGTACTGGCCGTAGCCCTGCTCTACCGGCTGGCGCGCCGTCTGCAACTCTCCCCGGCCACCGCGTCCACCGGCGCATTCCTGCTCGCTGTCAGCCCCTACGCCATCTGGCACAGCCAGGATGCGCGCATGTACTCGATCCTCCTGGCCCTGACACTGGCGAGTACGTGGCTGATGGTGGAGGCGTTGCAGCGAGGGCGCTGGCAGGTCTGGTTACTTTATGTCGGGGTAAGCTGGCTGGCCCTGCACACCCATTACTTCGCCATTTTCGTGTTGGCGGCTCAGAATTGTTTTGTGCTGGGCCGGGCACTGCTGATGCCCCGCGTCCGTTTTGGCGCGGTTCAGTGGGTGCAGTGGCAATTTGTCCTGGGATTTTTTTACCTGCCCTGGCTCTTTACTGCGGGCGAGACCCTGACCGGCTACGGCGGCAACGGGGATTCGCCCAGCTTCTGGTGGATGGCGCAGCGCTCCCTGGCCGTCTTTGCCGCAGGGGAGAGTATCCCGGCGGGATGGCGCACGCCGGTCGCTCTCGGCGCGGGGCTTCTGCTCCTTCTCGGCATCACTCATCTCTGGCGGACAGGTGGCAGTAGACGGCGCACCCTCTTTCTGCTCCTCCTGCTGTGGGCTGTGCCTGTGTTGGCGACGTGGGCCAGCAGCCAGAGCCGCCCCCTCTTCAACGAGCGCTATCTCATCGCGGCCGCGCCCCCTTTCTACCTGCTCCTGGCCGTCGCCCTCACTTCTGCAATTCGCAATTCACAATTCACTATTCACTATTTACGATTCACCATTCGCTATTTCTTTCCCCTTCTCTTGGGATCGCTCCTTCTTCTCTCTCTCTCCAACCACTTCACCAACCCCGCCTATTCCAAAACCCGCGGCTGGCGGGAACTGGCTGTCTCCTTTGCGCGATTTTCCGCCGGTCTGCCGCCGGAACAGGTGCGTCTGGCGCAAAATCTGCCCGAACCGACGCTCTGGTATTACTACAGCGGCCCGCTGGAGCATATCGTCTTGCCGCCCCAGGCCCACGATGCAGAGGGGGCAAACGCGGCCGTGACACAACTGGTGGCGGAGGGTGTGACGCGGGTCATTCATCCCGTCCAAGCTGCCGCCACCTGGGATGATGCGGGCATTGCCCAGGCTGCCCTGGCAAAGGAGTACGCGTTGGCCGCCCGTCTGTCTGTGGGCGTCTGGCCCGTGGAAATCTACAGCCGTGTGGGTGGGTACACGCCTCTTTCTGTTGCCTTTGCCAACGGCGTGCAACTGAACGGCGCGGCCCTGCAACCGGAGCGTCTCATCCCCGGCGCACTGCTGGTGGTCCATCTGCTCTGGGACGGAGAACGCGCCCAATTGAGCGGCAGCGAGAAAGTCTTTTTGCATCTATTGGATGGCAGCGGGCAGATCGTCGGTCAGACCGATGTGCCGTTCGTGGCGGAGAGGGGAGCGGGTGAAGCCGCGGCGTATGGTATACTGCTTCCAGACACTTTGCCCGCCGGCCCCTATCGTGCGATCGCCGGGTTGTATGATCCGGCGCTACCCGGTGCGCCGCGTATCGCGACGACGGCAGGCGCTGATTTTGTGGGGTTGGGTGTGCTGGAGGGACGGATGGAATGAAATGCGGCTGCCCTGAAAAATAGAACACGGATAACAGAATTTACGGATTTGGTTTTCGTCCTGCAAGGCGCTCGACGGTGTATAGGGAACTGATGATCTTTGAGCCATCCAGAGAGGAGATCGTCGCATGGATCAATTAGCGAACTATCGTACTCTTGTCAAGCAGATTTTACTGCGCAATGCCGAATATGCGCCGAGTCTGGGTGAGATTGACAGTATTCCTGTATTTGATGAACGGAGCGACCAATACTTTTTGGTTGATTTCGGCTGGAATCGTACAGGGCGTGTGCATTCCGTGATTCTTCATTTGCAAATTAAGAACGGCAAGGTGTGGATCGAGCGAGACGGCAGCGAGGAAGGGATCGCCTACGATCTGTTGGAAGCAGGAATTCCCAAAGAGGACATTGTGCTTGCTTTCTACCGGCCAGAACGACGCGCGATTACCGAATTTGCGATTGCCTAAGGTAATCCTCTATGCGTCAATTGAGGATTTGCTGCATACATTTTTCAACCCTTGACTGCCGGGTTTTGGATTGTTTGGGTTCAGCCCACCGCTTTCTTCACGAGCGCGCTGACTTTCGCCTCTACCGTCGCAGTCAGCTCCTTCAGCGCAAAGGCGGTCGGCCACAGGGCGTCTTCGTCGAGGTTCGCCGCGTCGCTGAAGCCGAGTGTCGCGTAGCGCGTGTTGAACTTCTGCGCGCTTTGGAAGAAGCAGACAACCTTGCCGTCTTGGGCATACGCCGGCATCCCGTACCAGGTTTTTGGTGAGAGGGCTGGCGCGCTGGTTTTGATGAGCGCATGCAGCCGGTTGGCCATGGCGCGCTCTGATTCCGGCATCGCGGCAATCGCGGCGAGTACGGCGCTTTCCCCTTCCGCCTTGTCCTTGTCCGCGCGCGCTTCTGCCTTCATCTCTTTGGCGCGCTCCTTCATCGCGGCTTTTTCCTCGTCCGTGAATCCCTTGACCGTCTTGCTGCTCGCGGTGGTACTCTTACTTTGGTTCATGAGAATCTCCCTCTATTTGGTTGAATCGGTATGCCGTAAGACACCCTACAGGTTGCAGCAAGAGCTGCTTATTCGTCAACGGTACGACGCAGTCGCGCAACTTCTCTTGATGGCTACGCCAGTTTTCATAGATCACATCCAGCGTCGATCCAGCTTGCGGTTGCATTTGTTCCTCCTTTGGCGGCTGATAGGTGATAAGCGATTCCATCAGAATTGTGAACAAAGGGGTGTTAGAGTTTTACGGCGTCAACCCCTCCGGCAGCCCGGCGGGGAATTCCGCTGCAATCGCCTCTTGAATCTTCTCGACGCGGTTCTCCGGGTTGGGGTGGCTGCTCAGAAATTCCGGTTGGCGGCTGCCACCGCTGGCCTTTGCCAATGCCTCCATCACCCCAATCAGCGCCCGCGGATCGTAGCCCGCCGCCGCGATAAAGCGCACGCCCAGCTTGTCCGACTCCAACTCATCATCCCGGCCAAATTTCATATTCACCATCTGCCCCACCAGTGCGGCCATCTGTCCAACCCCTACGCTGTTGGGGTTATCGGGATCGTAGGCAGCCATCACCGCCGCGCCGGACAGCCCTTCAGTCAGTTTGGCCTTTGCCATGTGCTCGGCGGAGTGGCGCGCCACCACATGGCCGATCTCGTGGCCCAGCACACCGGCCAATTCCCCTTCGGTCTGCAAGAGATTGAGCAGCCCTACGGTTACAAAGACCTGGCCGCCGGGCAGAGCAAAGGCGTTCACCGTCTGCGCGTCGGCCAGCAGATGAAAGTCAAACTGATAGCCCGTCTCCTGCAAGTTGGAACCCTGCACGATCCGAACGCCAATCCTCTCCACCATCTCCCGCAACTGCCGATCCGGAGATTCACCCCCATATTGCTGGGCCATCTGGGGCGCGGCCTGCAAACCGAGCGCGATCTCCTGGGCCACAGTCACGTCTATATACTGCACTTCATCGGTCACTTCGTTGTATTGGCGGCTGCCAAAATAGGTGATCAACGAAATCACCGCAATAATAACGGCGATCAAAATACGGCTGGAGCCACCGCGTCTTGCACTGGATTGTCTACGAACTGTCATATACCCTCCCTGCAATTGTTTTGGTGTCGTGCAAGCGCAGCAAGCCGCGTTCTTGCTTTGTAATGGCTGTAGCATACACCAAAGGCACTATCCGTCACAGTACAGGAGGTTGGAAATCGTCAATCCGTAAATTCTGTCATCCGTGTTCTTCCTTTTGCAGCTTTGCGGCCAACCGGGATAAAGAAATCATAAACTGCTCTTATTGTCTGCTTAAAGCCAGCGCGGGCGATTGGATGTAAGGTAAACGCAGCGGGATGCTCACAATTTTGCTACAGCCATTTTGAAGGAGAACAATTTCCATGCGAGAAAACAGAGCCACATTGCGCACTACATTTCTTGTGATTGCCGTTCTGATACTGGCTGCCCTGCTGGTGATAAGCAACAGCCACCTGCTCCCCCCCCGCCCTGTGGAAGCTGCCCCTTCGACAGGAGAGCGGGGATCGTTCCAACCCGTCACCCTGCGCCAGAACAGCGTGACGCCCGACCAGGAATTGCTCGCCGCTCTGTATGACAGTGCGGTTGCATCGGTGGTCAACATTCAGGTCACCACCCAGTCCGCGGCTGATTCCGGCTTTGGTGCGCCCACCACACCCCAGGGCGGCGAAGGCACCGGCTGGGTCTGGGACAGCGAAGGGCATATCGTCACCAACAATCACGTCGTGGAAGACGCCCAGTCCATTCTGGTCAACTTTGCCAACGGCATGTGGGCCGAGGCCGAGCTGGTGGCACGTGACTCCCAGGCCGACCTGGCCGTGATCAAAGTCACACCGCCCAGCGGAATGAGCCTGACCCCGCTGACAGTGGCGGAGACGACCCTGCGCGTGGGCCATTATGTCATCGCGTTGGGCAGCCCCTTTGGGCTGGACGGCACAATGACGCTGGGGATCGTCAGCGCGCTGGGGCGCAGCTTCCTGGTGGGCGAAACCGCGGGCACCCGCTATTCCCTGCCCGAAGTAATCCAGACTGATGCCGCTATCAATCCCGGCAATTCGGGTGGGCCGTTGCTCAATTTGCAGGGCGAAGTCGTCGGTGTCAACTTCGCCATCCGCTCAGAAGCCCGCTCCAATGCCGGCGTGGGTTTTGCCATCCCCGTCTCTGTCGTGCGCAAAGTCGTCCCCGCACTGATTGCGGACGGCGTCTATAGTTACTCCTTCTTGGGCATCTCCGGCACGACGATCGACGCCGAGGTGGCTGCCGATGAGAATCTGACCCCGAATGAACTGGGCATCTTTGTCTCCCAAGCGGTGACCGGTGGTCCATCAGCCCGCGCCGGTGTGCGCGCCAGGGATATCATCGTGGGCATTGATGGGATGGGTGTGCGCAGTTTTGAGGATATGATCGGCTATCTCATCACCGAAACCGAGCCGGGGCAAGTTGTACAGTTGGATGTCATACGCAATGGTGGGCAAATGCGCTTTGACGTAACGCTTTCCACCCGTCCTGGCGAAAGCGCTGCTGCGACCCCCAACCGGCAGCGTTTCACTGTAGGGGAAGCGATTGAGATCGCCAAAGTTGCGGCAACCGCGGCCAATCTGATGGATGTGGTGGACGGGGCAACGGCCAAAAGCGCTATGCGCGGCGGTGCGCCGATCTGGGTCGTCACTCTGGAAGGTGGCGGCAAGACGGTCACGGCGATTATCAATGCCCTGACCGGCGAAGTGCTGGATTTGACGAGTGGCGAGTAGGCGCAGTCCTGGAAAATTGCTAGTTCCTGACGTAGTGCGTAGTGCGTCTACCAGTTGACGCACTACGCAATGCCTCGCATTACACCAACCCTCCACACCCCCTCCATAATTTCTCCAGATTCAACTACCATACTGAATAGAGAAAAACAGATGATGGGATACTGACGCGTGGCGACACAGAATCCCATCATCTCAGCATCTCAGCACCCAACCCGATCCGTTGCCAGAGGCAGACGCATGACCCCGACCCAATCCAATCCCCTCATCGAAATCGTCGCCCTGACCAAAGTCTACAAAATGGGGACGATGGAAGTCCACGCCCTGCGCGGGGTCTCGCTCTCCATCCAGCCCGGCGAATACGTGGCGATTGTAGGGGCCAGCGGTTCGGGCAAGAGTACGCTGATGAATGTGATTGGCCTGCTCGACCAGCCCACCAGCGGTATCTACCGGGTGCGCGGCACAGAATCCCAAAAGTTGGGCAAGAAGGCGTTGTCCGATCTGCGCAACCGGGAGATCGGCTTTGTCTTCCAACGCTTCAATCTGCTGGCCCGCGCCCCTGCCCTGCGCCAGGTGGAGCTGCCCCTCTTCTACGCCGGGATCGGCTCGCGCAAATCAAAACAGATGGCAACCGAGGCGCTGACCCGCGTCGGCCTGGGTGAGCGCACCCACCACCGCCCAGAAGAACTCTCCGGCGGGCAGCAGCAGCGGGTGGCGATTGCGCGGGCGATTGTCAACCAGCCCAGCCTGCTCCTGGCCGACGAGCCGACGGGCGCGCTGGACACGCGCACGGGCGAGGAGATTTTGACTCTCTTCGAGGAGCTGCACAGCCAGGGGTTGACGCTTGTCGTCGTCACCCACGACCCGGACGTGGCCGGCCGCGCCCACCGGGTGATAACGATGCGCGACGGGCTGGTTGTGGAGGATGCGCGGCAAGTTCCGCACAAGCCCGCTCTGCCCGTGACTGTTGCCGTTCCCGCCACACCCGCACCCCCACCGCTGGCAAGACCAGCCGCCCAGCCCCGCATCGTCCTGGAAACCCTGGACGGGGCTACTGCCTGAAGAACTGAACCACAAAGACACGAAGACACAAAGGAATTTTGCCTGCCTCTTCTTCGTGTCTTTGGGTCTTTGTGGTTATCCCTACCTTTGCAGTCAGTTGGAAATGTACCCTAATGAGAATTCTCCGTTATTTCAGCGTCGCCCTGGAAAGTATCTTTGCCCACAAAATGCGCGCCATCCTGACGATGCTGGGCATTATCATCGGCGTGGCCGCGGTGCTGGTGACGATGGGGATTGGCCGCGGCGCGGCCGCCAGCATCACCAGCCAGATCGCCAGCCAGGGCACCACACTGCTCACCGTCCAACCCGGCGCGGCCAACACCGGCGGCGTGCGCCAGGCCAGCGGCTCGGCCAGCACCCTGACGATGGGCGATGTGGCCGCCATCAGCGAGCGCAGCCTGCACCCCAATGTGCTGCTGGTGGCCCCGGCCTATACCGGCAACGGCCAACTGGTGGTGGGCAGCACCAACAACCAGAACCAGGTGATCGGCGTCACCAACGCCATGCCCGCGGTGCGCAACTGGGAGGTGGAGTTTGGCCGCTTCTTCAGCGACGAGGAGATCGCAGAGCAGGCGCATCTGCTCGTACTCGGCTCCGGCGCGGCAGAGGATCTCTTTGTTTACGAGGATCCACTCGGCCAGAGCGTGCGCGTCAACAACGAACCCTTTACGGTCATCGGCGTACTCAAAGAGATCGGCGGTTTTGGCAGCGCGGACAACCAGGCGATTGTGCCGTTGGGCGTGGCCCAGGGACGTCTTTTCAACGCCACCCGCTACCGGGGCGACTATACGGTAACGAATATCTACGTCAACGCCACCAGCGAAGAGATGGTGCCTACGGCCAAAGTGGAGATCGAGCGCACCCTGCGTATGCGCCACCAGTTGGATACCGACGACAGCAACGACTTCAACATCAGCGACCAGGCCAGTCTGCTCGACACCATCAGCAGCGTCACCGGCACGCTGACCATTTTTCTGGGCAGCATCGGGGCCATCAGTCTGCTGGTGGGCGGCATCGGCATAATGAACATTATGCTCGTCTCTGTCACCGAGCGCACCAAAGAGATCGGTCTGCGCAAGGCTCTCGGCGCGTACGACAGCGACATTCTGCTCCAATTTCTGGTCGAGGCGCTGGTGCTGACTGTTCTGGGCGGGCTGATCGGCGTGGGGCTGAGTTTTGCCATTGCCTGGCTGGTTGGGCGTATCCCAGGTTTCACTTTCCAGCTAGACATCGGTGTGGACATTATTGTCATGGCCGTAGCCGTCAGCGCGGCCAGCGGTTTCGTCTTTGGTCTCTACCCGGCCCTGCGCGCCACCCGCCTCGATCCGATTGAGGCGCTGCGTTACGAATAAAGACGGCAGACGGAGGACCGCAGACCTGCGAGGGCTGTCCACCGTCCACCGTCCGCCGTCCGTCGTCGGCAATCATTTACGATTTTGAATATTTGGAGTAGACGTAATGAAGAAAATTCTGTGGGCACTCTTTTACATCCTCATCGCCCTCGTCCTCGTCGGTGGGGGATTTGTGGCCGCGGTCGGCTCGCCCCAGGAGGCGTGGAGCCGTGCGCAGGCGTTGCTGCCCGCCAATAGGCAGACAACGGCAACGCAGACCGGCACGACTACGCTTGCTCTCGATAGCCAGGCAGCTGGGACACAAGCAACCCAAACCGGCGCGGCGGACGATGCGGCCAGCTTTGCCGCTCTGACGCCAGCGGAGTTGGAAGCCATGACCACCCAAATTCGCACCGCGGCCGCTGTGACCGGGCAGGTGAGCGCGGCGGGCAACATCCGGCTTGCCAGCCAGCAGTTTGTGGTGCTGGAGACCGACGGCATTGTGCAGGAGCTGCCTGTGCGTGTGGGTGATGACGTGGCCGCGGGCGATCTGCTGGTGGCGCTGGACCCCGCCGACGCCGAACAGACAGTGGAACGCTCTCTGCTCAGTCTGGCTTCGGCCCAGCTCAGCCTGGAAAAGCTCTACGACGAGACCGACCCCGCAGACATCGCCTCCGCCGCGGCCGATCTGGAATCGGCCCAGGAAAATCTGGCCGACCTCTTGCACGGCCCCAACGACCGGGAACTGGCCGCGACGCGGGCCAGCGCCAGCGCGGCCTGGGCCAAATACAACGACCTGTTGGCTGGGCCAAGCGAGGCCAAACTGACCCAGCTTTCTACAAATATGCGCAAGATGGAAGTGGCGCTGGCCGAGGCCCGTCGCGAATACGAGAAGGTCTCCTGGCGGCCTGATGTGGGACTGACCCCCCAATCCGCGGCTATGGAAAAGGCGACGATTGATTATGAAAATGCCAAAGCTGCCTACGACGAGTCCACCGCACCGGCTGCAACCGGCGATGTGCAGTCCGCAGTGAGCCAGGCCCAGAACGCCCAGAAGCAACTGGACGATCTGTTGGAGGGCGCAACCGCGGCCGAGATCGCCGCGGCCGAGGCGCAGGTGGCTTCCAAAGAGGCAAATCTGGCCGATCTGCGCGCCGGCCCCGACGCCAACGCCCTGGCTGCGGCCCAAATTACCGTGGACAAAGCCTTTTTGGATCTGCAAGACGCCGCGGCGGCGCTGGCCGCCACCCGTCTGCTCGCGCCGGTGGATGGCACTGTGCTGGCTGTCAACCTGACCGTAGGCCAGCGTATCGGATCGGGCAGCAGCGCGGTGACGCTGGCCCGCCGCGACAATCTGGAATTGGAAGTCAATGTGGCCGAGGTGGATGTTAGCAAACTCAGCCTGGGCCAGCCCGCGCAGATTACGCTGGACGCGCTGCCCGGTGCAGAGTTTGCCGGGGAGGTCATTTCCATTGCCCCCGCGGCCGACTCGCAGAGCGGTGTGGTCAACTATCCGGTCACCATCCGGCTGCTCAACCCGGACAGCCGGGTGCGGTCGGGGATGACATCGGTGGCTCTGCTTGTCAACGAGGCCGCTGGCGCTGGCTGGCTGGTGCCGGCAACGGCTGTGCGCGAGGTGGTCGGCGGGGCGCAGGTGGTTGTCCTGCGTGACGGCGCACCCAGGCCGGTGGCGGTGACGGTGGGCGCGCGCCAGGGCGAGTGGGTGGTCGTTGATTCCCCCGAACTACAAGCCACTGACCGGGTGGTGGGCACAACCGCCACCTTCATCAACCAGGAAAACCAGGTGCGTTTTGGCCCGCCCGGCAGTGGACAGAACGACGGTGGGGGCGGCCCGTTCCGTCCCGGCGGCGGGCAACCGTAACGGAGGGTATTGGGTATTGGGTATTTTTCAAGGTAAGCAATACGTAATAATTTGCTCGATTATTTACTGGAAGAAAGTCGATCTCGTATGGCCTGGCACAGAATTTTCGGTCTGATTGTGTTGGTTGCTCTGGTCGGTGTCGTGCTACGACCGGGGGCAACAAACGGTATTGTAGAGGCGAACGGTACGCAAGCGCCGCTTGCCGCCACGCCTGCCGCGGCGGGTGTGCCGGTGGTGGTGCGCAGCGGCGGCGCGTCTCTGCTCGACAACCCCGACGGCACGCTTGTGCGCCAGGTGGAGACGGGCGTGATTGTGCAGGCGCTCAGCCGCACGCCCAGCGCTGATTGGATTTTTGTCGAGGTAGAAGCGGGCGTGCGCGGCTGGCTGGCCAGCAGTGCGCTGGTCAGTGTGAACCCCGCGGCCCTGCCCGTCTATGGCCGACCCCAGGCGCAGCAGCCATCCCAACCGCTGGCTGGCAATCCCCCGCCGCCATCCGTCCTGCCCACTGCCACACCCGCGCAGCCGTCTTCGCCCACGCCCCAGCCAACCGCGACAGCGACGACAGCGCCCACAGCCACGCCAACGGCAGTTCCGCCCACAGCTACGCCGTTGCCCACCGCCACCGCGACGGCAAACCAGCCGTCCACCACCGGTCGGACTAACAGTCCAACCTACGCTGGCTATTTTCAGGTCAGCAGCCGCGATCCTTTCCTGCGCACAGTCGGTGTCGTCCGTTCCGGCGGGGCCTCCCTGACCGACGGGCCGTCCGCTGGGGTCAATGCACTACTGCCCGCAGGTGAAATCGTCACCCTTCTACAGCGGAACGAGGACGACAGTTGGCTGGAGGTGGCGCGGGCCGACGGCAGCAGAGGTTGGGTAAAGCGGGCCGAACTCCTCACCGCAGGGATCAGCAAAGTACACCGCGTGGGTGACGTGACGGCTGTATCCGCTCCCGCAACTACTGCGCCTGTCAGCGAAACAGTCTCGACAGCGGCCGCGCCGGTTGCTGACAGCGCGCCCGAGCTGGCAACTGTGTACACAGACGGCAGCCGTCTGAACGTGCGCTCTGGGCCAGGCAGTGACTTCCCGGTGGTTGCCAAAGCGGAGAATGGCAGCCGCCATACTGCCATTGCCATCAGCGCGGGGGGCGAGTGGATTCAAATCGAAATAGCCGGTGCGCCCGACGGGACGGGGTGGGTGTCGGCGCGCTTTGTGGTATTTGATGACGGGTTGGGGGAATAAACGGCGAGCAGTCGGTCACTCAATCACAAAACACCTTGAAAATCCCGCTTGACATGCGGGATTTTCAAGGTATAATGGGTCTATGAACCTCTTAGACCGTCCTTCTCTACAGCAAATCCTGGACCAGGCACTGACGCGCAGCCGCGTTGTTGTACTCATCGGCCCGCGCCAATGCGGCAAAACCACTCTCGCTCGTCAATGGGTTTCCGCCGATTCGATCAATTACTTCGATCTGGAGGACCCAATTAGCCTGGCGCGGTTAGAACAGCCAATGACGGCTTTGCAGAACTTGCAAGGGTTGGTCGTCATAGACGAAGTGCAACGACGGCCAGACCTTTTTCCTATTCTGCGGGTTCTTAGCGATAGATCACCCCTGCCTGCCCGTTTTTTGATCCTGGGCAGCGCTTCGCCCGATCTATTGCGCCAGTCTTCCGAGTCCCTGGCTGGTCGTATCGAGATGATCCAAATGGCAGGTTTTCGTTTAATCGATGTCGGGGCGGAATCCCAAAGCACGCATTGGCTGCGCGGTGGTTTTCCACTTTCGTTTTTGGCTGCATCGGAAGATGAGAGTCTAGCCTGGCGTAGGAATTTTGTCCAAACTTTTCTGGAGAGAGACCTGCCTCAACTTGGCATTTCTATACCGGCCGCCAATCTATTTCGCTTTTGGAATGTCCTTACCCATTATCACGGCCAAGTCTGGAATGCAGCCGAAGCAGCGCGCGCGATGGACACAAATGAGTCAACAGCGCGACGCTATATTGACCTATTGGAAGGGGTTTTTATGGTGCGCCAGCTCCCCCCCTGGTACGCCAATCTGGGGAAACGGCAGGTCAAGTCACCAAAAATATATTTTCGAGATACGGGTATTTTGCACCAGATGTTAGGCATACGCAGCCAACGCGATCTGCTGATTCATCCGAAAAGCGGCGCGTCTTGGGAAGGCTATGTAATTGAAGAGGTAATCAAAGCATTCGATCCGGATGAAAAATACTTTTGGGCCACACATAGTGGCGCAGAACTGGATTTATTGCTTTTGAAAGACGGACGGCGCATCGGGGTAGAGTGCAAACGGGTAGACGCGCCACGCTTCTCCCCGTCTATGCGCATCGCCCTGACTGACCTGGAACTTGACCACCTATTTGTGATCTACCCCGGCAGCCGCGCCTATCCGTTGGCCGACAATGTGACTGTCTTGCCTTTGACGCAGCTTGCGCAGGGCAAGGAGACTTTCCTTTCGCATCTCATATAATCGCGTAGCAGGGTGGAACGCGCTGCAAAATTACCCGACCCCAGCGGCTTTGCTTCGAGGACGGGGTGGGTGTCGGCCCGCTTTGTGAGGCTAAACGGCGAGTTGGAGGAGAGTAATCCGTAGACCTTTGGTGGAAAACCTGTGCCAATGCAGCCAGTTCGTAAGGGGCGCTGCTTGCTGCGTCCGATGACAGATGGGCGCAGCAAGCAGCGCCCCTGATCTCCAGAAAGCCTCCACATTTTCTGCGCAATTCTTTCAGACCAGACCCCTACGCTGTAGGAGTTGCACCCGCAATGGGTATAGATGTGAAGGAAGCAGGGCAGGACAATGAGAATACAGCCAAACAACAGCGCCGGGTTTGTCGTTCCAGCGGAAGCCGACGATAATTTCTATCCTATGAACGAACGCATTCTGGTGGTGGACGACGACAAAGAGATTGCCCGACTGCTGCGCGGTTATTTGGAGCAGGCGGGCTTTTCCGTGCTGGTGGCCCACGACGGCGGCACGGCCCTCCACGCGCTGCGCCGGGAACGCCCTGATCTCCTTCTGCTCGATCTGATGCTCCCCGACAAGGACGGATGGACAGTCACCCGCACCATCCGCTCTGACCAGCAGTTGGCCGAGACTCTGATTATTATGATCACCGCGCGCATCGAAGACACGGACAAAATCCTGGGGCTGGAGTTGGGCGCAGATGACTACATCACCAAACCCTTCAACCCCAGAGAAGTAATTGCCCGGGTGCGCGCCCTGCTGCGCCGCACGCGCAAAAACGCAGCCCCCGCCCGCTCGCTCAGCGTCGGCGATCTGCGTCTGGACGCGGACCGTCGCCTGGTGACGATCCGGGACGTGCCGGTGGAGTTGACCCCCACCGAATTCAGCCTGCTGCAAACGCTGATGGACAGCCCCGGCTACGTCTTTACCCGGGGTGAGCTGATGGAGCGTGCCCTGGGCTACAGCTATGACGGTATGGACCGCACGCTGGACAGCCACGTCAAAAACCTGCGCCGCAAAATCGAGGACGATCCCCGCACCCCCCACTACATCCAGACTGTCTACGGTATCGGCTACCGGCTGTCCGAGGAAGAGCTATGAACAAGCTCTGGGTGCGGTTGAGTCTGGCCTTTACCGCGGTGGTGCTGCTAGGTTTTGGCGCGGTCGTCTTTGGCACGTTTAGCCTGACCAGCGACCAGCGCATGCAATCCCTCCTGCTCAACCAGTTCGAGCGTCCGCACGGGTTGGTTGATGCTGCGGCGCAATACTACAAAAAGCAGGGCAGTTGGAACGGGGTGGATACACTGATGGACGGCGCACGTTCCACTCTCTTTCCCGGCCCGGTCGGGCGCGGTATGCTGCTCCTATTGGATGCGGAGGGTGTCGTCGTCTACTCATCGCTCCCGCCCGAGAGGATGCCCCCGGTTCCCGCCCGGCTGGGGCGGCCGGTTCTGGTTGACGGCAAACTGGTCGGCTACATCAACTTTATCGCCTCCCCCGGCGACGAACGCACTTCGTTCTGGGCCTGGGGCCGCTCATCCCCTTCCGACTTTATCCAGGAAGTCTCCTTCTTCCTGCTCCAGATCGCGCTATCTGTCGGCGTGCTGGGACTGATTTTTGGTGTGCTTGCCAGCCGCACCTTGGCCGCACCCCTCAACCGGCTGGCTGTGGCGGCACGGGCCATCGGCGCACGCAATCTGGACTACCGGGTGCCTGTACAGGGCAGCGACGAAATACGTGAAGTGGCCGAGTCCTTCAACAAAATGGCCGCGGACTTGCAAAGTGCTGAGAGTCTGCGCCGCAACCTGTTGGCTGATGTGGCCCACGAACTACGCACGCCCTTGACAGTCCTGCAGGGCAATCTGCAGGCTATTCTGGACGATGTATACCCGCTGGACAAGAGCGAAGTGGTGCGGCTGCATGACCAGACCCGCCATCTGCACCGGCTGGTCAACGATCTGCACGAGCTGGCCCAGGCCGAAGCCCACCAGCTTCTTCTGCATAAACAGACAGTGGACCCGAACAGCCTAGCCCAGGCAGCGGTGGATTTCTTTGGTCCGGTGGCAGAGGAGAAAGGGGTGGCTCTGCGGCTGGAGATCAGCGGGGAGACACCCTCAATCCAGAGCGACCGGGCCAGACTGATGCAGGTGATGCAAAATCTGCTCAACAATGCGTTGCGCCATACCCAATCCGGTGGGGAAATTGTTGTGTCGGTGGCAATCCAGCCTGGTGGCGTGGAGATCGCAGTGCAGGACACGGGCGAGGGGATTCTTGCCGAAGATTTGCCCCACATCTTCGAACGTTTCTATCGCTCCGGCAAAGCCCGCGACCGGGACAATGGCGGCACAGGGCTGGGGCTGGCGATTGTGCGCGCATTGGTGGAGGCCCACGACGGGCGGGTGACTGTGACGAGTGGTGGGCGCAGCGCAGGCAGCCGCTTTGTCCTCTATTTGCCGCACAACCAAGAGCACTCCCTTCTTTCAAATTTGTAAGAAAATAGTCCTCCCTCCAGGCAGCGGTCACAACCACTCCTCTATTCCTCTACCCCTTGCGTTTTGTGAGCGCTTGCCGGAAGGTTGTCGAGTGGCGACAACTAAGAGATTGTCTGTCAAGTTGCAGACTGTCATCTTCAATACCCGCCAGCTTTGGCTTACTGCGGGATCGTCATGCGCTTTTCCGCCTCCACCGCCGCAATCCCCAGCAGATGTTCCGGCCCCGGCTGCACACCCTGCGCGCGCAAGCCGTGGAGATATTCCGGGTGCATGACAAAGCCGCCGTTCTGGACAATCTCCCGCCCCCAGGGCAAGCAGAGAAAGTCGTCACTGATCAGACCGATATACTCCGCCGCGTCCGTTCCCCAGGAATGGGCAAAGGCCAGGGCGACCTGCACCTGCGCTGCGCCCAGCCGTTGCGCCTCCGCCCGCACCAGCCCCACCGTCTTGCCGCTGCCCGCGATTTCGTCCACCACCAGCACCCGTTTGCCGTGGATCAACGCGGCATCCGGGCGAATGCGCCAGAAGGGATCGTCCGCCACCACCCGGTCATCCACGCGGCGGGTGACAGCGACAGGCACGATGTCTACACGCAGAAAGTGGGCGAGTAGCGTGGCGGCATACAGTCCGCCTTTCGCCACACCCACAATCACATCTGGTTGGTAAGGCGCGACGGCCAGGGCCAGCCCTTTGCAGATGGCATAAAATTCGTTCCAGTCAACGGTACGCACGCCTGTGCGCCGTTCATAACTGTAGAAGGTTTCAACGGTCATCGCCCACCCCTCATTTTTTATGCAGTAGCCAAATTTGACCAAATTAAACGGACTCTGGTACACTTACGCTATGAATTTTGTAGTGTTGGTTCTCTCAAACCCTTCAGGAGCATTGTATGGTAACAAAAGTCAAAGTACAAAAGCCCGCCATTCCTTCCATTGTCCGCCAGGGCGCAATCGCGGCCGGGATCGCGATTGTTGTCAACGCACTGCTCTATTTCATCGGTGCGGCATTGGGCGCTTTCCCAGCGGACGCCTTAACGCCGATGGGTGTGCCGGTGGATGTCACGGCCATTCTGGGCATTTCGGTTGTCGCTACAGTGGCGGCGATTATCGGTTATTTTGTCCTCACCCGCCTTCTTAGCGTTGCACGGGCGCAGCAGATCTTCACGATTGTGGCCGTGCTGGTGCTATTGGGGATGGCGACCACGCCTTTCGGCATCACCAATGCGCCGATGATGCAGATCGTCCTCTTGGAAGTGATGCACCTTGTCATGGGCGGCGCGCTGATCTACTTCCTCGTGAAGGCGTAGGGATACTCTTCACAAGCTGCCAGGTTTTCTGCAACCTGGCAGCTTTTTTTTTGCTGGTCTCCCGTTGTCTTTGCGCGCTCTCCCGTGTATAATTCCCCGCGGGTACTTTCCAACCAACCATTTTTCCAATGTGTAGAAAGTGAGCCTGCGATGAACCGACAGATAGACCGCGACTGGACACGGGATGTAGTGCGCTATCCAGACCCCGCGATTGAAGTAATTGACCCCCGCTTTGCCCGCTACGTCATCGGCAACTGCGCTGTGGAGCGGCTCTATACCGGCTGCCGCTGGGCCGAAGGGCCCGTCTGGTTTGGCGATCTGCGCTGCCTGATCTGGAGCGATATCCCCAACAACCGGATGCTGCGCTGGGATGAAGAGACGGGCGCGACGAGCATCTTTCGCAAACCATCCAACAACAGCAATGGCAATACCCGCGACAGAGAGGGGCGGCTGATCACCTGCGAACACGACAGCCGGCGTGTCACCCGCACCGAGTACGACGGTACGATTACCGTTCTGATGGACAGCTTTCAGGGCAAGCCCCTCAACGCGCCCAATGATGTGGTGGTCCACCCGGATGGCTGCGTCTGGTTCACCGACCCCGGCTATGGGATTCTGCTCAACTACGAAGGACACCGGGCCGCTTTTGAATTGCCCACTGCCGTCTACAGGCTGAACCCGGAGACGGGGGAGGCGACAGTTGTGACCGATGCGCTGGAGAAGCCCAACGGTCTCTGTTTCTCCCCGGACTACAGCAAACTCTATGTGAGCGACACGGGCGCGTCCCACAAGCCAGGCCACCCCTGGCAGATTCACGTCTGGGATGTGATTGACGGGGCGCGGCTGGGCAATGGGCGCGTCTTCTACGCTATGGGCGATGCCGCATCGGATGGCTTCCGCTGCGACACCGACGGCAATATCTGGACCAGCGCGGGCTGGGGCGGGGAAGGCTCGGACGGCGTTCACATCATCGCACCGGACGGGGTACTCATCGGCAAAATTCATCTGCCAGAGACGGTGGCGAATCTTTGTTTTGGCGGGGTGAAGAAGAACCGGCTCTTCATCGCGGCCAGCCAGTCGGTCTATGCGCTCTATGTGGAAGCACAGGGCGTCTAGTGCAGTCTGGGTCAACCCGATTGTGCCGGGCTATAGGCGCACGGAGAACAACTTACTCCGTACCAGCGCAAGATTGACGGTATCTGCGTTAGTCGTTCGCCACTACACGTAGTGCGTGGTGCGTGGATCAATCGTCACTACTGCTTGACGCACTACGCACCACGCCGCCTTTTAACTTGTGGCTTCGCCACCTTACGTACTATCCAATACCCAATTACCCAATTACCCAATTCCCTTCCACACAGGAGACTTCCATGAAGCACGTATTGCTCGGCCGCACAGGTGTGCGCGTCTCCGAACTCTGCTTTGGCACAATGACCTTTGGCAACCCGGCGGACGAGGAAAGCTCGCGGGCGATGTTCAACCGCTGTCTGGATGTGGGCATCAATTTCTTTGATTGTGCCAATGTCTATGCGGGCGGTCGTTCCGAGGAGATTCTAGGCCGGCTGATGAAAGGCCAGCGCGACGATTTGGTGATTACGTCGAAGGTCTATGGCAATATGAGCGGCAAGCTCAACGGCGGTGGGTTGAGCCGCCGCCACATTGTGCGCGCCGTAGAAGATAGCCTGCGCCGTCTGGACACAGACCGGCTCGATCTCTACTTTGTACATCAGATGGACGCCAACACACCCATCGAAGAGACCGTGCGCGCATTGGACGATCTGGTGAGCGCGGGCAAAATTCTCTACCCGGCGGTGAGCAACTGGGCAAGCTGGCAGATAATGAAAGCGTTGGGCATTGCCGAGCGGGAGATGCTGGCCCGCTTCGAGTGCATCCAGCCGATGTACAATCTGGTCAAACGCCAAGTGGAGGTAGAGGTGCTGCCCCTGGCGCAATCAGAAGAGTTGGGCGTTATCGCCTACAGCCCGCTGGGTGCGGGGCTGCTCACAGGCAAATATGGCCGCAAAGATCGGCCCGCTGCCGGGCGGCTGCAAGAAAACCCAATGTATGTCAGGCGCTACAGCCTGGATTGGTACTACGACACCGCCGAGGATTTCGTCACCTACGCCGGTAACAAAGGCTTCAGCCCGGTGAGTCTGGCGGTGGCCTGGGTACTCAGCCACCCCGCAGTCACAGCGCCCATCATCGGTGCCCGCAACCTGGAGCAGTTGCAGCCATCCCTGGACGCGGTGAACATCGTCCTTACGCCGGAGATGCGGGCCGAGATCAGCGCCTTCTCGCCCACACCGCCCCCGGCTACCGATCGATTGGAGGAGCAGGTGAAGTAAGTAGCCATATTCGTCATCGGTCATCAGCTATCTGTGGAGTCTGTCACTGATGACTGATGACGGATACCTGTTCATTGCTCATCGCAGACCAATGATGGGCGGGCTGTGTGTGGGAGTTTCGCCGGCCTTGCGACGGAACTATCCGCTCTTCGGCCGTCGGGGAGAGTGCTTTCGTTCGCTTGAACAACTGGTCTCGGAGCGGAGATTCGCTTTCGGCAGAAGGTGTTTTGGGGGAAACTAACAGCGTTTTCAAAGTCAAAATCGCCCGTGCGTGAATCTGACAGACGCGTGTCTGGCTGATCTGCATGGCTTGGGCCACCTCGCGCATTGTCAACCCATCAGAATAGTAAAGCGAGAGAAGAATCTGCTCTCGCCGCGAAAGTCTCTGGAGCGAACGGGCCAGCCGCTCGCGCATCTCCTCCTCTTCCACCCGATCCATCACCAATGCCGCCCCTGCATCCTCCAGGAGATCCGCCAGAGGCAAAGCATGGCCGTCGCCGTTGTCATAGCCCGGTCGGTCCAGACTGAGGATGGTGAAGCTGGCATCCTGTAAAACCCGTTTGTATTGGTCTTGGCTCAGACCGATTGCCTCGGCAACTTCGCGGTCGTTGGGCGTCCGCCCCCATTGCACCGAGAGTTGCTGGATGGTTGCTTTGGCAGCGCGCACGCGGCGGCGCGCCAGGCGACCCAATGGATCGTGCTGGCGCAGGGCGTCCAACACGGCCCCGCGCACACGCAGGCTGGCGAATGTTTCGAAGCTGATCCCCCGTTCCGGTTCAAAGCGTTTCACTGCATCCATCAGACCGAAAACCCCGTAGTTGAGCAGGTCTTCCCATTCGATAGCCCCGGCTGGGCGCAAACCCATGCGGTCCACCACCTTTCGGATCATCGGTGCATAGAAAAGAATGAGTCTTTCGTGTATTTCGGGTGCGCGGCTCTCTCTGTAATGCTGCCAAAGAAGGTCAATTTTGCTTTGTGTGTCTGGATTTGTCGTTGTGATTGGGTTCATCTGTTTTCCACCTATCCCCCGGCATCATACCAAAGAAGCCCTTCACCTTTGCGCTAACAGGCTTTCTGCATACCAGAGATGGCCCTCTGGTTCTATAGATATAGAATAGCAAAAAGTTTACAGATTGATTATGGGATAATAGGCCCAGTTGAACCGCGTACCATTGGCCCATGCGATGGCTTGGCTACCGCAGACAAAACAAAGAATCCGACACAGATGTGTCGGACCTTTTCGTTCTTACGTAGAACGGAATACCGTTGCGTGGCATGGTTCATTTGGGGTCAAATCATCTTTACAAATTCAGTGCGTCAATGGCGGATAATTTCATTCCCGCACTCCTGTGAGCCCGGAAAAGCCGCCCCGGAATTTGTAAAGCACAATTCACCGAAAGTGAACCATGCCCGTTGCGTCAACCGCCGAGATGGAGAGTGGGTGGGATTAAGCGGGCGATTTCTGGGTACCCCAACGCGATTTTTTCCACCCCTGGCCATCGTCCTCCCGTAATGCAACGTGAATAGACATATGGCCCAATGGTGTGGTCAACGGAATCACCATGCGCTTGAAGCCCAGGGTGGACAGCATAGCTCCTTTGCCGATCAAAAGCGTGGGTACAGAGATAGAGCAGCGGTATCCATCCTGGGCAAGATAGGTGGCGACAATGCCTGTAATCACATTGCCCATTTCCGCGATTCCACTCTGCGCCAGGTCGTCAAACTCTGCCTGTTTCTCCCCCAACATCTGTGAAACCATCGCCAAAGCCATGCCCATATCCATACTATAGAGAACGATGCCCTGGATGTCACCTATGACACTCATCAGGACAGTCACATCTTGGGGTGTATAACAGCTACTTTCCAATGTAACAACACCCCTGTCAACACGCGTACCCGTCTCGGTGGCAAGGACAGACGAGGCGGCTTTTAGAAAGGGACTCATCAAATTTACAGCCAATACAGGTCCTCCTCTCACAGAATCATCGCCACAGGGCGGTGCAAGCGCAGATTGAGCGAAGCCACAGGGAGACAGTTTTCACCTTGTCACGATTGCAGTGCAACGCTACATCAACAATTTTGATAGTGACCGTAGCACCCGGTCAGGCTCAAAAGGCTTGACGATAAAGTCCCTGGCACCCGCCTTAATCGCCTCTATTACCACATTCTGCTGGCCCATAGCGGTGAGCATTGCTACCCGTGCGCTAGGATCCAACTCGCGAATCGCCCGCAGTGCGTTGAGTCCATCCATCCCCGGCATACTGATATCCATCAACACCGCATCAGGCGACTCACTCTGGTACTTCTCAATGGCCTGAATGCCACTTTCTGCTTCGATCACCAGAAAGCCACGGTCCGTCAGGATGCGCGCACAGCGCACCCGCATAAATTTGGCGTCGTCTACGATAAGAATTTTTTGCTGCATTAAACCCTCCCTTACAGAACGAAATGTGGAAATGATTGACTTTTGCTGTAACTTCTCTGTTCTGCACGAAACCCGCAGTGAGAGTGCTGGCGACAACAGCTATAGACCTTCGGGAGTCCGACCTATGCGCTTTGCATGATCTCTTCTAGCGCAGCTTTTGGCTCTACGGCCATGGATACAAGAGCTGCCATATCGATAATCAGACCGATGCGCCCATCCCCCAGCAATGTCACTCCGGTCAATCCGCGCACATTGTTGATCGGATAGCCAAGCGCCTTGATGACAACATCCTGCTTGCCCAAAAGGTTCGAGACAATAACACCGAGATGCACATCGCGGTGGGAGATAGAGACCACATAACCCGGCCCAGCTGCACGCTCACCGCCCGTCACCTTCATCTGCGCATCGTTTTCCGCCCCGTTGTGCGCTCTCATGATCCTGCGCTCAAATAGCTGGCTCAGACGAACCAGGGGCAAGACTTCGCCACGCATATAGATTGTCTCCCGCCCACGCACCAATTGAACGCTCGTTGGGTCCAATTTGAAAATTTCAATCACATTGGGCAAAGGCATGGCAAAGACCTGTTCGCAACTTTCCACCAGCAAAGTCGGGATAATTGCCAGAGTCAAGGGCAGCCGCAGTTCAAATGTAGTCCCCACGCCCGGCGCGCTGTAGACCACGACCGATCCGCTGAGTCTCTGGATATTGTTGCGCACGACATCCATGCCCACGCCCCGCCCCGACAGCTCACTGATTGTGATAGCTGTACTCAGACCCGGCGCGAAGATCAGCTCGATGGCTTCGTTGTAACTCAACAGCGCAGATTGCTTCTCTGTGATTAGACCCAGCGCGACCGCCTTGCGTTTGACATGCTCGGCATCAACGCCTTTCCCATCATCGGTAATCGACACGATGATATTGCCCTCTTCGGAACGAGCGCTCAGCTCCACCTGACCCCTTGCCTCTTTGCCCGCAGCCAGCCGCTCTTCAATCGTCTCAATCCCGTGATAAATCGCATTGCGCACCAGGTGGAGAATCGGATCAGCGATCTGTTCGATCACAGTGCGATCCACCTCTGTCTCCTGACCCAAGACGACGAGATCGACCTCCTTGCCCAATTCCTGACACAGTTGCCGGACAAAACGGGGAAACTTGTTAAATATGTACTCAATCGGCTGCATACGCGCTTTGAATACTTCGTCATGGATGCGATCCGTAACAGTTGAAAGATGGGTAATGGTGTCGTTAAGTATCGTCAACTGATCTTCATCCAGCAGATGACTCAAATCTTCGTAGATTTGGAACAGGCGGTTGCGGTCTGTCACCAATTCCCCGGCCAGATTCATCAGATTGTCGAGCTGCGCAACATTTGTGCGCACTGTGCGCGACGCCTGGGCCGCTCCCCGCCGGGCTACGATGGGCGGGTCGCTCGTTGTTGGCCCAGCAGGGGGCAGCGACACTTCTCCGTCGGCCACGGCCTTCTCCCCATCTGTGGATACTGCTTCAAGGCTCATTTCTGGGTCGCGCTGTTGTTCACCTAGCAGATGAGCGGCGTTGGAGATATCGGCTACGCGCAGGAGAGCGATTTCAAAGATATTCGACAATTCCGATTCGATCTCGGCGCTATGCAGATCAGTCAAAGCGACGAGAACCAGTGTCCCTGTGCCTTCGCCCCGCTCCAACGCTTCGCCGCTGGGTGTTGAGGCAACAATCTGGGCCATTCGTTCCATCTGCATATAGAGTTGTAGCAGGCGGGCCAACGGTGCAACCCCGCTGGGTTCTGCCTCTGCATAGATCAGAAAAAGGTTCAGCCCGCCGTTGATCTCCTCTTCGAGCAGGGCAAGACGGCGCTCGTCAATCAAGGGCAATGGGGGCATGCCGTTGGTGACTACAGCCTCAACCGTAACCTCAACTACAATCTGCAGGTCATTGATCTGTTGGATCAGATCTTCTGCATTTTCCTGGGTAGGGCGATCCGCCACAACATCGTCAAGAAAGACCTTAAAATTCTCCACTACCTGAAAGAGCAGATTGGCCATACGCGTGGTCACGCCAATCTCGTGATTGCGCACCTTCGCAAGCAGCGTCTCGGCGGTGTGGGCCAAGAAGGCCATGTGCTCGTGGCCAATGCTGCCGGCTGCGCCTTTTAGTGTGTGAACTGCGCGAAAAATGCGATGGAGCAGAGCATCATCTGCACTCTGCTCTAACGCAACCAGGTCACGATCCAATGACTCCAAAAGCTCGTTGGCTTCTTCAAAGAAGACAATGGCTTCGTCGCTTGTTAAGTCATAATTATGCATCCCAATAACCCATCCGGTCACGACAACGCTTCCATTCTATTGATGGTCTGCTGCTCGTCCTCGCCCAACAACCGCTGCAAGTCAATGAGAACAATCAACTCTTGCTCCTTCTGGGCAACACCGCGCACAAATGCCTCATCAATCAGCGCCCCTTGTTCAGCCGCCGGTTTGATCAGGTTACTGGAAACCTTCCAAACCTCCTGTACGCTGTCCACAATCAGCCCCAGCCGATTGTGCGACGTTTGGGTCACCATAATTCGGGAGCTACGGTCATAGGCACGCGCATCCAACCCTAATCGTTTGCGCAAATCCATCACCGGGATGATCTCACCCCGCAGATTGATCACCCCTTCGATAAAGTGGGGTGCGCGCGGGACATGGGTAATCGTTTGCATCGTATTGATCTCCCAGAGATCCCCGATATCCACAGCATAGCGTTCATTACCCAATGTGAAGACGACCAGATGTTCTTCGGGCACGGGCACGACAGCCTGCGGTTTCCGGCTTTGGGCCAGACGATTCCTCGGCGCATCCAACCGTGCTGGGTGCAAGGCAGCAGTCATTGGGCAACTCCTCTGTGCGTGGTATGTGGCTGGAATGCCAAGCAAAGCAGATATATTCTATTTTCGTGATTAATTAATATTTGTGCATGGGAGATTTGGCGCATCTCAATGCGCCATCACCCAACGACGGAGGTAGAAGAGAGCAGGGAGTGGTCGTTATTGCAAGACAAAGATTCCCAGAAGAACACGCTGGTCTTGGATGGTGTGGGTGGTAGAGGTCACGGGCAACCGTTCCAGACCGACTGGGTCTGCATACAACCCGGCCCACAATTCGTAGCTGCCTGCGGCGAGGGTGGAGGGAATGTCGATGAGAAAGCGACTTAGGCTGCGATCCCCTGTTTGCCAATAAGAGGTGGGAAAACGCCCCTCGGCCGGGGGCTGATCGAAGCCGCTGACCTGCGTACCCTGTTGGTCGCCCAGATGAACAAAGGCCGTATAATCTTGGCCCGGAGAAGCGGCCGCTTCCCAGAGCAGCGTGACAGCAATCTGGCGTTCGTTGCCCAACTGTGCGCTCGCTGGGTATTCGTAGCCGATCAGCCGAATCTTCTCCGAGAAGTTGGCATCGCTGGGGCGCAGGTAAAAAAGGCTGGGGTCCAGCGGCTGTTTGGCAACCACCGCGAGCGCGCCCACAAAGACCCGCCCGATCGGCAGTCCGTCCGTCGTGCGGATGGGCAAGGGCAGGCGGCTTGCGGGATCAACAAAGCCCACAAATACTTTAGCCATCAGTGGAGAACGGTTGCTTACGTTGTCCCAGACAGGCACCTGGTAGCGATCTGCATAAATGCGCCCTGGCTGCCAGAGACTGGTGGGCAGGCGTCCCCAGCCGGGATGGGTGGTGACGTTGCCCACGACCAGATCCTCTTGACCCAACAATTGCACAAAGAGGGGATAGTCCCGTCTGATCGGCGCAGAAGCACGCAGGTACAGGGTGATATTGATCAGGTCGCCGGGTTGGTAGCGCCCCTGGGCCACCTCCACTGCCAGCAGTTCGATCTCATCCCCACCGGGCGTGCCATAGAGAATGTGATAGGCGGTTGCCTGGGCTGGCACACTCGTCAGCCCAGACGGCACCTGATAACTGGCAGGCAGCAGCCCGGCCAGCGCATAGAGAGAGGAGGCCAACAGGCCAACTGGCAGCAGCAAGAACAGGGGTAGCCGCCACGACGTTGGGGTCATCTGTATCCACCACCCCAGGCCAGACACAATCAACAGACCATACGCGCTAAGCGCAGGAAAAAGCAGCCGTCCCTGGCCACTGGTGGCAAAGGTGAGCCAATAGAACATCAGCCCGAGCAACATAAGCGCCCAGACCAGGAGCAGCATTTGAACCCGCATGTGCGGCACCCGCACGATAGCCGCGCCACCCCGCCGCGCACCCACCACAAGCGCGGCTACGCCCCCCGCGATCAGAAGGGTCAGCAGGTCCAGCGCAGAATAGACAAAACCCGGCAGTAGAATGCTGAACCAGCCGAACAGCCCCCAGAAGGAGTAACGGACGCCGCGCAGCTCGCCCAGCATCTCTTCCAGCGTACGCGAATTTACACGCAGACCGTTGATAGTCAATAGTTGATTGACCCCCAACCACTCGCCATAGAGCGTATAATTGCGCCAATACCACCAGCCCGCAATCAGCAGCGCGGGAATCAGTACGAGCAGCCCGACCCGGAAAGGCAGCCAACGATCTCGGCGCAGCCACGCCAGCCCTAACACAACACCAGCGCTGAGCAGAAAGAGACCGAGTGCGTGCAGTTTGCTCAGTGCGCCCAGCCCCAGCAGCAGACCCAACACCAGCCACTCCTGCCAGCGCACAGGCTGATCTGCGCGCATCAACAGCCGGGCCAACCAGAACAGCGTGGCTGTGCTGAGGACAATCGCCAAGTTGTCATTGGAGACGGTGGCGCTGATGAACTGAAATTGGGGGATGGCTGCCACCGTGAGCAGCACAAGCATAGGCAGCAGGCGCGAGCCAGGCAGGGCCAGGCGGGCGATAGCATAAGTGAGCAAAAGTGTGCTAAAGCCCAGCAGCAGAGAGAACCAGCGCCCCACATGCACAGCCAGGTTAGCCCCCGTAAGCGGAAGCGGCCGGGAACTATAGAGCATCCGGTTTTTGTTGCCGGGAAAAAGAGGATCGCCCAGATTGGCGTGGGGGTTCAGAACGCTGATCTGATCAAAATCGCTCTGATCGATGCCGGAGATCAGCCGCCCCACCAGAAAATAGTAGAGAGGTGCCTGGGTTCCTTCGTGTTCCCACGGCCCATCGCTCTCCGCGGTCTGCACAGGCAGCCCATTGCCTTGGGACAAATGGCGGGCGAAGGCGTAGTGGTGGCTCTCGTCCGGCGCTTCGAAAGGAGGGACAACCAGACTGTACCAGAATCCAAAGAGTAGAAAGAGCAGGAGCGTCACCCCCACTACGAGCGGCTCTGCATGACGCCCTGCCCAGCCCAACCGCCAGCGCGGGGACAGGGTCAGCTCAGGCGGAGCTAGTTGGGTTGGGGAGGGATTTTGCATCGAAAACCGCCGCTCGGCAGTAGAGTAAAATAGACACACCAATGCCTATTATCTCATTTTTCAGGCATCACGCCAAATTCCGGCACAAAAAGGGGAAAGGGCAACTTCAGGGAAACGCCGTCAACGTCAATTGTACCCGTTTCCGTCGTGACAACAGGCAATTTTTCCAGCGTCTGCGCGGCATAGAGTTGTAGCGAGAGGGTCGCTTCCCCTTTCGAACTGACTGACACCCCGTAGATTTCACTCTCTTCCACAATCAGCACGCCGGGCGTCCACCAGAGGGAGGGCAGCGCGCCATCGTAAAATTCCCGCTCGGTGGGTCGAGACGGGAGAGCGCCGCCATCGCCCAGACCCACTTCCAACCCTGCAATGTATTTATAGCGTTCGTCCAAAGCGCGCAACCCACGCCAGTAATAGGTGACGGGGATGGCCGCGCCGGGCCAGAGCGGACGGCCGACTTTGTAGCCCTCCAACCGGATCGCATCGCCAAAATCGGCGCGGACTGGCGTGGCATCGGCAGGCAGCTCCTCCGCTACGGCTCCGCCCAACAGAAAGAGGTCCAACTCCAAAACCGAGTTGGGGCTGTAAAAACCCTGCTCGCGAATGCGCAGGCCATTGCCGGCCAGCCAGTTTTCCACCTGCTGCTGCGGGTCGGCGTAGGGGTACATCCCGGAAGTGACCAGCCAGACCCGGCGATAGCGCCCGGCCAGGCTTGTCAGGACGTTTTCGCTCTTCTCCCACGCAAAGAAAATGGGCATCCCCCACCAGTGGACAGCCGAACCATTTGTCTCCGCTGCGGCAATCGCATCCACCGGCAGATAGTAGCGGAAGAGGCGCTGCATGTGGGGCGGATTCAAGAGCAGCGCATCGCCCGGCATCATCTCCCGGCGCAACACCGCACCCACGCCAGCGAAGTCATCTTTGCTGTATTCGGGGAGAGTGAAATAATTGTGGGTGCTGTAGGCCATCCCGCCCGCCAGCAACAGAGAGAGTGCGCACCCTGCCAACCAGTGACGCTGCCAGATCAGCCCTACGCCCCCGGCCACCAGCAGCAAAAAGAAGCCCGAAATCAGCCCCAGATGGCGGGCGTTCATATAGGCGGGCTGTATCTGGCCCACCAACACCAGCAGCAGCACCGGTACGACCACCAGCGCCGGAATCAGCCAGCCGCTCTGGGCCGCTCCGCGCGGGCGCACAATCCACACCCCGCCCAGCAGTGCCAGCAGCCCAAACACCAGATCCAGCCACCAAACCCGTTCGATATTCACACTCAACCCCAGGCTATAGGCGTTGAGCAGATCGGGCAGAAGGATGGAAAGAGGCAACGAAACGAAATTGCTCCCGCTGTGGGGCTGGCGCAGAATCAGCCAGGCTGCGGTGGCAACTGTCCCGGCCACGGCCAGCAGCCCCGCGCCCACCAGCAGAAGGGCCAGCTTGCGCCTGCGTCGCACCCCACCCACCAGGACAAGCGCATGCACAGGCAGCAGCAGCGCGGCGAAATAGTGGCTGGAAAGAAAGGCAGCGGTCACGCCGATGTAGACGGCCAGCCGTCTGCGCCGGACGTGTGACTCGGATTCGGTCCAGCGCAGCAGCGCATAACTGCTCAGAACGGCCAGCAGCGCGGTCAGCGTATACATGCGGACTTCCTGCCCATACCAGAGGTAGAAAGGGCTGCCCGCGGCAAGAAAGAGCGCAAGGGGGGCAGCAGGTGGCGGCAGCACGCCCCGGCGCACAAAGAGCCGCCCCAGCGCCCACAGCCCCGGCAGCAGCAGCGTAGAAGCCATCACCGAAGGAAAGCGCAGGACGAATTCGCTCTCCCCGGCCAGACGCACAAAAAATCCCAGCAGCACAAAATAGCCAAAGGGGTGCTGATCGACCGTTGCCTGTTGGGTAAGGCTGTCTGAAATGAGGATGCGCCCAGCCAACAGAGCGCCCCAAGCGGACTCAGCCCGTTGCAGGCTCAGGCTCTCGTCCCACCAGAGATTCTTGGCCTCCAAGTGCCAGGTCAGCCGGGCAAAGGCCACCAGAATGAGCAGGAGCAGCAGCCAGCGCCCGCCGGTGAATGGCCGTCCAGATCGATTCCAATCGTTTGCGTCAATCAACTCGACCTCATAATAGAAACCCGTATAATAGAAACCCGTCGCTCCAAGCAGAGTTGAACGTTTGAATGAGTGTGTCCCATTTTCGGGGAAACTTGCCAGGTTTTCCGAAACCTAGCAGCCTGTCGGAGAAAAGGGATGGAAGGGTTTTGGGCCACGGCAGGTCATGATAGAATAGAAGACCTACAAAGCCTGCCCCAAACACACACATAGGAAGAGCAACTGATGAGCCGGAAGTTCATAGACGCAGATCACGAAGCCG
>CAMDEX010000002.1 GCA_945897075.1 Litorilinea aerophila
GTGCGCCGGACGCAGCAAGCAGCGCCCCTACGGCAAACTACGATTGTACCCCAATCGAGTGAATGAACCAACCCAGACCGACCACGCCGGTCACGGACCGGCGGGGAGCGTTTGACTCCCCCGACCCGGCAGCCCGTCCGGTTGTGAGAAATCCCAACTCGCAGTATACTACGCCGTACAAATCAACTGTTGGCTGCAACCCAGGGAGCATTCTATGAATCTGTCGTCGGCTCGAACCCAAACTCTCGGATTTTTGGCCCGTTGGTCGCTTTGCTTGGCGGTAGCGGTTTTGGCGCTGCTGCTGGCGCTGCCCGCGGCGGCCCAAGAGGGCGGCTATACCTACACCGTCCAGCCGGGCGATAATTGGACAGTCGTCGCCAAGCGTGTCGGTCTGACTGTGGAGGAGTTGCAGGCTGCCAACCCCCAGGCCGTGCGCGCCAGCGGCTGGCTGATTGTGGGGGAGAAGCTGCAAATCCCCACTGCGCCCGTCTCCAAAGAAGAGTTCTACACCGTGCGCGCCGGGGATGGCTGGACGATCATTGCCGAACGCGTCAATGTACCCGTTGCCCTGCTACAGGCCGCCAACCCGCGCTATGTGCGCTCTGACCTGATCCTCTATGTGGGGGATCGGCTGTTGATCCCCGCGCCAGCCCAGAGCCGCCCCAGCGCGACGGTCACGCCCACCGCCACCAGCACTCCGCTGCCGACGCAGACACCGACGCCATCAGCGACGGCCACATCTACCGCGACGCCAAGCCCCACGGCGACAGCGACCAACACAGCCACGTCAACAGACACAGCGACGCCGAACCCGACCCACACAGCCACCGCGACGGCAACCCACACGCCGAGCGCAACGGCCACGGCAACCCCGACGCCATCCCCGACGCCCACGGCCAGCGACACGCCGACGCCTCTGCCCACCTCTACTGCCACGCCGCAGCCGATAGCGAAGCCCACCCACGACCCCAATCTTGGGCTGCCTGCCTGCCCGCCTGATCTGACCGACGCTTCTGACCCGCTGCTAGAGGTTCTGAACCGGGACGACAGCGCAGACGGTTTGCTGGCTGCCTTTCTGAACGGGTGCGGTCTGGCCAGCGATGGGCCTGTGCTGGCCGATCTCACCGGCGACGGCTTGGACGATCTGGCGCTGGTTTACCGGCTTTTGGATGAGGGCGCAGCCACGGCCAGCGCGCAGGGCGATCTGTTGATTGCCAACGGCAGCGCGGGCGGTGGCTATGCCGCTGCGTATGTGGCCGACGCTGCGGGCAGTGTACAATTGCTGAAGACTGAAGACATCAACGCCGACGGTGCGGCGGATGTGGTCTGGCTGGACACCACTTGCGGGGCCAGCACCTGTTTCGATACTCTCTACGTGCGCAGTTGGGACGGCACAGCCTGGCAGGATTGGACAGATGGCACCATTACGATGGCCTCGGCGCAAGTCGAAATCGCCGAATTAGACGAGGCTGGCAGCGGTGCGGAGATTCAATTGAAGGGGGGCACCTACGGCAGTGTGGGGGCGGGACCCCAGCGCGAGCGTACGGAGATCTGGGCCAGCAGCGCCGGCGCGCCCTACAGCCTGCTGCGCGAGAGCTACGGCGAGAGCGCCTGTCTCTACCATTTGATTGTGGACGGCAATGGGGCCTTTGCCGAGGATCTCGACTTTGCCGCCGCGCAGACGCTCTTTTCCCAGGCGATCACTGAAAACAAACGCAACGCCTGTTGGACGCGCACCGGTGAACTGGACGAACTGCGCAGTTTCGCCTTCTTCCGACTGGCGCAGATTGCGGGTTATGCGGGCGAAGCGGCCACGGCCCAGGCGCTGATCGAGCAGTTGGCCGACAGCTATCCGGCCCAGCCCTACGCCCAGGTCGGGCGCATCTGGTTGGATGGCTATCTGGCCGCCGGCGACCCGGTGTCGGCCTGTGTGCTGGTGACGAATTTTGTCACCAGCAACCCCGCGGCTGTGCAAGTTCTGGCCGATTACGGCTACGCCAACCCTACTTTCAGCGCCGATGATGTCTGCCCGATTCTCGATGTGGCTGTGGCTGCTGCGCCGCCTGCGCCCGCACCTGTGGCAGAAGCAGCCACGAAAACACCCCCCACAGCGACGGCGACACCAGCCGCGACAGAGGCGACAGCAAAAGTTGACCTGGCTGACCTGCCCGAATGCCCGACTGCCATCAATGGCTATGCCGAGACACTGCCCGCTGTGCTGGAGGAGACGCAAGGCGCAGTGCCTGTGATCGAAGCCTGGCTGCGCGCCTGTGATGCGCTGGCCGACAAACGGGGCGCGCTGGTCAAGTACGACCTCAACAGCGACAAGCGCGACGATCTGCTCATCTTCCCCACCATCCTCAGCGATGTGGGCTATGGGCCGGGGGGCGCGGATGGCGCGTTCCTGCTCTTTCACGGCAACGAAAAAGGTGGCTTCGATCTGGTCTTGGCCCCCGACATCTTCGGTCAGCCCACACCCCTTTTCTGGGGTGACGCCAACGGCGACCGCCGCCCCGAGCTGCTCTGGCAGGTGGAAAGCTGCTCCACCTTCTGTGTGACCAGTCTGCTGGGGCTGGCGTGGGATCAGGCCAGCGGTCAATACACCCAGGCAGTGCTGCCCGGCGCGGCCCTGGCCGGGGGCAAAGTCTCGGTGGAGACGCTCACAAAAGGCACACCGGGCAAGGGTCGTCAAGTGCGGCTGGTGGGCGGGGTGAGCGGTACTGTCGGCGGCGGGCTGACTGTGCCCCACACGGAAATCTGGCAGAGTGTGGATGGCGCGCCCTTCCGCCGTATCTCGTGGCGCTACGACCGCAACGCGGATGGCAACGACTGTCTAGGGCTGCGGCTGGTGGAAGCGGATGTGGCCCTGCAAGCGTCGGATGTGTTGAGCTACACTCCGGCTATCGCTCTCTACCGGGCCGCGCTGGAGGACGCTTCCTTGCAGGCGTGCAGCCTCTTCGGTCTGGACGCGGCGAAGGAATTGACTCTCTTGCAAGGCTTGGGCAGCTTCCGGCTGATCCAGGCCCAGGCGCTGGGCGGGGATGTGGCCGCGGCCCAACGCACGCTGACCGGTCTGGTCGCGGGCCAGCCGGAGAGCGACTATAGTGCCGCCGCCACCCAATGGCTGGACTCCTTCCTGGCCGATGGCGATGCCGCCACTGCCTGTGGTGGCGTAACCAAAATTGTCATCGGCAAGGCAGAGATGTGGCAGGCGACGGACCAGTACGGTTACGACCACCCGGCCCTGGCCGCGGAGCAGGTCTGTTTTGTGCCAGCAGGCGCGGCAGAGGAAAATTAACGTTGTATCTGAATGGGAATGATTTTCCACAGCGAGGCATTGGCAATGACACGGTGCATTTGGACAATTTTTCTCCTGTCTCTGCTGCTGCTAAGTGGTTGCGCCCAGACAGCTACCCCGCAGGCTGACGGCCACGATACCTCTGCCGAATCCCAGACGGAAGAAGAAGGGGATCACTTGCCTCTACTGGCCGCGCTGGATTTGGTGGAAGGCGAGAAAGTGCGGGTGGTGGCGACGACCAATCTGGTGGCGGATGTGGTGGGGCGCATCGGCGGCGATGCCATCAGCCTGCGTTCGCTGCTGCCGCCGGGCGCGGATCCCCACGGCTATCAGGCCACGCCGGATGATCTGCGCGCCATCAACGACGCGCATCTGCTTTTTGTCAACGGCCTGGGGCTGGAGGAATCGCTGGAGGCGATTCTGGACGTGAGCACCCACGCCAAAACAGTCCCCGTCAATGTAGGGGTGGCGCTGATTGAAGCCGATGAGGAGGAAGAGGCGCATCACCACACAGGCGGCAACCCCCACACCTGGTGGAGCGTCGCCGCGGTGGAGCAGTGGACTCACAACATCGAGCAGAGTCTTGCGGCGCTAGACCCGGCCCACGCCGAGGCGTACGCGGCCAACGCTGCGGTCTACCGGGGCGAGTTGGCTGCCCTTCAATCCGCATTGCAGGAGATGGTTGGTCAGATTCCGAGCGAGCAGCGCAAGCTGGCGACGGATCACGACACCCTGGCCTATTTTGCCCAGGAATTTGATTTTCAGATCGTCGGGCTGGTCGTCCCCTCCTTCAGCAGCCTGGCCGAGCCGTCAGCCCAACACCTGGCCCAGTTGCAGGATCAGATTCGCGCTGAGGATGTGCGGGCCATTTTCGTCGGTTCCACAGTCAATCCGCGTCAGGCGCAGCAGTTGGCCCAGGATTTGGGCATTGCGGTTGTGCCCATCTTCACCGATTCCCTGAGCGCAGCGGACGGACCCGCGGCGACATATCTGAATTTTATGCGTTACAATGTGGGCGCGATCGTGGATGCGTTGGGGGAGGGGAAGTAGCGATTGGCTGGTGATGGTTTTGGAGCAGAAACGGGAAACGAGTGATTAGACAGCAATTTCACGCCCGCAGCGAAAATGCGTCGTCAATGGGAGACAAATGCACCTCCACACGCGCGCCAAGTGCCGCAGCTACTTTGTTCAGGAAGGAAAGGTTGGGGGGTGTAGTGCCACTTTCAAGACGGGCAATGCTTGATTGCCCGGTGCCCACCAATTCCGCCAGTTGTTTTTGCGTCAAGCCGCGCAGGATGCGCAGGCGAGCCACCTGATAAGCGGGTTCACGCGCGGCCAATGCAGCAACGAACTCGGGATCCCACAGCCGTTCGGCCTCCCATTCTTCGAATGCTATAAATCGCTCATCCATCTTCAACCCCTCTCTTCGACTTCAGGCAATCTCCGCCCCATTTGGCCGGTGGAAGGCGGACCAGCGGCGGGCAAACTCACGCAGGCGATCCTGCACCAGCCGGTTGATTGACCCCTCCGGGTAGATGCCCGTGTCGTCCGCCACGCCCGCGGGGACGCCGGTGAGCAGTTCGATGCCCTCGTCTATGTGGGAAACGGGGTAGATGTGAAACTGCCCAGCCGCCACCGCCTCCACCACCTCCTGGCGCAACATCAGATGGCGCACATTTGTGGCCGGGATGAGTACTCCCTGCTCGCCGGTCAACCCCCGCTGCTGGCAGATGGCGAAGAAGCCCTCGATCTTCTCGTTCACCCCGCCAATAACCTGCACATTGCCAAACTGATCTACGGAACCGGTAACAGCGAAGGATTGATGGATGGGTACGCCAGAAATGGCCGAGAGCAACGCGTAGAGTTCGGTGGAGCTGGCGCTGTCCCCGTCCACGCCGCCGTAGGATTGCTCGAAGACCAGCCCGGCGTACAGGGAAAGAGGGGTGTCTACGGCATAGCGGGCGGCCAAAAACGAGGCCAGAATCAGCACGCCTTTGCTGTGGCTCGGCCCGCTCATCGCCACCTCGCGCTCAATGTTCACCACTTCGCCCCGGCCAATCGTCACGCGGGCTGTAATACGGCTGGGCTGACCGAAGGTCAGGCTACCCAACTGCATCACCGCCAGCCCGTTGATCTGCCCGACGGCCACCCCGTCGGTCTGTACATTGACTGTGCCGTCCAGAATGAACTCCTGGCTGCGTTCGGGGATGCGCCAGGCCCGGTAGCGCTGGGCTTCCAACGCCTGCTCCACGTGGGCCAGATGGATGATCGTCTCCCCGGCTTTGTCGGCAAAGTAATCGGCCTCCTGCAACAGGTCCACCGCCGCCGCCACGCGCATAGAGAGTTTGCCCGCATCCCCGGCCCCCCGGCTGCACTGGTCAATCACCCGGGCTGTGGCCTCCCGGTCCAGATGGCGCAAGGCCCGTCTGGTCGCCATGGAACCGATGAGCCTGGCAAAGAGCATCTGGTTTTCCGGTGTGCGTTCGATTTCGTCGTTGAAATCGGCCATCACTTTGAACAACTCGTCGAAGTCCGGGTCCGACTGGCTGAGCAGATAGTAGAGGTCGCGGTCGCCCATCAGCGCCACTTTCAGACGCAGGGCGATGGGTTCTGGCTCAAGGGAGACGGCGTTGGCCTGGCTGAGCATCTGGCCCGGCGTTTCGATGCGGATGGATTCGGCACGCAAGGCCCGCTTCAGCCCCTCCCAAGCGTAGGGCTGGGAGAGGAGTTTCAGCGCGTCAATCATCAGATAGCCGCCGTTGGCGATGTGCAGTGCGCCGCATTTGATGTGGGTAAAATCGGTGAGCAGCCCGCCCATGTGGGGCACATATTCCACCCGCCCCACCAGATTCTGATAGGCCGGGTTGTCCTCGTAGATCACCGGCGCGCCGGAACGCCCGCTGTGATCCACCAACAGGTTGACCTGGTAGCGGATGAAGTGATCGCCGTCATCCACCGGGGGCGCAAGGGGCTGGCTGCTTTGGGCCTCGCTCTCCTCGCCGCGCAGAAACATGGGCAGATTTTCGACAATATCCGCCTGCACCGCGTCCAGATAGCTCTGCACGGCGGGTTGGGGTGTGTACTGTTCGTGGAGTTCGTGGAAGAGGGGGTCTATTGTAAAGTGGGCCAACTCCTCGTGAAAGGACTGCAACTCCTTGCGCAGCTCCCGCTCCCAACGGGGTAGCTGGATCACCACCCGTTGCAACTTCTCTTGCATCTCTTCAATGGCGGCCGTGATGGCCTCCTGCTCGGCCTGGGTCATCTGTTGAAACTCCTCGGTTTTCAGCACCTCTCCGTTGCGTACAGGGGCAAAGATTAGCCCGTTGGGTGTGCGCAGCAGATTCAGCCCTTTGCTCACCGCCTCGGCCTGCAAGCGGGCGAACTCGGCGTCCTGGCGCTGCTGGTAGGTAGATTCCACGGCCTGGCGGCGCACCCGGTAGTCATCGGTCTCGAAGGCGGCGGGCAGAACCGTGCGGATCTCGTCGAGCAGTTCATCCATTGCCTTGCGCAGGTCCGCGCCACCGCCCGCGGGCAATTCCAGCGCCACAGGCCGGTGGGGTTCCTGGAAGTTGTAGACGTAGCACCAGTCGGAGGCGGGCGGGTCGTCGGCGGCCTGCTGGGTCAAATAGTCGCGCACGACGGTATGTTTGCCGACGCCGGGACCGCCCAGAGCAAAAATGTTGTAACCGGGGCGACGGATGTTGATGGCAAACTCGACCGCGGCCACCGCCCGCGCCTGGCCGATGATGTCGGAGATAGGTTGCAGTTCGGCGGTGGTGGCAAAAGTGAACTGCGCCGGGTCGGTACGGATGTTGAGTTGGGCGGGTGTCAGGGCTGGGACGGGTGTCATTGGGTGGGCCTCGGTGGGTGACGGGTTGCGGGCGTTGCGTCTGGTGGATGATACACCGTTCGATAGGGTGAGCGCAAAAGGAGTTTGTGATCCACTTGACACAGCGCAGATGTTCCTGTAGGATCGGTGTTACCTGCTATGGCAGCTTTGTGTCGGGTGGACGCCAAAATGAGGGAACAAACGTGAATTTGCGTTTTTACATAGACCCGGCCACGGATGAAGCGCACATCTACAATCACGATGTTGACGAAGACGAAGTCCATGATGTTCTGACTCGCCCTGGCGAGGATCGACCAGGACGGGAAGGCTCACGTGTCGCAATCGGACAAACGCAAAGTGGACGCTATCTGCGCGTGATTTATGTGCCCGATCCTGAACCAGGCAGTGTTTTTGTCGTGACGGCGTATGAGTTAAGTGGCAAGCCTTTGGCAGCTTATCGTCGGAGACAACGTAGACGGAGATAAACGATGAAACAAACTAGACTTCCTCGTGGATGGGATGCGCATCGCGTACAGAGAGTACTCTCCCATTACGAAAAACAAACAGAGGACGAGGCGATCACCGAAGATGAAGCGGCGTTTGCGGATCAGACGCAAACAGTGATGGAAATCCCGATTGAGTTGATTCCTGCTGTCCGAGAGTTGCTCGCCAAGTATTATGGGGACCAGAGAGTTCCTGCATAAGCGATGGCGGATTACGCAAATCGGTGCAGTGCTTGCGGCGGGTGGCGTTGGATACCCGTTTAAGCAGATTTTTCGGATGTCGGAACACGGTTCGCGTTACACTAAGACAAAAGTAATGGAGATTTCAGCTATGTTGTCCTCATTTAAGTCTTTGATTGTAGCGGTATCAATTTTCGCTACCATTTTGCTGGCAGGTTGTGGTAATGATCCAATTGAAAACACATCTGGATCGTCTATTATCCTAGCTGAACTTGGAGAACCATATGTTCAGATAGCTACAGAAACCCATCGCCAAAATAATTGTGATGGCTCAGATCAAGGACTAAAAATAGCCCGAAATCTGCAACTCGAGCAAAACGTTAATTACTATGTTGAAACAGGGATCACCGGCTTAATTGAGGGAGAAGTACCTGCCGTGCTAAAAGCACAGATACAGGCAGCCATTGACAGCGGAGTGTCACAGTCGTGGGGGGAATATTCAAGTCGAGGAGTAGAATTTACAGTCAAAATTGATCCTGGAAAAGTTGCTGAGCATACAATTGCTTGGAAAGAGACTAAAGTTGATGGCATTGTTGAAATCCGTGCTACGGCTGGCATCGGGAGGGTACGGTTCATCAAAACCGTAGCCGTTGAACTGGAAAATAGAACCAGCACAGAGCGCACTTGTGATGAGGTTAAAGAGCCATTACCAGTAAGTTGTACAGTTCCTAACCTTGTTGGCGTAGAGCAATCGGCAGCACAATTTAGTATTCAGCAACTTGGTCTCAACGCTACCATTTCAACTCAATACAGTGAAGACGCATCTTTAGGCATCGTATTATCACAAAGCCCTTCGCCTCAAACGGAGTTATCCCCTTGTCAAGGCTCTATAGGGATTCTTGTTAGCCTTGGAAGCGTGCTGACTCCAACACCGACGATACCGAATACACCCGTACCGCCTACAACTACACCAGTTCTGCCTACATCTATACCACCAACTACTATAGCATCTCAAAATCAAGGACCTATTCGAGAACACTATCAGACCGTGATTGGAGACGGCCTGTTTTCCGAAGCTACTTTTTCTGACGGTCTAGCTCCTTACTCTAATGAATGGCTTGGAGAAAATAACCACTACAAAATCCAGATAATTCGACTTGAGGAACAACCTGATGGTTGTGACGCTGCTAAATATGATTCAGAGTTGATATGGATATCTGCTGGTACAAATACCTACATCACTATCAATGGAGAATATGTTGGTACCTACACCAGCCCTGGGGATCGTCATGGATATGTTTTCAAATGGCCAATCCGACTAGGGGATCGGATTTGTGCAGTTAATACCACAGGATTCCACATTGTTATCGGACCTGACATTTATTATCATTATGACAGTTATTGCTATCGCGGCAACTGTTAAGAATGCCCAACATCCGGTGCAGCCGGTCGGGGATGATCTCGGCTCACTTGTGAGGTTGACTGTACTTAGCAGTTGACGCTAACGTTCGTAACTTCGGAAAGAGAGACCCAATCGGGCCTCTCTTTTTCATCGCGGGCCGGGCGGTTGTTCTGGTAGAGTACGCCTGCTCAGCCCAAAGTCCCCGGCGCTTTCTGTCCCGGCGCGTCGGGAGCGGACGTAGCCAGCGACGAAATGCCTACCGATTCCGGGAATCGAGCGAACCCACCCTTTGCAAAGTGCTTGCGTACCAGTGCCTGTAGTGCTATAATCAGCCCATGACACCACCCGAGAGCGGCAAAATCCCCGCATCGTTGCGCCGTGCCATCGAAACTGCTCCCCAGCAGCCGCTCGATGCGATTGTGCGCGTGCGCAGCGCGGACGACGAAACCCAATCTCGTCTGGAAGCTGCCGGGCTGACCGTGCGCTATCGCCTTAACCTCGTGCCCCAATTTGTCGTCACCGGCCCCGGTCAGGCGCTCCTCTCCCTGGCAGACGCCGAGTGGCTGGTTGGCGTCGAAGTGGATCGTTCTGTTCATACGTGGCAGTGACACGGAGGAGACGTGAAAGGTGAAACGTGAAACGTGGGATTACACGACGCAACCTCACGTAGCAAGCAGCACGCACCTCGCCTTACGTTTCACTCATTATCAGCAAGGAGAAACCCTATGGCTTCGGATGAAAGCGACAAACTGACCCCCCGCACGCGTAGCCTGATTGCATCCGCCAGAGGCGGCAGCGAACCGGTACCTGTGATTGTGCAGTTCAAAGCGGGCCGCGGCCGCGAGGTCTTCGCCACGGGCAGCCGGGCCATCTCTACAATGAATGTAACCCAGAACTACAGCATCATCCCCGCGGCCGCGGTGAATGTGGATCCCAACCAGATCGACGCCCTGGCCGCGTTGGAGGGCGTGGAGAATGTCTGGTACGACGAGCCTGTGCATACGATGATGGATTTTTCCGTCCCCCATATTGGTGCGGACAAAGTGTGGCAGCAGTTGGGCAACCGGGGCGCAGGCGTCACCGTCTGTATCGTTGACACGGGCATTGACAGCGACCACCCGGATTTTGCCGGGCGCATCGGGCTGAGCAAAGACTTTTCCGGCAAAGGTTCGGTGGAGGACGGCAACGGTCACGGCAGCCACGTAGCCTCCACCGTGGCGGGGACGGGCGCGGCCAGCAACGGCAAATATGCGGGCGTGGCCCCCGCGGCCACGATTATGGTGGCGAAAGTGCTCTCCGATTCCGGTGGCGGGCGTATGAGCGATGTGATGGCCGGCGTGGAGTGGGCCGTGCAGAACGGCGCGCACGTTCTCAATCTTTCGTTGGGTTCGGACGGCAATAGCGATGGCAAAGACGCGCTGAGCACAATGTGCAACGCAGCTGTGGATGCGGGCAAAGTGGTGGTGGTGGCGGCGGGCAACGCGGGGCCGGGGGCCAATACAGTGGGCAGCCCCGGCGCGGCCGACAAAGTGATTACCGTCGGGGCCAGCACAGATAGCGACGGCATCGCCAATTTCAGCAGTCGGGGGCCAACTGCGGATGGTCGGGTCAAGCCCGACATCGTAGCGCCGGGCAGCAAAATTATCGCGGCGCGGGCCACGGGCACCTCTATGGGCACGCCGCTGGACGACAACTATACCAGCGCGCAGGGCACGAGTATGGCCACGCCCCATGTGGCTGGTCTCTGTGCGCTCATCCTGAAAGCGAATGGCAGATTGTCACCGGCTGACGTCAAACGCATCCTGCGCGATACAGCGGTGAACCTGAATCTGGACGCCAACAGCCAGGGGCAAGGCCGGGTTGACGCCTTGGCCGCGGTGCAAGCCAGCGCGCCCGCCCCAACCCCAACGCCGCCACCCGCACCCACACCGCCGCCCGCACCCACGCCGCCGCCCGATCCGACAAAGCCGCCGCTGGGTTGTCTGGGCGCGATTCTGCATCTTTTGGGACTGCTATAGTTGTTTAGATATGTGTAGGGACGCTGCTTGCTGCGCCCGTCTCCTGCGTACCGGGCGCAGCAAGCAGCGCCCCTACAAACGAGTACCCGAACTTATGCAACTGATTACGAACAAGCAACCCACGCCAGAAGAAGCGGCCCAAGACGAGCGGGCACGCAAGCGACAGGCCATCGGTCTCTCGGCTGCGCGCCCCACGGCCAAGACGGTGATTTCCCAACCGCCGGTGGATCGGGAGAGGGGCGCTCTCGTCTGGCTGTCGTTTCTGTTGCTGGCGGGGATGCTGGCGGTCACGGCCTGGCTGTTGCTGCGCAACCTCCAACCCGGTGTGGCGATGACGAGCGCGGGCGTTGGACAACCCAGCGTCCTCCTGCGCGACGATTTTGTACAGCCTGTGCTGGGGTTGGCCCCGGAAGTGGTGACAAAAGAGTGGGCGATGGGCTTCGTCGGCGATCTCTACCAGATTCGCATCGAGCAGCCAGGCGTGCTGGCCTGGACAACACTGGGACAGATCGATCTGGGCGCATACCGCTACGACAGCAGTCTGATGCTCACCGGTTCGTCCGCGGACAACTCGGCCTGGGGCTACGCCGGTCTGCTTGTGCGCTACCAGAACGACCAGAACTTCTATCTCTTTGTAGTGGATGGCCGCGGCAAATTCCAGGTGCAGGCCCAGGAAAACGGGAACTGGCGCACCCTGCAGCCGTGGAGCGATAGCCCACTCCTGGCGACCGTCGGCGGCGAAAACCTGCTGGCGGTGGAGGATGACGGGCAACAACTACGTTTTTATGTCGGGCCGGAGCTGCTCTTTGCCACGAATGACCTGCGCCTGCCCGTAGGCGATGTGGGGCTGCTGGCCGGTTCGCGCAGCCAGGGCACATCCCGCGCGCTCTTCGATTGGGTACAGATGACAGAGATACCCCTGGCTCGATAAAAAGAGACGTAAAACGTAAAACGTAAAACGTGAAATTATCGCCTTCTCACGTTTCACGCCTCACGCCTCACGCCTCACGCCTCTTCTTTCCCCCTACGAACCCATATACAAATTGTCGTGGATGGCCCGCGCATAACGTTCGACACTGGCTTCGGGTGTATTGCGGCTGCCTGTCTCTTCCAACATCCGGCCGCGGGCGGTGGCGGCGGAGCCGCCGACCGCGGATGGCCCCATCCCCGGCACGTCAATGCTGTAGGCGGCGGGCTGCTGCTGGCTCTGCCCCAATTTCAAAATGCCATCGGCCAGGGCCGCGCCGGCCTCTTCCCGCTGTTTCAGCGCCGAGTTGCCAGCAAAGTTCTTCAGTTGGGTGATGATGCCCAGAATGTCGTGGGCTGGTTTCGATCCAGCGCCCACCACTGCGCCGGTGATCAGCACATCCCACAGCCCCATCTGGCTGGCGTCGCCCACAAAAAAGGTGGGGATCAGCGGCTGGATATGGGCGAGCAGACGCATACTGCTGTAGTTGACCACAAGAACCCCCAGCACAACCCCGGCCAGCAGACTCGTCCCGCTCTTGAACTGGCTGTAGCTCGCCGTCTTCAGGTCGCTGGGCCGCCAGCCAACAAAACGCATCAGCGCCCACTCCACATAATTCCAGCCCAACTCCACCGCCCGCTCCACACTGGCCGCGGCCGCCAACAGAGGCAGCAGCACCGGCCAAAGCGCTGGCCCAGCAGCGGCTTCCTGGGCCACGCCGGCCGCAACAGCCAGCGGTGCGGTCAGCCCAATCAACACCAGCGCGGCGCTGGTGGCCCACACCAGCCGTCTGCTTGTGCGCGCCAGCCGTCCCATCTGTTGCATTCCATTTCGTTTCTTCATACAGTCTCCTCCTCTGCCCGAAAGTTGTAAACGAACGCACTGCTTTCACCGGATGGAACAACCACAAAGACACCGAGACACGAAGAAGAAAAACGTCCGACCTTTAGAAGTTCGACTTTTTCTGAAAAGTCGAGCTTCTAATTCCTTTGTGTCTTGGTGGTTACCTTTCCAGTTTGGTTATCACTTATATCGCGCCGGCCAATTCCACCAGCAGGCGCACCCCATAGCCGGTAGCGCCTTTGGGCGTCTCCGCGCCCTTTTCCGTGTCGCTCCAAGCCATAGCGGCGATGTCCAGATGCGCCCAGGCATAGCCTTCGGTGAAGTGTTCCAGGAATTTGGCGCTGCTGCTCAAACCGCTGCCCTTGCCGCCGCTGTTCTTCACCTCCGCCATATCGCTTTTGATCCCCTCCAGATACGCCTCGTCCATCGGGAAGGGCCAGAGTTTATCGCCGCTGCGCTCGCCCGCGGCCATCAGCGCATCCTGCAATTCGCTGTTGTTGGAGAAAAGCCCGCCGCGCACAGTGCCCAGGGCGACACCCACCGCTCCGGTCAGCGTCGCCAGATCAACCACCGCCGATGGGTTGAAGCGGGCCACATAGGCCAGGGCGTCGGCCAGGACCAGCCGCCCCTCGGCGTCGGTGCTGATAATTTCGGCGGTCTTGCCCGTCATCCCTGTCACAATATCCGCAGGGCGGAAGGCGTTGCCGTCGGGCATATTTTCCACACAGGCGGCCACGCCGATCACCCGCCTGGGCAGGTTCAGGCGGCCAATCGCTTCCAGCGCGCCGATGACCGCGGCCGCGCCGCCCATATCGTTCTTCATACGCCACATCTCGGCTTCCGGCTTCAGGCTGATGCCGCCGGTGTCAAAGGTGATGCCCTTGCCCGCAAAAATGAGGGGCTGTTCGTTCTCGTGACCGACGGGCGCGTGTTCCAAAATGAGAAACTGGGCTTCGTTGGCGCTGCCTTTGCTCACAGCCAGGAGGATATTCATGCCCAATTCGCGCATGGCGGCCTCGCCCAGGACAGTACTCTTCAGCCCAACCTCCTCGGCCATGCGCCGGGCGCGGGCGGCCAGCTCCACCGGAAAGAGAAGGTTGGGTGGTTCGCTGACCAGCGTGCGGGCGGTGTAGACGGCGCGGGCAATCAGCTCGCCCCGGCGCACACCCGCGCTCACATCAGCCAGCTTCTCCTGGCTGAACTCGACGACGACGCAACTCTCCAGCCCGGCTGCCTTCTGTTCGCGTTTGTACTGGGTGGCCTGGTAGACGGCCAGCAGCATGCCCTCGGCCACGGCCTGGCTGGCCTGGGCCACATCCAGACCGGCTATGCCCGCGCCGTGGACGATTGTGGCGTAGCTTTTGACCCCATCCAGCTTTGCCAGCGTCTTGGCAGCCAGCGCGCTGGCTGCACGCACGCCGTGCAGATCAAACTTCTCGGCCTTGCCCAACCCGACCAGCAGTACACGGGGCGCAGGAATTTTGCCGTCGGTGTAGAGCAGGGCTGTGCTGGCAGCCTTGCCCGTAAAGTCACCGCTGGCGATGAGACGGGAAATCGCCCCGCCCAGCGCCTGATCCAGCGCGCCGGTCGCACCCCCGGGCGCTGTCACTCCTTCGAACAGATTGACAACAATACAGTCACTCTCCAACTGGGCGATATTGCTCTGCACAACTCGAATTTCCATTGACGTTTCTCCTGACAGAAAGAGGGACGCAGATTTTCATGATTGAAATTGATCTGCGCTGATTTTCTTGGACTGGCTGATTTGGGTGAACGCGAAAAAATCTGCGTAAATCTGTCTTTTCTGCGCAATCTGCGTCCTCTGTTATCCGAAATTCTGGCGCAGACGCTGGGCCGCGGCGTCCAGGACAGCGTCGGTTTTGCAGAAGCAGAAACGGGCCACGTCTTTTGCCAGGACTTTGTGGCCGGGGCTGTAGAAGGCCGAAGGCGGGATGGCGGCCACGCCGATCTCCCGCGTCAGCCAGCGGCAAATCTGTACATCGCGCGGGTCGTCGGTGGGTGTAGGAGCGTCCCGATGGGCCGGGTCCAGATGGGCCGTGTCCACCAGAATAAAGTAGGATCCCTGGGGGATCACCGGTGTCAAGCCCACCGCGGCCAACGCCTCGGCCAGTTTGTCGCGCTTGGCGTTGTACATGCGAGTCAACTCGGCAAAATAGCCCCGCTCCTCCACCTGCTCGAAGGCCGCACCGACCGCCTCTTGCAGGGGCGTCGTCACCGCAAAGGGAATCCACTGGTGGGCCATCAACACGGCGTGGGCCAGCGGGCGGGGGGCGATGGCCCAGCCGATCTTCCAGCCGGTGACTGAGAAGGTCTTGCCCGCGCTGCCCAGCGTAATCGTGCGTTCCCACATGCCGGGCAGGGTGGCCAGGCGCAGGTGCGGGATGCCGTCGTAGGTCATCCACTCGTAGACCTCGTCGCTGAGGACGACCAGATCGCGTTCCTGTACCAGGCTGGCGATGCTCTCCAATTCGGTTTGACTGAAGACTTTGCCCACCGGGTTGTTGGGGGTGTTGACCACCAGCAGCCGGGTGCGCGGGGTGATGGCCGCGGCCAGTTCGTCCATATCCAACGACCAGTCGGCGGCACTGGTGGCCCCAGGCGCGGGGCGCAGGGGCACATAGACCGGCGTGCCCCCGGCCATCAACACCGCGGCGGGGTAGCTGTCGTAGAAGGGTTCGATGAGGATCACCTCGTCGCCGGGGTTGACCAGCCCCTGCATTGTGGCGAAGATGGCTTCGGTGGCCCCGGTGGTGACGACGATTTCCGTCAGCGGATCGAGATCGCGGCCATAGAGCGGGCTGTAGACGGCGGCGATGGCTTTGACCAGCCGGGGATGGCCGGCGCTGCGCGCGTATTGGTTGTAGCCGCTGATCAGGGCTGTGCGCGCCGCCTCTATTACAAAGTCGGGGGGCGCAAAGTCGGGGAAGCCCTGGCCCAGATTGACGGCGTTGTATTGCAGGGCCAGAGCGCTATACTCGGCAAAGACTGTTGTGCCGAAAGAGCGTACCCGTTCGGCGGGTTGAAAATTGGCAACAGACACGGGATTCTTCCTCTGCAAAGTGCTGGTTCGGTCAGTGGATAGGGGACAGATTTCTGTAGACAGATGATAGCACAAGCCGTGCGGAATGTCATCTCGTAGGTTGGGTTCTTGCCGCACACGCGCCAGGACGCTCGACGATCTCCGGCGGCAAGAACCCAACAGAGCGCGGGTGTGTGGCTGTTGGGTGAATGCCTGTTCTGTTGGCGGGACATTCGGTGTTGGAGGGACGGCATTCACCCAACCTACGCAATTTGCTCGTCTCCCCTCGGATGTGCTATAATTCTGTCGCAAATCCGGTTGTTCTGCCCCCGTAGCTCAGTGGATAGAGCGTTGGCCTCCGGAGCCAAAGGCACAGGTTCAAGTCCTGTCGGGGGTACTGAGTAAGGCCCGTCATCGGTCAGATGGCGGGCCTTTTTGATTGGAGATAGGGGAGCGGGGATTGGGGATTGGGAGATTTGGAGATTGGGAGATTGGCGCTCCCCAGTCACTAATCTCCCAGTCCCCGCTCCCCAGTCCCCAGTCCCCCCTCCCCAATCCCCAATCCCCAGTCCCCCCTCCCCAATCCCCAATCCCCAATCCCCAATCCCCAATCCCCAATCCCCAATCCCCAATTTGCCCAATTTAGTTCGTTGACGTACAATTCTATGCATGACCAGTACGCCGACGAATCAAACTTCCCATACTGAATACCGGGCCGCCTTTTCTCATTTGCTCGCCGAAGTTGGCATGACGGAGACCCACGGGCTGGAACTGTTGCGTCTGGTGAAGATGTGCAACGGGGCTTATGACACGATTCTGGGCGAACAGATGCGCCAGGATTCAATGTCGTCGCCCCAATGGCGGCTGCTGGTGCGGCTGCTGGTGGCCGCGCAGGGTGCGAACAAAAGTTTGACGCCCACGGAACTGGCGCGCAGCCAACGGTTGAGCAAAAACACCGTCAGCGCACACCTGCGCAGCCTGGAGGAGCGGGGGCTGATCGAACGGCAGATCGACCCGGACGATCTGCGCGCCTTTCGTATTCAATTGAGCGCGGAAGGGCTGCGCGTCATGCGCCATTCCTTGCCCATTCACATCCGATTTTTGAACGATCTCGCCACGGGTCTGAGCAGCGACGAGATCGAACAATTGCAAACTTTGCTGGAAAAACTGCATCTCTCTCTGCTACGTTGTATAGAGAATGATGCCAACACAACTACCGCATAGACAGGAGGAACGAAAATGTTCCAACGGCCTTCACGCCCAGAAGGACGCGGCCAACGACCGCGTCCCAACTTTGGTGGATTGGGGCGCGCCATCCGCTACTTGGGCCACTATAAGAAAATGACGATTTCCGCCTACATTTTCCTGTTTGTCAGCACAGGCGCACAATTGGTGGTGCCCCAACTGGTGCAAAACATTCTGGACGCAGTAACGAACGGGATGATCGCCCAGCAGATCGCCAGTGTGCCAGCCCAGTTTTTGCCAGCCATATTGAGAAAACTGGCCTGGAGCGCTGAACAATTCGATACCTACGCCAACCGGCCCGAACTCGCGCTCTACTGGGCGGTGGGGCTGATTGTCGTCTTTGCTATCGCCCGGGGTCTCTTTGCCTTTGCCCAGACTTATATGTCCGAGCAGGTGAGCCAGAGTGTGGCCTTCGATTTCCGCAACGAGCTTTTCGCCAAAATTCAGCGCCTCTCCTTCAGCTACCACGACCGCAACCGCACAGGCCAGTTGATGATCCGCGCCACTGATGATGTGGAAAAGGTACGCGTCTTCATCGGTCAGGGTCTGCTGATGGCTTTGCAGGCATTGGTACTGCTGTTGGGCACGCTGGTTATTCTCTTCTTTACCAACTACAAACTGACGCTGGTAATTCTGCCCGTTCTGCCCCTGGCGCTGGTTCTATTTATGATCTTTGGCGCAGTGGCCCAGCCCCTCTTCGCCGCGGTACAGACGAAACTATCGAGGCTGAATACAGTCCTGCAAGAGAATCTGGCCGGCATCAAAGTGGTCAAAGCCTTTGTGCGCGAGCCGGAACAGCAGAAGGTTTTCCACAGCGCAGCCGAAGATCTGATGAACCAGAGCATTACCGTAGCCAAGGTCTTCAGCTTTCTCTTTCCTTTTATCTTTCTCCTGGCGAATCTGGGCCAGGCGGCAGTTATTTACTATGGCGGCGCGCAGATCATCAACGGCACGTTGACCTTTGGCGAATGGCAAAAGTTCAGCCTCTATCTGGTCTACGTCTTCTTCCCCATCGGTCAACTCGGCTTTATCATCAGCCAGATGAGCCAGGCCAGCGCCAGCGCGCAACGCATCTTTGAAATTGTGGACGCCAAGAACGACGTCACCGACAAGCCGGGGGCGCGGCCACTGCCCGCCACACGGGGCAAACTGGCCTTTGAAAATGTCACCTTCCGCTACTTCGACAGCGGTGATCCGGTGCTGGCCGACATCAGCTTCGAGGCCAAACCGGGCCAGACAGTAGCGCTGCTGGGCGCGACGGGCAGCGGCAAATCCACAGTCATCAACCTCATCCCCCGCTTCTACGATGTGAGCGAGGGCAAAGTGACGATTGACGGCGTTGATGTGCGCGATGTGACGCTGGAATCTCTGCGCAGCCAGATTGGAATTGTGCTGCAAGAGACGAATCTTTTCAGCGGCTCCATCCGCGACAACATCGCCTTTGGCCGGCCCGACGCCACGGATGCCGAAGTCATGGCCGCGGCCAAAGCCGCCGCGGCCCACGACTTCATCACCGCCTTTCCCGAAGGCTACACTACGCCGGTGGGCGAACGGGGTTCGACGCTGAGCGGCGGTCAAAAGCAGCGGGTAGCGATTGCCCGCGCCCTGCTCCTCGACCCGCGCATTCTCATTCTGGACGACTCGACGAGCAGCGTGGACCTGGCGACCGAAGCGACGATCCAGCGCGCGCTGGATCGTCTGATGCAAGGGCGCACGAGTATCGTCATCGCCCAACGCATCAGCACTGTGCGCAACGCCGACCAGATCATCGTGCTGGAAAAGGGCCGCGTCGTCGGCGTGGGCACTCACACCGAACTGATGGAAACCAACCCGGTCTACGTGGAGATTTTCAGCAGTCAATTGGTGGAAGATGCAGTCGTGGATGTGGAGCAGTTGGCCGCTGTCACTGGATAAGATGGTACTGCGTGTTACGGATTGCATAAGGCGGCGTAGCCGACAGCCAAAATGTGCGGGCCGAAAAGTGAAACGTGAAATGTGAATTCACGTCACATACTCTCACGTTTCACGTTTCACGCATCTACACGACCAGACGCAATAGGCAATACACTATAGCGTACACGGAGGAAAGACAATTATGATGTCACCCCAGCGTCTTCTGCAACAGGAGACCTCCAAGCCAATCCGAGTCGGGGCAACCCTCGCCCGGTTAGGCGGATTATTCAAACCCTACACAACGGTGCTGCTGCTTGTGGCCCTGCTGATCGTTGTCGGCACCTGGACACAGGTGGCCGCTCCGGAGCTGATCGGTCAGGCCACCGACTGTTTCATTGCCCCGGCTGTCGCCCGCTCCGCAGTGGAAAACAGCACGAGCGGCGCGACCGCTCTGCCCGGCGCAGACGACCTTACCCAGCAATTCGGCAAGAACAGTGCCTCGCAGCTCAACTGTTGGCTTTCTACACTCCCAGCGGATGCGCCGACCAGTGATCTGGTCAGCGGATTGGCCCGGCTGGTGCTGTTGATCGCCGGTCTCTTTGTGGCTGGGGCACTGCTCGGCGGTCTGCAATTCTTTCTGATGAGCTGGGCGGGCAATCACGTCCTGCGCAACCTGCGCGAGACGGTTTTTGCCCACATCCACCGCCTCTCGCTGGGTTACTACGCCAAAAACGAGGCGGGCGATGTGATGAGCCGCATCACCAATGATATGGACACCCTGCAACAGGCCATCAGCTTCGCCCTGCTGCAAGTGTTGGGCGGTATTCTGCTGGTGGTCTGGATCATCTACAAGATGCTGACCCTGAACACCGTCTACGCCCTGCTCAGTATGCTCGTTGTGCCAGTGATGATCGTCACGACGCTCTGGTTCAGCGGCCAGGCGCGCAAAGCCTTTCGCAAGACCCGCAAAGAGATCGGCAACGTCAACGCCAACCTGCAGGAGAGCATCTCTGGCGTGCGCGAAGTGCAAGCCTTTGCCCGCGAAGATGCCAACATCGAAAACTTCCGCCAGAGCAACGCGGCCAACCGCGACGCCAACATCAGCGCCGTGGCCTACACCGCGGCCCTGGCCCCTGCCCTGGAAGCGCTGGGTTATGTCGCCATCGCCATTGTGGTGGGTGTGGGCGGTGTCCTGCTCCTGCGCGGCCAGACGCTGGGCGGCGCTGCGGTCTCGCTGGGGCTGATTGTGACTTTTCTGGGCTACGTCCAGCGTTTCAACCAGCCCATTCAACAGGTGAGCGTGCTGTGGACAAATATCCAGAGCGCCGTCGCCGGTGCCGAACGCATCTTTGGGTTATTGGACGAGGTGCCGGATATTGTGGAAGCGCCCCATCCGGTGGAGATGCTCCAGATTCGCGGGCTGGTGGAGTTCAAAGACGTGACGCTGGAGTACAACCCCGGCGAACCGGTGCTGCGCGGGGTCAACCTGACCGCGCAGCCAGGGCAGACCGTAGCGATTGTAGGACCGACAGGCGCGGGCAAGACGACGATCATCAATCTCATCCCCCGCTTCTACGACGCCAAAAGCGGTTCTGTCACTATTGACGGGGTGAATGTACGGGATGTGCGGCTGGCTGATCTACGCAGACAGATCGGTATTGTCCTGCAGGATTCGTTCCTCTTCAGCGATACCGTGATGAGCAACATCCGTTTTGGCCGCCCCGACGCCAGCGACGCCGAAGTGCTGGCCGCAGCCGAGCTGGCCCACGCCGATGAGTTCATCCGTTCCCTGCCCGATGGCTACGAGACTGTGCTGGGCGAGCGGGGCAGCGGTTTGAGCCAGGGCCAGCGCCAATTGCTCGCCATTGCACGGGCTGCCCTGGCCGATCCCCGCATTCTGATTCTGGACGAGGCGACCAGCAGCGTGGACACGCGTACCGAGCGGCAGATTCAGGCCGCGCTGGAAAAATTGTTGGAAGGGCGCACCAGCTTCGTCATCGCCCACCGACTGAGTACCATCCGCAATGCCGATCAGGTGCTGGTGTTGGCGGACGGGCTGATTGTGGAGCGGGGCACCCACACCGAACTGCTCGATCGCCGGGGCGCCTACTACGACCTCTATATGAGCCAGTTCCAGCGCGAGGAAGCCGTGCCAGTGGCGATGAATGATGATGGGCCACGGGTGTAAGACAAAAAAGTCCCCGGCACTTTCCGAAGTGCCGGGGACTTTTTTGGGGCAGTGAACAATCAATCCGTCAGCGCATTGGCAAAATCCATTCTGCCCTATTATCAGTGACAGCGCAAGCTGACAGCTTGCGTTACTGTTCTCCTACTTTGCCTCCCTTCGCCGCTTGTGCTAGGATCAACCAGCATTCATCCATTCCAACCACCCGAATCTGCGTCTCCCATGATCACACCGATCCAGTCGCCAGTCGCAAATCCCCAGTCCCCTCTCCCCATCCCGCATTCTGGATTCCACATTCTCCAGTATTGGGACACCCCTTTCTTTGTCGAGATCCTTCTCCTGGCCCTGACCGCGCCGGTACTCTATTTCCCTGGCCGCTTCCAGGCCCAGGAGATCGCCTTCGCCATCGGCATCCTGGCGGCGGGCTGGTTCTGGCGGCGGCTGACCATCGGCGTCTGGTTTCGGCGCACCCCGGCCGACTGGCCCATCTTTTTTCTTTTTTTTGTGATGCTGCCTGTCTCGATCTGGGCCGCGCCTGGAACGCTGCGCGAGCAATATGCCATCCCCCGTACACTGATTCTAATCTGGAACTTCTTTCTCTTCTGGACGATTGTCAGCCACGCAGGGCGGCGGCGGGAGTTGTTCGATCTTTGCGTGGCAGGTTTTGGGGGAATTGGGGTGGGGATTGCGGTGGCGGCGCTCTTTGGGACTCAATGGTCAAACAAGTTTCCGGTGATTGGCCCGCTGTTGGACCGCTTGCCCAAGCCGCTGCTTGGGGTATTGGCTGGGGCAGAAGACGGACTCAACCCCAACCAGTTGGCAGGGACACTGCTCTATGTGCTGCCTTTACTGGTGGCGTTGGCCGGTTATACATTCCTGCATCACCGCAAAGAATGGGTCAATTGGCTACCGGCGGGGGTGGCCGCTGCTATCATCGGCACGGTACTCATCCTCAGCCAATCCCGGGGCGCGCTGTTGGGTATGGGGGTGGGAACGGCGTCTATGTTGTTGGTCAACTGGCGCTGGGGACGCTGGCTGCTGCTGGCAGGGGGTTTGGCTGTTCTGCTCGGGCTGACGGTTGTGCCCCTGGATGCGCTGTCGAGCAGCCTGGAAACCGCAGAGAACGTGGAAGAGGTGGCCGGCTCCCTCACCCTGCAAGGACGTATCGAAATTTGGAGCCGCGCCCTCTATGGCATCCAGGATTTCCCTTTCACGGGGATGGGGTTGGGCAGCTTTCGGCGCATCGTCAATCTGCTCTACCCACTCTTCACGATTGCCCCCGACTACGATATCGGCCATGCCCATAACTTCTTTTTGCAGATGGCCCTGGACTTTGGCATCCCTGGGCTGCTCGCCCTGCTTGTCCTCTATATGATGGCAGGCGCAACGATAGCAAGTGTTTGGAAAAGGGGTGACAAAGTCTGGGCCAGCGCGCTGCTCGGTGTCCTGGTGGCCCAGACAGTTTATAGCATGGCCGACGCGGTGGCGATGGGGTCTAAGGTCAATTTCCTCTTCTGGTGGCTTTTTGCCCTGATCTTTGCCGTGGGTAAGATGCAAAGACAACCATCCACACTCGATTACAGCAGGGCCACACCGTTGGAAGAAATCTCTCTTTCCAATGGTGCGACCCGGCCATTCCCCACTACACTGCGCCCGACGGGCTGAAATTCGGGCACCAACCGGCGAAAGCTCTCCAGAATGGCCGTCTCGTCTGCTTGCAGCGCCCCCCTGTAGAGGGCAGCCAATTTGGTATCCAAATCGTTGGGCAGCAGCAGCCCGGCGTTGGAGGCCAAAAATATCTTTGCGTGGCGGGTGCGCACATAGCGCTCACCGGGGATAAAGAGTTCCTCGAAGAGTTTCTCGCCCGGCCGCATCCCGCTGTAAACGATCTCCACATCCTCCCCCACGCGCAAACCAGACAATTCAATCAGATCACGGGCCAAATCAGCGATACGCACTGCTTGGCCCATATCCAGCACAAAGACTTCGCCCCCACTGCCCAGGACAGCCGCCTGCAAGACCAATTGCACCGCTTCGGGGATGGTCATAAAGAATCGCTTCATCTCCGGGTGGGTCACAGTCACCGGGCCGCCCGCTGCAATCTGGCGCTGGAAAGTGAGAACGACGCTGCCCCGACTGCCCAGCACATTGCCAAAACGCACGGCCACATAAGGTTTTCCGCTGACTTTGGCTGCCCGGTGTACGACCAATTCGGCGCTGCGTTTGCTGACACCCATAATGCTGGTGGGGTTGACTGCCTTGTCCGTGGAGATCATCACAAAGCGTTCGACACCCACGGCCAGGGCCGCCGCCACCACATTCTCAGTCCCTTGCACATTGTTGGTCACTGCCTCCACCGGGTTCATCTCCATCAGCGGCACATGTTTGTGGGCAGCGGTGTGGAATACAACTTGGGGTCGGTATCTCTCGAAGACCTGGCGTATCCTCTCGCCAAAACGAATATCAGCAATGATTGGCGTCAACTGGGGACCGTCTCGATGTCCATTTTCATCGCCAACACCCGGCTCCTCGCCGCGCAACTCGTTGTGAATATCGAAAATGCTGTTCTCGCCGTGGCCGAGGATAATCAACTCGGCCGGGTTGGAACGCCAAATCTGTCGGCAGAGTTCGCTGCCGATGGAGCCGCCGCCGCCGGTCACCAAAACCCGTTTGCCGCGCAACAGCCCAGCCACAGCCTCCACATCGGTCTGCACCGGCTCCCGGCGCAGCAGATCCTCGATGCGTACATCGCGCACCTGCTTCAGGGTCACCCGACCATCCAGCAGTTCGCCCAATCCGGGCATAATCCGGGCGCGTACACCGGTCTGATCGCAGATGCGCACGATCTCCCGGATGGTGACGCCGGTGGCCGTAGGCATGGCAATGATGACCTGGCTAACCTTGTATTCCTGGGCTGCCATTGGGATATCCGAGCGCGTCCCCAGCACAGGCACATCGTGGATGCGCACATTCTGCTTGGTAGGGTCATCGTCAATAAAACCCACTGGCTCCAACCCCAGGCTTGGGTTCTGGCGCATCTCGCGCACGATCATCGCCCCCGCATCCCCCGCGCCCACCACCAGCACCCGGCGCACCTGTACGCCACGCGCAAAAGGCTGCCAGCGGGTGGCCAGGCGCACGCTGAAGCGGATGCCCCCCACGCCGAGCAAGAGCAAAAGACCGTCAATGAGCACCACCGAACGGGGAAAGTTCCAGAGCGGAAAGCCAAACGCGGCCACCAGCGGCAGACGGGAAGCCAGTACTATGCAGAGGAGCAGCAATGTGGAGAGAACGACCGCCCAGGCGATGCGCCCCAACTCTTCGATGCTGGCATAGCGCCAGAAGCGGCGATAGAGGCCCATACGCTGAAAAACGAGCAGCCGCAGCCCAATCGAAAGCAACGTATAGAAGACCAGACCGTCGGCATAGCGGGAGAGCATATCCCAACCGGTTGGCTGGACGGTCAGACTATCGGTACGCAGGAGAAAAGCGAGGAAGGGGGTAATGACAAGCAGTACAAGGTCCAGAATCAAGAAATGGCGGTTGCGCAGGGCAAGCAGACCGGAGATGAAAAAGCGAGGCGATTGGATGGACACGCGGGAGGTCCTTCAAAGCGAGAATGGACGCTCGGTTGTGGGAGCAGCCAGAGATGTCAATGTGATGCTCTTCCATTTTACCCAATCAAAGGCTGCTTGCCCAATCCCAAGCGGGCAAATGAGAACAAATCAGGTGTACAGCGAGTGATTCCACGAAAATTTTGGGGACGCAGATTTTCGCAGATGAACGCTGATTAGGCAGAGAAGATCCGTCAATGACATTTTGCGCTTACAGCGCAAAAACACGAAAGCCCTGGTTGCCAAAACAGTAGATGACAAAGAGGGCAATCCGCGCCTCTGGATACTCCTGGCGCAGACCCTGGGCATAGCCCTCGATCTGCTGGCTGTCCTCCACCGGCAGCACAAAGCGCTCGATGTCGATCTTCTCTGTGTGCAGCTTGCTGTTGGAGAGATACTTAAACTCGATCACCCAGCGCAACCCGGCAAACTTTTCGTGATACTTACCGACAAACTCCAGGTCGCTCTTGCCCTGCGCGTACGAGCGTTCCACATTCCAGGTGAACCAGGGCGAAAGATGGCGGCTACACAGTTCAAAGAAGGTTGTCCGGTAAAAATTTTCGTTGACCTGTTGAAAGAGCGCTTCCGGCAACTGCGAAATATAGTGCTGCCAGTAGCCAGCAAAGAGGCGCTCCAGATTGGGTTCGTTGACAAACGCTTGCATCAGCTCGGCGTAGCGGGTGGAGACATCAATCTGATGCAGTTCGTTGAAGTATTGCACAAAAATCTGGCGCAAATTGAGATTGGGCAGCCGCATAAAAAAACGATCTTCTTTGGTCAACATCCCGAGATAGAAAAACGAGATAGGATAGAAGCCCTTTGCGAAGAATTGGCTGATGTCAAACTTGGTGACGAGAAAGTCACGATCGTAGGCAATCCGGTTTTCACGGGTCAATTGACCGACAAACTCCTCTGTATCACCGGGGCGGGCGCTGGTGATGCGTCGCACCCACGAGAGATCGGTCTTCAGATTGAGGTCGGTCAGAGCTTCGGGTATCTCCTTGTACTGTACAAAATAGCGCAGGAAGTAGATCAGAATGGTCGAATTGTAGAGCGCTTCGCCTTCTGGATCGACAAAGTGATAGCCGTTGTAGTTGCTCTTGATCAGCGCATTGACTTCGTTGCGCGTGGCCGGGTCCAGTTCGTGTTCCCGGTAGATATCATCAAGCAGGTGGTCAACCTCGGCCTGGGTGAAGCCCAACATTGATTCAAAGCCTGGCTCCAACGTCAAAAAGGTGGCAATGTTGAAAGCAGATGCCAACTCGTCAATCGTGATGGGCAGTACACCGGTGATAAAAAGATTGGCAATCGCTCCCCGCTCACGCCCCGCTTTGAGTGTCTTGAAAAAGGTCTTGAGAAAGCCATCAGCAGCCACCAGTTCCTGGTAGTGCAGATCACGATTGCCTGTGATTAATTGGTTGGCGAAGTTGTCATATTCATCAATGATGACATAGACCGGCGGCAATTGGTTGCTGGCAACGTAATTCAACAGATGGTTGAGATTGTCTGAAACAGGGGCATCGAATAGAATTTCGGGCATCTCATCGAGCAAAGGCGCATATTCGATGCGCAGCAAGCTGAGCGTGCTATTGCAATGGCGGCGAAAACTGCTTTCGATCTGCGCCACGTTCCCGCCGACATCAATGACCGAAAAATTGAAAAAGAGCAGAATGTACTGATTGTGGCTCGGTGTTGGGTGCTGACCGATCCAGGTTTGACCAAAAAGTTCGTCAAAGCTGCTGGCGTAGTTCAAATCGTAGTAATAACGCAGGGTTGAACAGAAGAGCGACTTGCCAATCCGTCGTGGACGTAGGAAGACCGGGTTTTTGATTGCTTCCAGTTTGGCAATATATTCTGTCTTATCGACAAAGTAGCCGTTCTCTCGTACAATTGCCGCGTAGTTCGATTCGCCGTAGATCACCCGTCGCTTCATCGCCAAAGTCCTCTTCCGTCATGCGCCGTAGCTGCCACCCGATTGGTCTGTATAATAGCACAACGGTTCCTGTTCGTCACGGTGTAGATACATTACAGCGCAAAAACACGAAAGCCCTGGTTGCCAAAACAGTAGATGACAAAGAGGGCAACCCGCGCCTCTGGATACTCCTGGCGCAGACCCTGGGCATAGCCCTCGATCTGCTCGCTATCCTCCACCGGCAGCACAAAGCGCTCGATGTTGATCTTCTCTGTGTGCAGCTTGCTGTTGGAGATGTACTTGAACTCGATCACCCAGCGCAACCCGGCAAACTTTTCGTGATACTTGCCGACAAATTCCAAATCGCTTTTGCCCTGCGGGTACGAACGTTCCACATTCCAGGTGAACCAGCGCGACAGGTAACGGCTGCACAATTCAAAGAAGGTCGTCCGGTAGAAGTTTTCATTCACCTGTTGGAAGATCGCTTCCGGCAGTTGCGAAATATAGTGTGCCCAGTAACCAGCGAACAAGCACTCCAGATTGGGGTTGTTGACAAATGTCTGCATCAACTCGGCATAGCGGGTGGAGACATCAATCTGATGCAGTTCGTTAAAGTATTCAACAAAGATCTGGCGCAAGTTCAGGTTGGGCAAACGCAGGTTGAAATCATCCTCTTTGGTCAGCATACCCAGGTAGAAAAAGGAGATGGGAAAAAAACTGGGGTTGAAAAATTGCGAGACATCAAACTTTTCAACCAGAAGAACCTCGTCATAGCGGATATGATTGTAGAAGGTGAGCTGCTCGACAAAGGCTGCGGTCAATTGTGGGTTCGAGGCTGTCAGACGGCGTACCCACGCCAGATCCACCTTCAAATTGAGATCGATCAAACGCTTGGGAAACTCTCTGTACTGTACAAAGTAGCGCAGGAAGTAGATCAGAATGGTCGAATTGTAGAGCGCCTCGCCTTCTGGATCGACAAAGTGATAGCCGTTGTAGTTGCTCTTGATCAGCGCATTGACTTCGTTGCGCGTGGCCGGGTCCAGTTCGTGTTCCCGGTAGATATCATCGAGCAGGTGGTCAACCTCGGCTTGGGTGAAGCCCAACATTGACTCAAAGCCTGGCTCCAACGTCAAAAAGGTGGCAATGTTGAAGGCCGAGGCCAACTCGTCAATGGTGATGGGCAGTACGCCGGTGATAAAGAGGTTGGCAATCGCTCCCCGCTCACGCCCCGCTTTCAGTGTCTTGAAAAAGGTCTTGAGAAAGCCATCGGCAGCCACCAGTTCCTGATAGTGCAGATCACGGTTGCCCGTAATCAACTGATTGGCAAAGTTGTCATACTCATCAATAATCACATAGACGGGCGGCAAGCGGTTGCTCTGGATGTATGTCAAGAGTTTTTCCAGATTGTCAGAAACTGCGTCTGCCATAGCCAGCGCTGGCATTTCGCCCAACAGACTGGGATAGACCGTGCGCAGTGCGTCTAGGATGGTGTTGCAGTGGTTTTTGAAGCTATGTTCAATCTCCCCCACCGTCCTGCCCACATGTACCACCGAAAAGTTGAAAAAGAGCAGGATGTACTGGTTGTGGCTAGGCGTCGGATGCTGGCCGATCCAGGTCTGGCCGAAGAGTTCGTCAAAATGGGCGGCCTCGTTCAGATCGTAGTAGTAGCGCAGGAGCGAACAGAAGAGCGACTTGCCAATGCGCCGCGGACGCAGAAAGACCGGGTTTTCAATTGCTTCCAGTTTGGCAATGTAGGCGGTCTTGTCGACAAAATAACCCTCTTTGCGCACAATGGCCGCATAGTTCGATTCACCGTAGATCACCCGTCGCTTCATCGCCAAAGCCCTCTCTGTCATGCGCCGTAGCCGCGCCCAATTGGTCTGTATGATAGCACAACGGTTCCTGTTCGTCATACGACGCCTTGCCAGGTCGCAGCTACACCGCAAACAAAACGCCCCCGGCCACGGAGGATGGCCAGGGGCGATAACCACTTGACTTCGCCTATGTCAATTTGAACCGAAGACCAGGCAGAGGCCACGCCCCCGCCGACAGTTTCACAGCCGCCAAAGACCGGCTGCAGGTGCATGGGTTTCCAGACGGAACGGTGTTGATCTTCTGCGTCTCCAGGGCTAGGCGGAAGGACTCCTGATCGGCAGCGAATTCTGAGTGATCGACGGTGATGTCAAACTATCTGTGCTGTCCTCAACCGGGTTGAAGTGAATCTCGATCTCTGCATTCAACGCCGTGGCAACACGTTGCAGAAAGGAGAGAGAAGGGTTGATGGTTGCCCGCTCCAAGCGCGAAATATTGGGCTGGGCGGTGCCAACCCTCTTGGCCAGCTCCGCCTGGGATAGGCCATGTATCAGCCGCAACCGCAGCACCTGGCGGGCGATCTGAAATTCAGGTTCCAGGGCATAAAAAATAGCTGCGAACTCTGGGTTACGCAGTTGCTCTTGTCGGTATTCGTCGAAAGGGCGACTTCTGTTAATATCCGTCATGGTTGAGCCTCCTGCCGAAGGAAGTCTGTCAATCGCCGCTCGGCGATCTCAAGTTCCTTCTTCGGCGTCTTTTGTGTCTTCTTCAAGAACGCATGCAAAAGGATGAATCTGCGTCCTGTGTAAGCCATGTAAATCACACGATACGCGTTCCGACCGACGGGCACTCGCAATTCCCAGAGCTTATCTTGGAGATGCTTCACGTAAGGAGTGCCAATCTGTAGACCGAACTCCTCGAGCAGCCCAACGGTCTGCACGATACGAGCGCGGTCTGCGAGCGGCAATTGATCCAAGAAGTCTTCTACCGGCACACGTCCGCGTGCGTCTATGTAGCTTTCGACTGTCCAATCCATAGGCTCACTATAGCATATTTACTATAAACAATCAAGGCGAAGTCTTCACTTTCTCGTATCCAAAGCTCCCCGACGGGGGCGGGTTTCGATGTTCTCCGCTTCCAGCGCCAGGCGGACCGCCTCGTTGACTGCGCTTCGGGTTTCTCGTTAGCGATTCCAATCCTCAATGGTTAATCCTGGTACCTTCTCGAAATCCCTGCGGTTGCTTGTGACCAACGTCCCCCCAACCGCCAACACGATGGCGGCAATACGCAGGTCTTGCGTGCCTATACGTATTCTCTGATCACGGAACTTCTGTAACGTCGCCGCTGCTGCTGGTGTAAAAGGCAACACATTGACTTGCGCAAAATAGCGCACGGTAGCCAGCAGTCGATCATAGGCCAGCAGCAAGTCATCTCCTTCGCTTGCCTGATCGACAGCAACCAACCGGCCTCTCACTTGTTCGCGCAAAGTGACAACAGTCGTGAAGACCAGATCAGGTGACACGGAAGTAAGTCGCCGCAACACGGACTCTCGCCCCATTTGTTGATGCGTCACCGTATCCGTATCGAGGACATACTGCGGCGTAGTCTCGCCGCCAGCCTCTCAGCGGCACGCTCAACATAGATTTCTTGCAGCATTGGTTGCAGTGTTGCATCATCGGCAAATAAACCCGCTGTACCCAGCCACGGGTTTCTTTGCGCGCCTGGATCCGTCGAGGGTGTAGATACCTCAACCGAAGTCACCTCGATCCCGCGCAGCCAATCTTCCAGCGTTAGTCGCAAACGTTCTAAGGCTTCGTGTCGCGTTCTCCCCTCCCCCCGACAGTCGGGGACGGCAGGTGCCACAGCAATGTACCTTCCAGTTGAGTGTTGTCGTAACATGACCGTGTATCTCATCGCAAACCTCCAGTTCACGCGCCAACAAAAACTGAGCGATCATCCCATTATACGTACCCCAACCCAGCCGGTCAACCGTAGCGGGGCTGTTGCCCTATCTTCTCAGCGAGCGCACCGCCTCCGCTACCCGCTCGAGATCAGCCTCGCCCAGATTGGAGCCGGAGGGCAAGCAAAGGCCACGCGCGAAGAACTCTGCGGCCACGCCGCCGCCGACAGTTTCGCAGCCAGAGAAGACCGGTTGCAGGTGCATGGGTTTCCAGACGGGACGCGCTTCAATATTTTCTGCTTCGAGGGCCAGGCGAAGGCGCTCCCGGTCGCTGCCGAATTCGACGGGATCAACGGTGATGACGCTGAGCCAGCGGGTATGGCGACCCCAGGGCGCTTCGGGCATGAAGGCGATGCCGGGCAGGTCGCCGATGGTCTGCTGGTAATACGCAAAGTTGCGCCGTCGCGCCTGCACCCGATCTTCTAACACCTGCAACTGGCCGCGCCCGATGCCGGCCAGAACGTTGCTCAAACGGTAGTTGTAGCCGATCTCGGAATGCTGGTAGTGGGGAGCCGGGTCGCGGGACTGGGTTGCCAGCTTGCGGGCGTGGGTGATGAGTTCGGCGTCGTCGGAGACCAACATGCCGCCGCCGGAGGTGGTGATGATCTTGTTGCCGTTGAAGGAGAAGACGCCCGTCTGACCAAAGGTGCCGGGGGCGCGGCCCTTGTAGGTAGCGCCCAGCGCCTCCGCTGCATCCTCGATAACGGGAATTGCGTAGCGGTTACAGATCTCCAGAATCGGATCCAGATCCGCGCTTTGGCCGTAGAGATGCACCGGCAGCACGGCCGCAGGCCGCTTGCCCTGACGCACCTTGCGCTCCACCGTCTCCACCAGTAGATCAGGATCCATGTTCCAGGAGGCGCGCTCGCTGTCTATGAAGACCGGCTTTGCCCCTACATAGGCAATCGGGTTGACACTGGCGGAAAAGGTGAGAGAGGAGACCAGCACCTCGTCGCCCGGCCCCACGCCGGCCAGGATCAGGGCCAAATGCAGGGCCGCGCTGCCGGAGCTGAGCGCGGCGGCATACTTTGCCCCGACCCTCTCGGCAAACTCCCGTTCAAAGGCATCCACGTGCGGGCCTAAAGGGGCGATCCAGTTGGTGTCAAAGGCATCCTGGACATACTGCTGTTCCAGGCCGGACATGTGGGGAGAAGAGAGGTAGATGCGGGTCACAGGGGTCCACCCAACTCTTGCTCTAACAGATCAATGAGTTCAACGATACTCATAGGAACTCCCGGTTCGATATGCTTCTCATCCTTTACATGCATATGATGTGGGAAATTGGGCAATCCCGGATGATGGGGAGCATTGTCCCAACGCTTGCGCAGCCCCTGCTTCATAGAATCCATCCACTGGTAGCGATATTCAACGGTTCGCGTCTTCTCTTGATCGATCATAAAGAATTCAGCTACCTCTACGAAATCACCGTTAGCCAAACGCAGCCGTGCCCGAAAGAAACCCTTGTCATCCATGCCCCATTCCTGTAAAATTTCTGCATCGCTGACAGAAGGGCTGGTTACCAGTTTCAGCTTGATTGTGTTGAGGTATGCTTGGGAATCCATGACGGGTTAGGAAGGCAAGGCATCAAGCCGAGAGCGAGCAGACAGCCACATCTGGTAGAATGCGCTCCATTCAAACAGATCGGCATCATCGCCCAATTCGCCTGAGCGGAAGAGTCGGTAGAATTCTTCAGAAGAGAGGCAAAAATTCTGTTCAAAGAGACGTAGCTTCTCTGCCAGGCTGTCAGCTTGCGCTTCAAGGCGAACCCGCTCCATGGATACGAGTTTGTCGATAGTTGCATCTATTGTGCTGCTCTGATAGCCTGTTTGATACAAGCGGGCCAATGACTGAATTTTTGTGAGCGTTTGTGTGCTGACGGCCATCGCAGTCCCCTCGGTTCATCCGCATCTATCGGTTGCTGTCGGACACAGTCATTATACTCGACTTATTCATCTGCGCGAAGCAACAGACTTCTGCTCGAAGGCATCCAAATGATGTCAAAGGTGTTTTCCATCTTCCAATTTGCGAATTACACGAGCTGGTGTACCGACCGCCACAACGCCAGACAGAACATTTTTCGTCACCACAGAACCAGCGCCGATCACAGACCAATCGCCCACAGAACGCTGAGGAATGACCGTAGCACCGATACCGACCAATGTCCCTACACCAATCCGCACATCACCACCCAAATGGACACCGGGGGCAATATGGGCGTGATCGCCGATGTGATTGTGGTGGTCGACGGTACACCCCGTGTTTAGAATTGCATTCACACCGATTCTGCTACCGGTGTTCACCACAACACCAGCACAAACTACGCTGCCAAGACCAATTGACACATTTAAGGCAATGACTGCATCTGGATGGCAAGCCAAAGCAAAAGTCTCACCACGCGCCAGCAAATCAGTATAAAGCCTGTGGCGAACTCTATTGTTCCCGATTCCAACCACAACAGCGTCGTGTTCAATCCGGGCCAGTTCGGCTATTTTTCCCAAGACTGGCAAACCCAAAGCTGTTTTTCCCAGCAGATCAGGGTCATCATCCAAATACCCGATGGGATGCGCAGCACGACCAGACGACTGTATATGCAGCAAGATATCGGCCACTACCTGGGCATGACCGCCTGCCCCCAAGATGACAATTCTCATTGGCTAGGACTCACTACCCATAAATTCGCTCGCCGTCGCCTGCCCGGCCTGGCTGATGCCCTCGCGCTAGTTTTCCAGACTACAATTTTAACATTTGGCGCAATCCAAGTCGAACTGCTCTACATATCGCTGCTCCAATTCGCCAACCACGCGCAGGATGCGACGCTTATCTACCACCTGCAGTTGAAAAGCAGAACCGCCGAAGGCATACTCAAACCATTTTCGGGCGAGGGTTCCACCCGCAGCGTGTGCGGAAAGCGCAACGCAGAAAGCTGTGAAGTTAACGGTGCCACCAGTAACGTCGGCAAGCCGGGCGTGTCATCTTGGGCCACTACAGCTGGACGCCGTCCAGACTGCTCGCGTCCCACACCTCCCAAAGGCGGCGGCAGTTCCACCATGACAATGTCATTGCGTTTCATGGAAAAATTCCTCGAAATTCATGAGCGCCTCAGCCGCTGCCATCTGCCAACTCTCTAATTCCATTGCCAATTCTTCGGGTATGTCCCGGGTATACAACAGGCGCTGACGGACAGCAAGCTGCGCATCCTTGGGCAATACTTGAAACGCAAGCCAGAAGATTTCCGTCTGCGCTTCTATAACACTCAGCGTTCCCGATTGGTTTTCTTGCTTTGCGAACAATATGTTCATTGATTCTCTATCCTTTGATCAAAATTGTCCCCATGCGATTACGATGTCCCAAGTCCGTTGCACCACAGGATTCCGCTCCGATTATACCCCTATTCGACGGTGCCTTGAAACTCGTCCATGGTTGCCTGTCCTGGTTGGCTGATGCCCTCGCGTGCGAAAATCTTCCAGACAGTCATCCCGATGATCTTAAGGTCCAACCAGACCGAGCAGTGATCCACATACCAGACATCCAGGGCGAACTTCTCTTCCCAGGAGATGGCATTGCGCCCGTTGACCTGCGCCCAGCCGGTGATACCGGGGCGCAGTGCGTGGCGTCGCGTCTGCTCCGGCGTGTAGAGCGGCAGGTAGCGCATGAGCAGCGGACGTGGCCCCACCAGCCCTTCGACTGCGCTCAGGACAGGCCTCATCTCCCCGCGCAGCACGTTCCAGAGTTCTGGCAGTTCATCCAGGCTGCTGCTGCGCAGGATCAGGGCAAGAATGGTGAGCAAGAGGTCGAAGAGCCGCTTTCCGATGCGACAATAGACGGTGGGCGTCTATTTTGTCTGCATGGGTTGCACACGGCCAAAACGTATCTACAGGGGAAGGCTTGCCATACCAACCGAGTACCACACGTCAGGACCGCTGCCAGGTACGGCCATCCTCGGTGAGGCGATACCCAGCCGGCGCTTCACCTGATTGGGCAGCGTGCCAGATCCCGGCAACGGTGACACCGTCATCGCTCAAGGGGCGCAAATCGTCCCAACTGTAGGCGGTCAGAGCGTGTCGGAGGTTGACTCCGATCAGGTCAGGGATATGATTGGCGGCGATGGGCAGGGGGGAGTGGGCTGGGGAAGGGGTCGGGTATGCAGTGAATCCAAGCAGTTCCGCCACTGCAACGAAATCAGCAGCGCGAAACGTACCGCATTGCTGGGTGAAGAGCGCCTGCACCGATGCCGCCAACACTTGCCAGGGTTCCGTTGCTGCCATGGTACATAGCCTTTCTATGCTAGAACAACTCTGCGGCCACGCTCTCACATCCCGGAAAGACGGGCTGCATGTGCATGAGTTTCCAGACGGGAGGGATCTTGATTTTTTTTGCTCCAACACCAGGCAGATCGTTTCTCCCAGAATTGGGGACGGAAAGCGAACTGGTTGGAGAGATTGGTAAACGGATGCAGAAGATCCATGATGATTCCGATATGAAGACGAGTGTTTACTGCCCAGAAAACAAATCAGAAAGAAGCTTCCAGTCTTCGACCGATAACTGCCAGTCCAGTGCCCCAACATTCTCTTCAATGTGGAGCGGTTCGATTATCCCAACCAATGCGGCAGAAACAGTAGGATTGTCCAGAATCCAGCGAATAGCAGTCTGAGAAGGTGACTTTCCATATTTGGCTCCAATTCCTCGCAACTGGTCGATCAATAGTAAGTTGCGCGCCAACGTATCTTCCTGGAAATTACCGTCTCGTCCCCGTTTGTCGGTGGCATCAAACTGCTCGACTGAACGGTACGCACCAGACAGAAGTCCCTTGGCCAGGACTCCATAAACCAACAAGCCTAGTCCAAGTTCGTCGCACAGAGCGAGATAGCCATTCTCAATATCACGCGAAAGCATGCTGTACGGCATCTGAGCCGATATGACAAGGCCAGATGAGGCAGCTTCTCGGAGCAACGGCTCAGGGAAATTTGAGCAGCCAATGTAGCGCACTTTGCCTGCTTGTTGACACTTCGCCAAAGCGGCTAGAGTTTCCGCAAGGGGGGTAAGAGGATCAGGCCAATGGACCTGATAGAGCGGAATACAATCTATACGGAGGCGGCGCAAGCTAGCCTCAAGTGCATCAACGATATATAGTGCGCTGCTGTTTCGGCCAGTGTTGCCGTGTGAATCCCAAGACACGCCAAACTTGGTAGCAATGACAACATCATGCCGTTTTGCGCCCAGGGCTTTACTTAGGATTGTCTCAGAGTGACCAAAACCGTAGACATCGGCGGTATCAAAAAAGTTGATACCCAACTCCAGACTACGTTGTATGGAAGCAATAGACGTAGAATCGTTGATCGGCCCCCAACCGTGCCCTCCAATAGCCCAACAACCAAAGCAAAGACGTGAAACGCGCAGATCGGTTCGATCCAACTGTCGATATTCCATTTTTCCCAAGCAACTTGAAAAGTCTACTTCGTGGTTGGCAAATTCTTGGTCCTACACAACATGCTCAACCTAGGCCGGAGGAGCGTCCCGATTGGTGACAATTTCTGTGGCCCCAGGCGGAGGGTATGGCACGAGCTTATCCGTACGTCTGGAAACTCGTCGGAGTTCTGGTTCTGCTCCTAGCTTTACCAGTATTTTTTGGACGCTGGCTAGGGCGCGCTCGCGTGAGCCAATCGCGACGGCGGTCAGATAGATGAGATTGATATCCAAAGTCAGAGAATGATTGTCCACGTATAACAAACCAAGCCGACTCTTCCAGGGTCGAATCAATTGGTTATAGTCCAAGTCCGGGTCTTGGCTATCCTTCAGAATTTCGTTCTCGTCCGAGAAAACTATGGACGCAATATCTGTAATTCCCGGACGCATACTAAGCAGCCGCTTCTCTTCTCTAGTGTAGATATCCGTTTCGCGCTTGACATTGGGCCGCGGCCCCACCAAACTCATGTCACCGCGCAGCACATTCCAGAGTTGCGATAATTCATCAAGCTTATAGGAACGTATGAACTGACCTACACGTGTTATACGTGGATCTTTTGTTGACGTGGAATCCACTCCTGATTTGTCAGCGTTGATTACCATCGAACGCAATTTGACCATACGAAACAGTTTTTCATTTTGTCCTACCCGTGTTGCAATGTAAAACGGTGAATGGAAATCCTGCAACCAGATAGCAACAATGGTGGGAATGAGAACCACGCTGCCGACAAGCAATCCGAAAAATGACAAGACAACGTCCAAAAGCCTCTTCAACATACTCTTCACTCTTTCATCAGGCTGGAGACAACAGCGACGATATCACTAGGTTTCAGATAGTAAAGATCTTCCAGCACCTTGCTAGTGGGGGACGGCGCATCAGGCAATGTAAGTCGTCTCGGAGACGATTTCCACACGGAGGGGGCAATGCGTTCAGCAACGCCGGCGATTACCTCACCCGCCAAGCCACAAGTTTTCCAGCCACCATCCACAGCGCAAAGACGACCAGTTTTTTGGACGGAATCGATCACTGGTGCATAGTGAAGCGGATTGATCACGCGCAGATCGACGACTTCGCAGTCGATGCCTTCGGCAGCTAGTTGCTCTGCAGCTTGCAGGCATAACTGAGTAGAGAAGCTACAGGCAACCAGAGTACAGTCGCTGCCCTGGCGCAACACCTGCGGACATTGAATGCTTAGGTCGATCTCCACAATCGGCGTAAACTCTTGTTCAATATCATACAGCCAGCGATCATCAATGTAGAGAACAGGGTCGTCACATAGAATACTGGCGATAAGGAGATCCCGGGCATCTGCCGGTGTGGCAGGCATGACGACGCGTAAACCCGGGATATGCGCAAACCAGGAGTGAAGTGCCTGAGAATGTTGAGCGCCCTGTTCACCGCCCCGGTTGATAATGCCTCGAATCGTGACAGCTGGATGAGCCTGACCGCCAAACATGTACGACCATTTGGCCGCCTGAGAGACGATCTGATCGATGGCCAGAATCATGAAATCCATGCGCGGATGTACAACCACAGGCCGATATCCACACAATGAGGCTCCTACTGCTGCTCCGGTTACAGCAACCTCTGAAACTGGACTATCAATGACCCGGTGTTTTCCAAATTCTAAGTCCAAGTCCTTCATGGATGCGCCTACATACCACGGACTCCACAAACCCTGTCCAAACACAAAGACCTTGGGATAATTCCTCATTGTGTACTGAAATGCAGCAAGAATGCCCTGCGCATATGTAAAAGAAGTCGCCATCTATAATCCTCAAGTGATCATGCGTAGACTAGATTGAGCAAAGCTGAAGTGTCTGGATACGGTGCTTGTTCCGCGCACCCCCACGCATCATTAATTGCTACCTGAACTTCAGCATCCAGGCCAATAAACTCTTCCGTCGATAGCCAACCAACAGCCTCTAATGCCTGTGCCAAACGACGTACAGGGTCTCTCTGTTTCCACAGGCCCAAGTCATCACTACGTCGAACACCCACATCGAGGTCTTCGCGAGGTCCTACATGACCACGCCAGCGATAGGTGACTGCTTCAATGAATGATGGTCCCTCAGCGTCTCTGGCGCGCTGAACAGCAATTTGTGCTGTCTTCGAGACAATTTGTATATCATTACCCTCTATTACATGTGTAGGCATTCCGTGGGATCTGGCAAATCGAGCCACAGAATTAGCCGGCTGGCGAAGTGAAATATGCATATGGCTGGCAAAGAAGTTATTTTCACAGACAAATAGGATCGGCAGTCTCATGGTTGCGGCTAAATTCAGAGATTCGTGCAATGCACCCTCTTCCATAGCACCATCGCCGAAATAGCTGACGGCAATGTCGCCCTCCCCATCCATCTGAGCGGCTAAGGCTGCGCCGACAGCAATAGGCACCGACGCGGCCACAATGGGCACCGATCCAAGAAACCCATGCGCAGAATCGTATAGATGCATAGAGCCACCCATACCCTTCGACGCCCCAGTTGCACGCCCTAAGACCTCAGCGAACAGTGCGAACACCGATCCCCCAGCAGCCAAAAAGTGACTATGGGAGCGATGGGCACCGAATATCCGATCACTGGGACGAAGCTGGCTGGAGATCCCGACAGCTATCGCTTCCTGCCCAATACCCAAATGAGCAGGACAATGCACCTTCCCTGCCGTGATCATGTCGCCGATACGTTCTTCTGCTTTACGGATAACAAGCATTGCGCGTAGCTGATCAATCAATTGTTGGGGAGTCGCATCAACAACATTGATTGGCTGGCAATAGTTGGTCGCGCTATCCAACTGATCGGGAAGTTCCAATAAACTTTGTTCAACATACATGGAATCAATCCTTTGAATAGAAGCGGCGGATTTTTTCGCAGACGTACTCCACGTCTTGATCAGACAAGGATGTATTCATCGGAAGCATGAGACACCGGGTAAACATCTTTTCAGTATAGGGCAGGCTTGCTGACAGACCGAGGACGTCAATCTGATGCACAGCCTTGCCGCCCCACTGTATGAGTGTCCCAATTCCCTGCTCTCGTAGATCAGCTTTCAATTCGTCTCGACATTCAGCTTCGATTTCATAATTCTGGAAAACATCAAAGTGATCCGGTTCACTGCCGGGAGCAGGAGGTAACAGGAGTGCTTGGAGATCAGCAAGGTGTTCTTGATAGATTGACGCGATCTCTCGGCGGCGGACCATTTCCTGATCGTAACGCTGCAGTTTGAAATTCAGGATTGCTGCCTGCAAATTGTCCAAGCGAGAGTTAAGACCCCAACCCACGACGTCCCCCTTACTGTTACGCCCATGATCTCGCAAGGCGTAAAGGTCCTCATATAGCGTGTCGTCATTCGTTAGAATCGCGCCACCGTCACCGAAGCATCCAAGCACTTTGGCCGGATAGAAACTGATCGTGCCGGCCAGTCCAAACGTACCAGCGCATTTGCCCTTATATTGCGCTCCCAACCCCTGTGCGGCGTCCTCAATGATCAACAGGTTGTACTCATCGGCAATCGCCTGCAACGAATCCATATCACAGGCACGCCCGTTGAGTTGTGTTGGCATGATCGCTTTTGTGCGGGGCGTGATCGCTGCCTTTACGCTTTCCGGGTCGATCAGGTGATCAGTCCGGCAGTCTACGGGCACCGGTGTGGCACCAACAAAGTGAACAGACGCCGCCGTCGCCACATAGGTATGGGAGGCAAAGATCACTTCGTCGCCCGATCCAATACCGGCTACGCGCAAGGCTAGAATCAGTGCGTCCGTACCATTGGCAACGCCGAGAGCGTGTTTCGCCCCTGTGAATTGAGCAAGATTTTGCTCGAATTCCTCCAGGTCTCTCTGCAGGATGTAGGCGCCTCTACGTCCGACGTCTTGGATCACTGACATGAGTTCTTCTTCGTGTGCAACGAATACGTGCGGATAATTAAAGAAAGGTACTGAACGACTACCCATAATCACATCGCTCCTTTTGAATCAAACTCTGATCTACGGTTTTTTCTTGCAACACAATAGATTACTTTATGTTCTTTGTCCGGTTTGTTAGGTGACAGTAGCACAGGCTCTGTATATTCACTCATGCCCTCGTCAATTTCGGCCGGCATAGGTATGAGGTTTCCAAACATGACCTTTTTCAGTAGTTTTTTGCCAGCCATGCTGCGGGGCATTAGGTTCAAATCGGTGGCGAGTTTTTTGAGCGGCCGGAGTAGCCTTTGGCGCAACGAAACAGCGTATACAGACAAGTAGCCATACAACTCAACGGAAAAACCATGATTCAGGAATCGCTCGTTGAGTTCGGTTACACCATAATATTGATGGCTAAACGGGCTAGGATTGAAATCGAACAAGTCCTTGTTGGCAGTTGCGATGAGAACACAGCCGTCGTCTCTCAGCACGCGCCGACATTCATTGATAAAACGGTCTACGTCAGGTATGTAATAGATTGCCTCAAACAGAATAATGACGTCGGCAGAGCGATCCTCGAATGGCATATCCTGCGCGTCGAAGTTTCTCAAATCAATTCGATCGCCATAGTGTTGTTGGGCAATCTGTAGAACGCTTTGGGTATAGTCTCCCGCGCGAATGCTCCTTGCTCGTTTAGCCATATATCCTAGACCCGGTCCTGTGCCGCAGGCAGCTTCAATGACATCTTTGTCGCCACAGTAAGCTCCTGCCCAGTAGTAACGATGGCACAGACGTTCGATCTGCTCTTGGGAAATCTCGTCACCGGCTAGTTCTGTTACAGTGGAATAGTCTACGGTCATTATGCCTTCCTTTGCAGGCGTGACTTCCCGGAATTTGTCGTAATAGCGTTGGCCGCGACCTGCTCCAGATGCGCCACCAACCTCGGGTAAATGATATCAGCGCTGAAACGCTCCTCAAAAAGCTTGCGGGCCCGCCGGCCTATTGCAATTCGTTCCGCTGGATTGGCAGCCAACCAGCGAATTCTCTCCACCAGCGAGTCTACATCGCCAGCCTGGTACTGAAGACCGATCTGCTCGTTACGGATCAGGTCTTCCAGTTCGCCGCGCAGGGATGAAAGCAAAGGCAATCCGAACGACATATACTCAAAAGACTTGTTGGGCATAGATCCATTGACTGAACGACCTTCAGCATAAGGTGCCAAACCGACAGAGGCCAAACTGAGTACCGCCTGGATCGAAGTTTGATCGAACCATCCCGTCAAGACAACATTTCGCAGCCCCTGCGCAAGACTACGTACCTGCGCACCATTGCTACCATCACCTACCAGCACGAACTGAACATCTTCTTGTCCGGCATCATCCAGCACTCGAGCTGCATCTAGGACTGTTTCGAAGTCGAAGATAGAATTCAAGCTTCCAACAAATGCTACGATCAGGTTTTCGGTCTTCAAGTTGTGATATGAGACAATTTCGGTCTGACGTGCGATGATTTGATCGCTTGGAGAGCAAGACGGGTATCCCATTGGAAAAACACCATCTGCTTTGGTTTGTCGTCGTCCTGCGTTGTATAATCCCCAACTCAAGAATGAATCAGAGATGGCGGTCACTCCTGTAACGGCACTCAGCCCTCGCCGCGCTCGTCGGAATTCAACTTGAAGCAATATGCGTAAGAAACTCCGCCATCTCTCAGGCACCAAAGTTAAATAATGATCCGGCCATAGGTCACGAACATCGATTATTACCGGTGTCTCCATATTCTTACCGTAAGCTGCCGCCTGCTCCACAAGTTCCACAGTAGGCAAGCTGCCAAATATCACGTCGGGTTTTAATTGACTGACTGCCTCCGCTGCAAACTGTCTAGCCAATATACGCTGATGCAGAAAACGTTTGGGGGATTTATTATGACCATAGCCTGGCCCATGCAGCAACCAGACCTTCAAACCTGGTTGAATCTCCACAACAGTAGGGTGATCAAAACGATGACGTTTCTGGGCGTGGTCAAAAGTAGATGCCCACCACAGCACTTCGTGTCCGCGGGCAACCAATGCTCTGGAGAGCATTGCTGCGCGCCAGTCCCGTGCGCCCAAATCTATGCCAGGGAGAGGTTCTCCATCCTGAATGACCCATGCCAGCATCTACGCGTCCTTGCAGCTCACTTGCCTGCGTCAACAGTTGCTCTTCTACTCTCTGGAGACGTCATTGGCGTGAAAGAGTGATCGAGCAACTGTTGATAAAGGTTCAAAAGTTTCTGTGATTCTGATTCCCAATTGTACTTCTCCTCTATTGCTGCTCTTCCTCTGCGTCCCATTTCCTCAGCTTCGGCCGGATGTGTAATCACGTATTCGATGGCTGCCGCAATATCTTTTGCACTGAGTGGATCGACCAGCAGACCGCATTGATGTCGTTCGATCAAATCGCGCCAGAGCGGAAAATTCGATGCAATGACAGGAATACCTGCACTCATATATTCGAACAGTTTATTGGGCTGCGCCTCCATATGGTTGGGCGCTGGATGAAAGAGGACAAGACCTGCCTGAACCGTACCTAAAAGTGATGCTAACTGTGCGCGATCCAGAAAACCAACTTCGTCGACACACTTCCAGCCGGACGACTCTATGATCTGGGATCGCAACTCCAGCGGTGAAAATTGACCAGCCAGTTGCAGCCGCACGCCTAGATCGTCGGCCAGGAAGTCCACGGCGTCTACCATCTGTTGGATGCCGCGCACCGCAGCGATTACGCCCACATAAGCAACCGAACGTAAACGCTCCCCCCAGGGTCTCTCTTTAGGGGCGACCAGTTCGTCGAGCAAAGGATAGTTGTTGATATTGTGTGTATGAGTTTGAAATAGCTGCAGGCGACTTGTAATGGCCGGGGTTGCGGTTACCAGCGCCGAAAACTGCTTCACCGCATTCACTTCAAGCTTTTCCAACAACCAACTCATGGGTTTTCTGATCTGAATCGGCAGATAGTTGCGTCCTGGTGAAAGCAGCGCGCGCGGCGCATCTTCGTGAACATCGTAGATGACTCGATGGCCCTGAAAATGTAACAGCAATCCTACGGGGATCAATTCTGGGTCATGAAAATGATATAAGTCACCCTTAAGCCCTAATGCCTTTTGATACACTCGGTTAACAGAAAGTGTCATTCTTGGAAGACGTCGTTGCAAGCCAGGTATCGCCTCAATGCGAACACCATCGCTTATCTCATTCCTGATATGCGGAGCAACCAGCGATACCTCATAACCTGCCCGCGCCAATGAAATACACTCTTTACGAAAGATACGGGTGTCGAATGGAGAGTGAGCCGAAGTGAGATGCACGACATGTTGCTTGCTTGATGAATGAGTCAATGTCGTATTACACCCTTTGTAAATGCAGTCCAGCAAACACAGAAGTATATTTACGCATGTCGCAATTGCTTGACAGCAACATCAAACATGCCGCATATTTTAGCGTAAAGCAGTCCATCCTATTGGCGCTCACGCTAACTACGTTTCAACGAGTGGTAAACCTGCATCAGCAACCGGCTTTTGCCTAGAATGCGTTTGTAAGAGGGGTAATCCCAAAAACTCTTCGGTGGCATTTGCATGATTTGTCCGAATTCCTCGGCTGAAATACCGAGTTTTTTGATTACGTACTGTTTGTCCTGCTCTTGCAGTTCTACAGGATAGTCTACTTTATCCATTTCTTCCAGGGCTGTCTCTCTGGACATCTGACCTGACCATATGAGTGATGCCAAATGGAGTCTCTTCTTGTTAAAACCAAATTTGGTAGGTAGAATAAACCCCTGGTAGAACCTGGTGTATATTGATTCATAGTGCTTGCCACCGTAGTAGCGCCATCCAAGTTCATTCTCTAACACGTCAAGCGCCTCGACTTTATCGTAATCCAAGTAATCCAAAAGCGGAATCCAACGTATGCCACGAATGATCGAATAGTAGATAAAACTGAGAATTCCGTAATGGACAAAGGACTTGATAGGCCGAACTCCGAATTGGGCATGTACGCTCTCGATGTACCGCCAGTCTCCATGTCCCTGCGACCAAGCTGCAACACCCCCGCCTTCAGTCGCCATGTTGTGACCGTTGATGATGTAGCGCACATGTTCTTCAGCAGCTACCTTATACAGGACTGCCAGAATCGCATGATCCGTCGGGATCTCCGAATCGGGTGTTGATGATTTGAGAAAGGCAAGCTGCAGATCTTTGAACTCGTCCCAGTCTAACACATACGTATAAAGGTCGATATCCAGATTCTTCAACACTTTCTCGATGTTACTGACAGCCAACTCCGAATCCCAGCCGTTATCCAAATGAACTGCCAGGGGCCGGAGTCCCAATTTCTTCACAAGATAAGCCGTATACGTGCTGTCAACGCCACCACTCACGCCGATGATGCAATCATAGCGCTTGTTCTTACCGGCCTGTTTGATAACCCGCACTATTTCATCAAGGGCACCCGACTGCCGTTTCTTGACGTATGATTCGACGCTGAGCATCTGCTCGTAACGATGGCAGTGGCTGCAAACACCCCTTTCGTCAAAGACAATATCAGGATCACTTGTATCCATGATGCATCTGCGGCAGATACGATATGATTTACCCTGCGTTGTCAATGCAGAGATGTTGACAGTTACATCAATTGCCATGTTTTTCTCACTCATCAAATATCTGGTGCAGTTCGCTGCTCGACGGATAGCTGATCAACACCGCACGATGGGGTCCTTGAAAGACAAACATACTACCAGCAGCAGCGGCTGCCGCCCCGGCATCCTTGACTGCTGAACGCAGGTCCTGGATTGTCCGTGCGCCGCCACATGCGACAACAGGCACGTTGACGGCTTGGGTGACGCGCTTGATCAACTCTAGATCATAGCCTTGCATCCTGCCATCCCGGTCGATGGAGTTTAGAAGAATTTCGCCAGCACCAAGTTTTTCAAGAGTTTTGGCGTGTTCGACCGGGTCCATGCCTGCAGATTTACGTCCGCTGTGCGTCCTCACTTCATACCGACCCCAAAGAGTTTGCTTGACATCAATTGAGGCAACGATGCTTGAACTGCCGGCAAAATCGGCTGCCTGCGTCACAAAGTCTGGGTTCTCGACAGCATAGGAGTTGATAACGATCTTTTCAACGCCCAATCCAAGAATTGTCTTGACATCTTCCAAACTGCGAACGCCACCGCCATACCCCAGCGGCATGAATGCTTCGCTTGCCACTTCTTCAATCAACTTGAAGCAAGGCTTGCGGTTTTCAACTGTCGCTGTGATATCAAGCAACATCACTTCATCGACTTCTTTATCATTAAAAAGCCTGACAATATTGATTGGATCGCCCAAGTATTTGGGATCCTTGAACCGTACAGTCTTTACCAAGCCTTGATTGCGCAATAACAAGCAGGGGATCGCACGTGGTATCAGCATTCAATGCCATTCCCAATTGACGAAATTCTGTAACAGGCGCATACCAAATTTGTGGCTTTTTTCCGGATGAAACTGAACGCCGACAATATTCTCGCAAGCAACCACTGAGGTGAACAGTCCACCGTATTCCGTTTCACCCAACACTGCGCTTTCAGGTATGCACCTCATATGATACGAATGAACAAAATAGAAGCGGTTGTTTTCTTCTAAACCTGAGAGCAATGGATGGGAGGAGCGTGTATGCACAGTGTTCCATCCCATGTGGGGCACTTTCAAGCTGTCGTGCGTTCCATCAAACCGAAACCTTATCGTCTCTGCATCCAGCCAGCCTAGACCACTTAATTGGCCTTCTTCGCTGCATTGGGAAAGGAGTTGCATGCCAAGACAAATACCTAATATCGGAATCTTGCACTCTAGAACTTGTTGATTGAGAACATCAACAAGCCCCATGTGATTCAAGTTTCTCATGCCATTATCAAATGCTCCGACACCGGGCAGGATTAACTTTTCTGCCTGTGCAATTACATCTGTATCTGAAGAAAGAATCGCAGCAATGCCAACTCTCTTCAACATATTGACAATTGAACCGAGGTTCCCCATACCATAATCAACTATAACCAGCATTAGCACCCTCCTCAGTCCAGGTACAAATATCGATGCCGAACAACTTTTCATCGGAAGGACTGCAGTTTACAATACGTATACTCAGTTTAAAATGTCCTGGAACATTCACATCTAATTATTGATCAAGTTTGTGCAATACCAGAAGTGGAGCGCCCCTGATTTCGCTTGAGGCCCTGGCGCTGCGCAGACGTATATTTCCCAGTGTCCATAAGACGAACGCGAAGGCTGTTTCCCAAATTGCCCAATCAAGCCAACCGCCAAACGAAGCTGAAGTGAGCATAAATGTCCGCCAAATGAGGAGTGATTGCAATGCAATTGTTGGAGCTGATTTAGGCACACGCATAACAAGCACCTGGATGCTCTGTAGAATAAGGCCAACAACAAAACCCCCAACAATCACGCCAAACCAGCCAAAATCCGCCCATAAATAGGCTGGATACCCGCCATTGGCGTTGATGCTGTCGATACCAGTGTAAAAATAGCGCAGACCGATGATGTTCTCGATCCACACAGGGCCACCTGGCAGCAGCTTACTGATATAGGGCAGGGTTCGTCCCCAGAGAAAACCAGCAGTTCCCGAGAAATAATCAACATAGGCAAGGATCACCTCGGTGGGTGCATAGAATATACGCCTGAACAGTAGCTGAGAAAGCCGTTGGGCATCAACGCTGAATCCATAATTAGCAGATACCACGAAGATTGGAAATGCAAGTCCCATTACGGCGATAACAATCGCCACCCGCGGCGATACTGTCCATCCGCCCGTGATCAGCCAGGTAGCAAAGATCATGATAACCAGAGCCATGACGGGGGATTTCTCAAGCGTTGCGCCAGCAAGGATCAAATTACCCAGCAACGACACTACAAACAAGGCGCGCCATATAGGGCGTCGGGTTTGTATGGCCAGAACCAGCGACATTAGTGTGGCAAATGGGAATAGCATAGTGCGCAGGTAGCTTATCGGCGTGCGTAGCGATTTGTCAAGCAGCTTAAACGCGTCTTCCCGAGCCTGCGCCAATTCGAATTTTGAACTGCCGCCCATGATCGCACTGATCACGGGCAGAGTTCCGATCTTTAGAATGTAGATAGTTAGCAGAAGCAGGCAAAAAACCAGCAGACTAAAAACCAGGATACCTAATGATGGGATATGGAAAGCAGGCGCTGCCATCCATTGACGAATACGATGGGCAGGAAGATAAAAAATCATGTTGCCTGCCAAAATCCCTAATAATGTGCAAATGAGTGTCAGAGTGATGACAATCACATAATTGTTTCTGGCGAGATTCGGAAAATCGGCATACACCCAGGGCATAGGCAAAACGATCATGCCCAGATAACCGACTACCAGTATGCCTGGGAGTCTAAATGTGCGAATATCAAAGAGGTGTGGCCAACCTGCCATGATCGCCAGTGTCCCGGTTGCTGTCAATGCAGCAATTGATGCTCCAAAACTCCAATCCATGATCCATCTCGAAAGCGGCAGCAATTGTAGTAGAAAGCAAAATAACAAAAATGCAACCGACAGCACCATGAAGAGAATGAGCGTAATGCGAAAGCCGCTCATGCCCCGCAGATCTGATTCGGGGAGTACCCTGATAGGCGTCAGCAACGTCGTGTGTTGGGCCATCTTACCATCCTAATCGGCTGTGCTTCTCAGCAATTGCTGTCACTCAGCGCAAGATGCTGATAGACGCTGCGGAGGATTTTCGCTTCTTCATGCCAGCCGATTGTTAGTCGATATTCAGAGGCATGGCGCTGGGCGACCTGAATATCTTCCCAGGTGATCTGACTGATTAGCGCATATAATCGATCACGATCGACTGGGACAGCCCAGCCAGCTTGACTTTTCTGGATTACATACGCCATTTCAGGAAAATCGCTGACGATGATCGGTAAGCCGGCCAGCAGGTATTCGAAGACCTTGTTAGGCAGCGAGAGATAGTAGCTCAAACTGATATTTTCGATGATGCTGAGACCGACATCTGCACTACATGTATACTCCAGGAGTTGTGCGGGGGGCACGGCAGGGATGAAATGAATATTGGGAAAACGTTGTGCGCAGGCTTTGACGGCATCAATAAGCGTTCCCATCCCCATAAAGACGATATGTTTGTCGGGTGGGAGGCGCTGGAAAACATTCAACAATAGATATATTCCACGTCCCTCCTCAAGCGCACCTTGATAGATGAACAACATCTGCTCTGTCGTCAACCCCAGTTTGTCTTTCAGTACGTTGGATTTGGGCAGATGCTTTGGTTGTATGGGGATATTGCGCACAATAAATACCTGATCCAGATTATAGGTATCTTTGTACCATGCTGCAATCGAGCCATTAACTGTAATGATTGCACTGGCAAAGGGAATGAGACTTCTTTCAATGAGCCTGAGTGCTTTCTGCAAATGTCCGGTTAGACCCGTTGTCTCTGTTTCCAGTTCATGGGTGTCGTAAATGATCTTTGATCCACGCAGCAGCTTGAAAAGTGGAGCAATCGGCAACTCCATGACCGAGTGGCAGTTGACGACCGTCACCCGGCATTTTCGATAACGCCAGAATATCCTGGCGAACCATTCCACATAACGGATCACTTTGACCAATCTACTACTCGAATTAGCACCGATGCGCATACGTACCCGCCATATCTGGCGTTTGGCGTCGATATGTTCACTTTCCAGCAACCCTTCCCGCCAGCGTCCAATCAGCACCACCTGGTCCGCAAATCCTGCCTCGGCTACAGTTTGCGTTTCTTTTAGCATACGACTTTCGTGGGTAATAGACGAGTGATAGATATGGAGGTTGATGTTTGGCATTACTGTGTTCATTATCGTTTGACTTAGCTATACCTTTACAGATAATCATTTTCCAGCCCTCTCTGGGGAATTATGCGAACCACCAGAGAAAAGACCGTGAAAATTCTTTATCTGTAAAATTATAGCAATGCATTTTGGGAAGGAAGTCTTTCAGATATCGACATGTCTGACCACTGCAATTCTGGAGAGATAGCCTCGGACAACTCGGGCAGTCAATGCGACCTCAGACCGCATGATCAGCGCAAGAATGGACATTGATATTATGAGCACTATAATGACATTACGATTGGTTGTCGAAAGCGTGCCTTGCAGCAGACTCGTCATGCTCGCATAGGAAACCAACAACCACGCGATTACCAAGAACAGACGTCGGTTGTCATTGGGCAACGGATAGACGCGTTGGCCGACCAATCCAACCAAAAGAGATGCAAAGGTATAGGCAAATGCAAGCACGGCCGCCGCTGCCAGCGCACCCCAGTACGGAATAAAAAGTGAATTGCCTATGAAACTCAAGGCTGCCGCCAACAGCACAATCCAGGTCAAGTGATAAGTCTTCTGACGAATCTCAATACCAGTAGAAAATATAAAATAAGCGCCGTACATGACTTGCGCTAGAGTCAACGGCACGACATAAGCCGCCGCACCGGCAAAATTCTTGGTTGTGATAACAGGCAATAACCAGGGCGTGACCGAACACATCAACAGGCCAAGACCACCCACACAAGCCCAATAGTATAACAGGATTGAGGAATAAAGCGAACGCGCCGATGCTTTGGTCTGAATGCTCAGCGCATAGGGCCGCCAGCCGAGCTGAATGGCAACCGAAAAGATACTAAACCCGGTCGCCAATCGATTGGCGATCCCGTATAGTCCGATTTCGGCAAGTGTTGTGAATTGGGTCAGGAAGAATCGATTTGAAAGATTGATTACCCAGTAGGCCCCACTCACGGGCAACAACGGAATACCGATACGTACCAGTGCAGGAACCGCGCTGAATGTGGGCCTGCACCTGTGGCGGGATAGGACAAGTGTGCCTGCTATCACAGTGATGATCAAGTCTCCCACCAACAAACCCGTGACATAGCCACTGACACCCTGTCCCCAGATTACGACAAAAAGAATGTTCGCTGTTGTAACTATAAATATCTGGCTCAGCGTCATGGCGTTGTATAGCAGTGGCTGTTGGTGCAGTCGGATGTTATCGAGGAATAGCTTTAACAGAGTGATCAGCCATAGATCGGCAAGCAGGAAGCGCAGTGCCGGCACGTACTCTTCCGACTTAAAGAGGAAATTGACCAGATATGGTGCAGCAAGAGCACCAACCACAGCGCAGATACCGGCGAAGCCAGCGATAGATAGGATAGCTGAAATCACCAGATCATCCCGTTGTTGCTTTTCTTCCAATTTGAAGAAGAGGATTTGAACGCCCATATCGCCTCCCCCCAGCAGAAAAATCGGCGACAATAGGGTGGTCAACGTCATCAATGTGTCCAGCGCACCATAATCAGAGGGGGATAGATATCGGGTATAGAGCGGCAGTAGCAAAAGCGCTGCCAGCCGTGTCAGCGCAACGCCAAGTCCATAAGCGGCATATTGCCTAAGAAAAGTCGACATTACTGCTCCTCGACAATCTGCATGACGCTACACAACAGGAGGGCAGCACATGTCGTTGTATGCTTTCTGGTGAAGTCTATGTTATGGGTTTTGCAATGCAAAAAGGCTGGTTCTGGCTTCAGCGGCATATTTAGAATTCGGGTCTAGCTCTAGTGACCGGTTTAAGGCTTCGATTGCGGCATCTACCCGATCTGTATCAGCATAAATCATGCCAAGTTCAAACCATGCCTGCGCTTCTTGACTCCATTCGCGCGGTTGAGCAATGGTGGTGGCTATCTGGAGTAGGGGTTCTGCCTCGGCACTGCGGCCCCAACTACGTAAGATTTGCCCTAGCATCACATAATTATGCGTAAGATCAGACTGTAACTTTATGCTAATACGCAGTGCAGGCTCAGCAACCTCCCAATTATGGTTGAAAAAGGCAGCATAAGCGAGACAGTTCCAGGCATGTATATTGGTTTCATCTGCAATTGTCACCTGCTTGCACCAGCGAATTGCCTCTGCATATTCTTGACTACGATACTTGAGCAGACCTAACTCAAGTGGAGCCTCAATCTGATCTGGGTTCAATTCTATGCTGTGCAGAAATGGATTCTCTGCAAGCTGTACATCATGTGAAAGAAGCAGGATACCGTGCATATAGTGAAATTTCCAGTTCTCTGGCTCAATCTTCAGCGCCATATCTACCCAACGTTCTTGTAATGAATAAACCTTTCTGTCCGCCAGCGCGGCAGACATGAAATATGCGGCTATGTTTGATTGTCGCCAGATGTCAACCGCAGCCTCCGCCTGATTGTGACGATACAGCAGAACACCGTTCCAGAATATATCGATCGGTCGAGCAGGTGTGAGAAAATCAATGTCCACCGCTGCACAGTCAAGGCGTAGTGCAGCGGCAATTGCGTAATTGGACGCATGACGACGAAGATAGTCTATTACTCTAGCATCAATAACCGCCTCATCGCATGGTGCTAGCAAGGCAGCAGCGCCTGTTTCTTCCGGCAATCCTAATATGGCGATCAGTTTGAGATTGGCTAAACTCTGCTGTACCGGAATGGTGGTAGTGGCGGTTAATATGAACAATAGACAAACAATACTGCCAACAAGTACTACAGGATATCTCCTGTAGTTATGAATGAAAGGCCATCTTATTCGAATCATTGTTCAACCAAAGGCAGAAAGAATGTCCAGTGATCGGATTCAGTTCGCAACAACATGAGGGCTGGCACGGATAAATTCCGTCCAGTCAATGAAGTACGCTCTTGAACATGGCAAGCCAGGTAAGTCTGTGCGTTTTGCCATGCAAAAGTGACCGCTTGCTGCAAGTCAGGACTTCCCACCAAGTCCAGATGTCTGTAGTAGGGCATTCCCAAGCGGGGGGAGATTGGTCCGTCTCGACCATCGAGATGACGTAAAAAAACAGGCATAGTCTCGCTCTGATTCCAAACCACATGTGCCAATGTTTCGGCTACTCCAGCAATGTCTTCGTCCGTAAATACCTCTCCTAATCTGCGCATTTGCCCCATGAAGCTCGCACTAGGACCAGCATGACTAATGTCCTCCACATTTGGCGATGGGGGATCGTTTGGCGCAGGATCGGTAGGTAACAATGAATCGTTGTAATTCCAGAGCAGCGCATCAGGCCGATCAGGATTTGGGCGTAACGCGCTATGCAGCGTATTAGCCAATGCCTTAGCCTGGGATTGATATTTGGGTGCATCATTCATGTAGGGCAATTGACCAAGCCATGCCTGCGCGCTGCCAGCCAATGACATCATGTTGTAGGGTAGGGTTCGTCCGCGAAAAGCAGGAAGGCTATCATCGTACGGCGCGACATATACACCTTGGGTCTGATCTATCCAGCGCCAATATGGCTGCCATTTTTCCGCAATGTCGGCAGCTTGGGTCGCAAACTGCTCTGCTATGCTTGAATATTGGGTTAGGTTGGGGTTCTTCTCAACTATTACCGCAAATCTGGCTAGGTTGCCAGCTAGAGCAAATTCTTCGGCCAAGTATTCTTCGAATGGTGAAAGTACAACATTGTCAATAAGAATTGCAGTACTTATGGAAGAATCGCTATACGCACCCAAAGTGAGGGTGACAATAGAACCAGGTATAATCTCCACAACTGAAGAAAAGAGCTGCCAATCTTGCGGCCCACGCAATTCATCCCTCGTCGCGTTACGATCCAACACCCTATCTTCATATCCGTCATGTGCCTGTTTTAGGCGAATGTTTAGGTGCATATCGGGTGGAATTTTAGCATTCATGCGCAGGTTAAACTTGGCACGGATGGGCAAGGCAGATAGCACCTGAGACACGCTCTCTTCTGAGCGTAATTGGAGATGATATGCACCATTATTGACCCCCGGAATCACCATAGAACAACCGGGTCCCCATACCCTGAATAGGTGTACTGGATCTCCATCCGCGTTCTTGATCAGGTTTATGTCGGCGTCAATTCCTATCCAGTTCAGACCACTCTCTTCAAAACGGCTGTTTGCGACATAGTTGGTGGAGTATCGGCTAGTTGGCCAACCCACAAGACCATCACCGTTTGCATCCCATTGATAGGTAAGTAGTTGTCTTGATCTTTCGATAAATCGCTCCAGGTATGTTTTGTCACCATTCCATTCATACATGTCAAGATAAGCCGGAAGTGCATAACTACCATCGATCCAGCCTATCAATGCACCATCACCTTGGGGTAATGAAGTTTCCTCAAATCTAACGAAATTGTTGTACCAAGTCATTCGATACATTGCTTCAAGGCGCGTGAACTCACCTAACCAGTAGTCCTGTTCTGGCCCCTCCGCCTGAGTGTTCTGAATATGTTGGTCAATGAACTGAGTCGAGAAGGGGAGCAGGTTGATGACAAGCATGATAGGAGCAATTAACAGGCTAACCATGATGGTGTTTGTTCTTGTTTTGTGAAAGCAGTGCTGCGACAGGTTCATGCGTATGACTCCAGCAAGCGGATGACGCAAGATGCTGCATTTCCATCGCCGTACAGGGGTGACCGGGTAGCAGGCAGAGTAACTCTACGAACGCCAGACATAATACGATTCTTGTCGGCACCAACTAATGTGTTCCAGCCAGACTGCACAGTCTCGATCCATTCGGTCTCATCACGCATCGTAAGGCAGGGTATGCCAAGCCAATATGCTTCTTTTTGCATCCCTCCGGAATCCGTCAAAACCAACCGCGCCGATTTCATCAATTGCACCGTATCCAGATATCCAAGCGGTTCAATAAGTATAGGATTCTGAAATATGCGGTTATTCTGTGTCTTACTTGCACCAGTAAGACCTAGTTTTTCAATACATTTTCGCGTACGCGGATGCACAACGAAGACTATTGGTTCGTCAATGGCGGTGAAAGCATCCCAGATTGCTTGCAAGTTAGACAGATTTTCGGTGTTTTCGGCACGATGAACAGTCGCCAGCAGGAATTGTTTGTCTGTTAGATCAAGACGTTCCAAGATGCGTGAACGATCGCCAGCATGTTCAACTGCATACGCCAATGCGTCGGCCATCACATCACCCACCAGCGCCACGCCTTTCTTTATTCCTTCGACACTGAGATTATCCACAGCTACTTGTGATGGACAGAGTAGCAGATGCGAAATATGATCAGACAAAATGCGGTTGATCTCTTCAGGCATTCTCCGGTTATAGCTGCGCAGGCCAGCCTCCACATGTGCTATTTTGATATGCAACTTTGCCGCAGCCAATGCTCCAGCCAATGTTGAATTCGTGTCACCATATATGAGTACCCAGTCTGGTTGCTCTATCTGCAGTATCTCCTCAATCCCGACAAGCATTGCCCCTGTCTGTTTGCCATGACTACCCGATCCTACCCCTAAATGATAATCAGGTGCAGGGATATCTAACTCTTCGAAGAAAATGGCCGACATATTTTCGTCGTAGTGCTGGCCAGTATGAACCAATACTTCGTGATGTTGAATTCGCAGAAGCCGGCTGACGGGCGAAGCTTTTATGAATTGAGGTCGTGCCCCTACGATTGTAACGATTTTCACAGATATTTCATCCTCATGTACTCAACCACCTATCGCAGTCAATGTAAATCTGCGTGCGGTCAAGTGTAAAGATTATGATTATGGAATAGCGATTAAATAACTTGATGATCTTCAGGTGATTTCCTGCCTCAAGAATTAGATAAGATCCACAAGTTATTTAACAGCGAGTCCTATGAATTGGTTTCAAGCCGGTCGAATCAGACAGAGAGGATCATCGGCTATCGATAGAATCCGGCAATTACGTCCACAACTATCTTCAACATATCAGTTGTCAATTCAGGATAAATTGGAATAGCTAGTGTCTCAAAAGCCGCGAACTCGCTGGCCGGGAAGTCTCCCACGTCGTGATTCAAATTCGCAAAACACTCTTGCATATGCATGGGCACAGGATAGTACACCTCCGTGCCGATCTGGTGGTCTTTCAGATACACCATCAACGCATCCCGGCGCTCACTGCGGATCACAAATTGGTTGTAGATGTGCCGACCATACCCCGCATCGTGGGGCAACCCCACCTCTACCCCTGCCTCGGCGAACAACTGGCGATAGCAGGCAGCGTTGCGCTGGCGGGCCGCTGTCCAGCCGTCCAGGTATTTCAGCTTCACGCGCAGCACAGCCGCCTGCAACGCGTCCAGCCGGAAATTGCCGCCCACCAGCTTGTGATGATACTTGGGCCGTGCCCCGTGCCCGCGCAACAGTTTCACCTTGTCGGCCAGCGCCGGGTCGTTGGTTACTACCATACCGCCATCACCAAAGCCGCCCAGGTTCTTGGAGGGGAAGAAGCTGAGACAGCCCAGTTGACCGATAGAGCCAGCCCGCTGCCCCTTGTACTCGGCTCCGATGGCCTGCGCCGCGTCCTCGATGACGATCAGGTTGTGACGCCGGGCAATCTCCATAATGGGATCCATGTCCGCCATCTGCCCATAGAGATAGACAGGCAGGATGGCCTTCGTGCGCGGCGTAATCGCAGCCTCGATGCTTGCGGGATCAATGTTGTAGGTCAACGGGTCGATATCCACAAAGACCGACCGCCCACCCAAGCGGGCAACGCAGCCAGCGGTGGCGAAAAACGTATACGGGGTGGTGATCACCTCATCGCCGGGCTGCAAGTCAATAGCCATCAAGGCCACCAGCAGCGCATCCGTGCCCGAAGATACGCCGATACCGTAACGGCATTGGGAATAGGCTGCCACCTCGCGCTCCAGCGCCTCCACCTCTGGCCCCAGGATAAAGTGCTGGGATTCGATAACCCGATCCATGGCTGCGTGGATCTCATCGCGCAGAGGGACGTATTGGGCTTTGAGGTCTAGCAGGGGAACCGGAACTGTCGCGTTGACTGCTTCTTTTGTCATTGATCGTTTGATGCCTTCTTTGATGACTGCGCCACGTAAATGCCAACTCGTAGTCCTTCCCGGCGAAATGTGTCACTGAGTTGCAGTGCCGTGGTGTCCATCGCCGGTTGTCGGGTTTTGACCAGCACAGTGGCATCGATCACATCTGGGTTGAAATGAGCAACACGCACGTCAAGAATCGTGGCCGGTCCGTACTGTTCCACGAATACTTGTTCGATGAATTGCTGAAGCGATTGATAATCCACTTCTTGCACGATATAGGGAACTACTAATTCTTGCAGCCTCATCGCTTCACTCCTCGACCTTGCAGAAAAACATAGCATGCTGCCAGCAGTGCGCTTGTATCATCCAACACCTCCACTGCCTGTTGCGCCAGATCTATTGCCTTGTAAGGTGAATAATCTGCCTGGTTACGCGCTTTGCGCCAACGACCAAGCATTTCTCCATACTCCGGGCCAATGACCTGTCCTAGAATCGCCGGCAGACGATCGTGATCGTCCAGATCAGCCCGACGGAAATGTAGCACCACAGCGCGTGCCGCGTGATACATGGCGTAATAGCTACGCGAGACAATATGGGGCTGGTGCAACAGCGAATGTGCATTCAGTTGTTGCGCAAAGGCTAGATAATCCTCCGCCTTCGCCAAACGATCACGCACCAACCGGTTGATTAGTTCATCCATCTGAGTTCGTGTCAGGTAACCCAGATCGACGAGACAGTGGAGCAACACACCTTGAGAAGGGGTTAGTCGCTGCATGTCATCCAGAAGCTGCTCACTCATCTCACCACATCCTCAAGCTATAGCTGGCAACGGCTGATCCTCTGGCCAGTCCAAGCAACGCAGCACAGCGGGTTCAACTTCTCGATAGCGCCATCCGCTCTCCGAACACGTCATAATACCATCGGCATTGGGATCGGACAAGCGATGACCGTGCCGACTCATCCAGCCCTTCTGTACCGCAGGCACGCCCAGCATCAGGGCATAGTCGGGCACATCCCCGCGCACCACCGCGCCGGCACCAATGAAGGCATAGCGCCCAATCGTCGCTCCGCAAACGATAGTGGCGTTGGCCCCAATCGTCGCGCCCCGACGCACCAGGGTTCGTTGGTATTGATCCCGCCGCACAATCTGCGAACGCGGGTTGATCACATTCGTGAAGACACAGGAAGGGCCACAGAAGACATCATCTTCCAACTCGACGCCTGTGTAGACGGCAACATTGTTTTGGATTTTGACATTGTTGCCGATACGCACATGGCTGGCAACCAGAACATTCTGCCCCAGAATGCAACGTTCGCCAAGTTGGGCATGCGCCATCACATGGCAAAAGTGCCAAATTTTGCTGCCCGCGCCGATGAGACAGGGTTGATCCACATAAGAACTGGGGTGAACGAAATAGTGATCAGCCATGACGCCCCCATACAGACATAGCCGGTGATAGAGCGCTCTCAACATCAAACGTGTCGATGGGTAAACTGACAGGGCTACCGTTTGTAACCAGAGAACGCTGGGCCGCTTGCAGCACGCGTAGGACACGTAGACCGCTCTGCCCATCGGTCAACGGGGGGATGCGACTTTCCATAGCATCCAGGAAGGCCCGGCATTCGATACGCAGAGGCTCCTCACCGCTGAAGGCAATCGCGCTGCCCTCGCCCTTGATGGGAATCGGCTGCCCTTCCTGCCACTCCACCCGTTGATCATAGACGACCAGCTCTTTTGAAACGTCATCAAAACTGGCCATCTTTTGTGAGCCGATCACCACCAGCCGTTGTTCTTTGAATGGGTGCAGCCACGAAACATGGATGTGGGCGCGCACACCGTTGTCAAAGAGCAAATTGGTCACCGTGACGTCGGCGATGTTCGGTTGCACATAATTGCCCCCGCAGGCCACAACCTCGAAGGGCAGACTGCCGACGATGCGTAGAATCACCGCCACATCGTGCGGGGCAAAACTCCACAGAATGTTCTCTTCGCGGCGGATTTTGCCCAGGCTGAGCCGATTGGAATAGATATAGAGAACTTTGCCTAACTCTCCCGCCTGGATAAGCCGCTGGATCTTCTGAATCGCCGGGTGGTATTCGAGGACATGCCCAACCATCAAGATCCGGTTGTGCTGTGCGGCGCTGCGCACCAGCTCAGCGCCCTGCTCATAGGTCAGAGCCAGCGGTTTTTCAACAAAAACATCTTTTCCCGCCAACAACGCCGCCTTAACCAATGGATAGTGGGTCTCGGCCGGTGTGGCAATCACCACACCGGACACATCGGATACAAGCACATCCCCAGGGTCTGCCACAATCTGCGCGGTAGGGGCAAGTGACAAAGCTGTTTGTCGCCCCGCCTCTGTGGCGTCACACACAATTTGCAGCGCACCCAGGGCATGAAAATTGCGAACCAGATTTTTCCCCCAATATCCACAGCCGACAACAGCAACACCCATCTTCAATTTCCTTCGCTATTTGCTGTTCGATCTATCTACGGTTACATCATCTTTGAGCAACGGCGAGTCCACAGAGAAGCGGCTACGCAGTCTGCGCGCTGGAACCCCCACAACAACTTCATTGGACGCAACGGGGTCTATGACCACCGAACCTGCCCCAGTCATCCCGCAACGCCCAACAGTAAGCCGATTCAGAATCGTGGTGGATGGTGCAATCCATCCAAATGGCCCAACTACGACACTGCCAAGCAATGTTGCATTCGCCATAATCAACGCCCCATGCTTGATATGACAATTATGAGCGATGTAGGCCAGATTGTCTATTTTGACTTCATCCTCGATCACGGTATCCCGGAGAGAACCCCGATCCACTGTCACATTGGCAGCAATCTCGACACGCTCACCGATTTGCACCGAGCCAAAATGAGGGAAGCGGACGACTACACCAGTCTGTTCATCCATCTCGAATCCAAAGCCATCCCCACCGATGGTACAGTTTGGCCCAATCCGCGTCCCTGCTCCGATTTTTGCATGATCGACCACCGTGTTTGGACCGATGGCACAACCTGCCTCGATTGTAACATGAGGGCCAATCATAACACCCCTGGCAATCGTAACACCGTCTGCAATCTGAGCGGCCGGGTGAACCGCGTCACATTGCCCCGCAAAAGAAGATGGACGATCGAAGGGTGCCAGGAGCAGCGCCAGAAGCAAGCGCGGTTGCGAAGTAAGCAAGAAGACACGCCTGCGCACAAACTCATTCGGCAACCGAGCAAAAACCTCCTGTGCTGTCACGATTGCGAACGAGCGGCACTGCAAAAGCAACCGGACCAGTGATTCATCACCATTCCTGCAAAAAACCAGATGCGATTCAGTAGCCAACTCCAACCCACGGGCACCCGTAATTAACAGTGAAGCAGCCTTTTCCTCTGGATCATGGATTGCATGCAATAGCTCGTGTCCACGAATCGGCAACTGGGTGATCAAATCGCGAAGTAAGTGGGGAGGTAAATCAGTGGATTGCATAGTGAGGATTCACAAGAGTACATTGCAGCAAGCCAAACCGATATGTCACGTGCCATGTCAACTACAAAAAAACGATCCAAGAGTTCATCCGGCACCACGCCATCGCAAGGTGGGGAATCGTCAATGTCTTTCTTGTAGGCCACGTCCAGCACCAGCACCCGGCTGACCTTGACCGACTTGCCCGCCTCGTTCAGGGCGTCCCTTCACTTCGACAGGCTCAGTGCAAGCGGCAAGCTCAGGACATCGCCTGCATGTATCCTGAGCAACGTCGAAGGGCCTTCTCCACCCAGTAGCGGGGCATGTCGCTGTTGATCTCCTCGGCCAATTGGATGAAACGGGCGTTGTGGTTCATCGTCTGACGATCTCAAGCAAGTTGTGGCTCGTAGTCAACAGGAAGCGGACAGAGCAAATACTCCAAAACTTCTGCGTGCATCCGTTCGATCTCTAGCCGATACCCGCCGGTGATCGCCTCAAATTCCTCAGCACGTGCTGTCCGCCGGATGTCTGCTAACCAACGCTGAAAGCGGTCAATGCGCTCTTTGGATTCAATCTGACTTTTCTTTCTCCAAAATAGCCATTACATCCTCAAGACATGTTTCATCGGAAGGTAGTCTGATCTCCTGCCCACCCACATGCTTGTGATGGGGATAATTGTCCCACCCAATTTTCAGATTGCCTGCGGCATCAAGCCAGTAATAGCTATAACGCACTAGCTTGCGCGCTTGCCATCTTTCCACCACGCGCAACGTCATGCCATCATTGAGTACAAGAACTAATTTGAGTGTCTCCTCGGTCAAGCGTAGAACAAGCACATCTTGTAGGAGATACGCGTAAGCTCGCTCAATCTGACGGACTCGCTCTTCAACGAACGCCAACAACAACCTCCATCTTCCCTAAGAGCGATTTTACTCTCCTAATTGTCGAACCGGTCTTATGCAAGAGATCGTTCCAGTACTCCCACTCAATAAAATCCTCATGCATCTCGTAGTTCGCATTTTCGGGCAGGCCCTGGAAAGTAAGAGAATCTAACGTCGTCGCGTACTTCTTTTCAAAGTGCCCGACCTGCTCTTGCGCCTGAAGCACGCGGCCTTCCAGATAGGGCAAGCGCAATACCGCCCCCTGCTTCACAATGGAGGTCAACTCTTCCGCCGAGAGCGCGCTCAAATCCGACATCTCCACAAACATGGCCGTTTTTTCCATTGTTGCTTCCTCCTTATCCTTCATTATCGGAAGACCAGATGCCTGACGCCTGTTTCAGCCTTTGTCTACGCCACTGGCGGATAAAGACGGCGCAATGCTTCCGGTGTCTCTACCTAACGCAGGCCTTCGTGTACAGTCTTGAATACACCGACATTCTCGATCTTGACGAGTTCAGGCAGCAGGCGCAAATTGTCCAAGATGATTGCCCGGATCAAGCCCACACTCACATCTCTGCTTCCATGCGCAGGAACTGGGATAATTTTCCCAGTTTGTGGATGAATCATCCGCCTGGGATCGGGCCGACATATCCCAATTGGCGCAGCTTGCGAAAAACATCCGCAGACTTAAGCGGCGTAAGCCGGGGCATCATGTACCTCGATCACAACATCGTCCATGGGCGGAACGGGAAGCCCGAGTTGCAAGGCCAAGACGACATTCCCCTCAATGGCATCGCGCAGGTTTTCACGCGCCTCCTCAAAGCTCTCCCCCTGGGAAAAGAAACCGCTGGCACCAGGTACATAGGCAACGATCACATCATTTTCATCAACCTCATAGCGTGCATGCTTCAGGGCCGCTTGCGCATAGTGCGAGATCGAAAACATCCTGATTTTTGACATCTTTTCCTCCTCGCCCAGCATCCGCAACCTGGGCGCTTACCGATGTCGCTCAATATGTCCCGCTACATAAATGACGATGACCGGCAAAATCGCTCGTCACTGATCCGCCATGCGCAGCCTCCTGCTATGCGCTGTCACACCCACTGCTCCCCTCAGCGGAACAGCCCACTCACCAGCGCGGCAAAGGTGGGGTTGGCCAGGGTCAGGGCCAGGAGGGCAATGGCGACAAAGATGTTGAGTTTGTAGTTCAGACTCGTGAACCGTTCATTCATCTCTTTTTCTAGACTCTTGAACTTCTCGTCCACCATGTTGAACCGTTCGTCAACCCGGTTAAACCTTTCTTCAATGACGTTCATCCGCCCCTCGAACAACTCCCGCGTGACCAATTCCTGGCGCAGCTCCTCCCTCAGTTCGACCTTGATCTGCCCCTTCTTTTCGACGATGGCGGCGTCGGCCCGCTCGTCAATGGCCTGGATCGAACGCTCCAGGGCCCGGGCAAAGGTTTCGGCTTTCTGCTTTTCGCCCAAAGCCTCCACCAGCAACTCGTAGGCGTCCCGAGGCAATGAATAGACAGCCATCTCTCCCCCTTGCTCGATGGAACCCAACAAACAAGAACAACTTCACGACTGGGATCACACCCAGCGTTGAAAAAGCCGGTCAGACTACCAGTCCGACCTACCCGCCGCTCAGGTTGGTTGGTTGGTTATCAGTCTGATTATCGCTGATTGGGTGGTTTTGCGCAAATCCTGGGGTGTAGGTGCTCACTGTTCTGAAAATAGACAGATTGTATACACGGATGAAAAGGAACACGGATTCAATTTGCGAAATCTGCGTCCTCTGTTCTGAAAATAGACAGATTGTATACACGGATAAAAGGGAACACGGATTCAATCTGCGTCCTCTGCGAAATCTGCGTTCCTATTTTCATCGTTATCGGTGTCAGCCGGTCGTGTCGCCTGTTCTGAAAATAGCTCCCGCAAAGACGCAAAGGCGCAGAGAAAAGCAATTTTCATCGTTAGCGGTGTCAACCGGTCGTGTCGCCTGCCCTGAAAATAGCTCCCGCAGAGACGCAAAGGCGCAGAGAAAAGCAATTTTCAGCGTTAGCGGAAGAGCCCACTCACCAGCGCGGCAAAGGTGGGGTTGGCCAGGGTCAGGGCCAGGAGGGCAATGGCGATAAAGATGTTGAGTTTGTAGTTCAGACTCGTGAACTTCTCATCGACCAGGTTAAATCGCTCGGCGATGACCTTCATGCGCTCCTCAAACAACTCGCGTGTCACCAGTTCCTGGCGCAGATCATCTCGTAACTCGCTTTTGATCTGCCCCTTCTTCTCGACGATGGCGGCGTCGGCCCGCGCGTCAATGGCCTGGATCGACCGCTCCAGCGCCTGGGCAAAGGCTTCGGCTTTCTCCCTTTCGCCCAGAGCTTCCACCAACAACTCGTAGGCATCCCGAGGCAATGAATAGACAGCCATCTCTCCCCCCTGTCCGATGGTCACAGATTCGATTTGTATGGATAGTTTGCTTAGACCAGCGCCTGCTAGAGTTGACGCAACGCTTCTGCTGTCTCGGCCCGGCGCATCCCCTCATGCACGACTTTGAGTACGCCCACGTCCTCAATCTTGGCGATGTACAACTTGATCTTGTCGAGCGGTTCGCCATGTGTAAGCATCTGGCGCGCAGTGCGTATCCTTACCGCCAGTATAGTCTGATCGAGAGAAAGAAACAAATCTGTCTACCCAAGCCATCTGTACGTCTGCGCAGCCTCTCGCAAAAATTCTACAGGCATCCAGCACCTGATCGATCCCCTGTGCAAAAATTCTACAGGCATCCCGCACCTGATCGACCCCCTGCGCAAAAATTCTACGGGCATCCAGCACCTGATCGATCCCCTGCGCAAAAATTCTGCGGGCATCCAGCACCTGCTCGACCCCCTGCGCAAAAATTCTACAGGCATCCAGCACCTGATCGATCCCCTGCGCAAAAAAATTCTATGGGCCTCCATGAGCCTACTGCAAGAAGCCCAGCCAGCCACGGATGAACGCTGATGGACACGGATAAAAACGGATTTCTCTCCTGCGTTTCTCCGCGCCTCTGCGTCTCTGTGTCTCTGCGCCTCTGCGGGAGAATTTCCCCTTTTTCACTTTTGTCAGCACCTGCACCGCCCGCCTTGTAGACCTCCCCACGCCCCACGCCCCTCTTTGGCTATCGCTGTGCTTGTCTTTGCACCATGACCAATGGCCTATTGCCAACCAGGAATAGGCGTATTATTGTAGCAGCAAGCGCGCTTTACTGGACAATTACCTATCGTTCAAAAAAAGGAGACTATCCAATGGCAACAACAACACCGACCACCGACAGCGAACGGCTCGTCAATCTGCGCACAGCCCTGGAGAGCAACCTGCGCGACCAGAGCGCCGGCCACCCCTATCTGGCTGCCACAACCGTGGCTGAACTGGAAGCCATCAGCGCACAGTTGGGTGCGGCTGTCCACAACATGGCCCAGTCCACAGCCACGCACAGGGCGGCTCTGGCGGCCAGCACAGAGGCCATCACAGCCCTGCAAGCCCAGGTGCGCCAGGTCTGGAGCACCATGCGTTGGCGGGTGCGCTGGCAGGGGACTCACCCTGCTGTGTTGGCCTACTACCATCTGCCCACCCACCGCACACCCTATCCCAAGCGTCGCGACGGCTGGTTGGAACTGGCCGAGCGGCTGCTGCAAGGGGATGCGGCCGCCATCCAGGCTGGCTACCCCAGCGCCGCCGACACCCCTGCCCTCACAGAAGCCCGCGATGCCCTCGCCTCGGCCCTGGATGCGCTCAACGCGGCCAAACTCACGCTGCACACGACCCAACAAGATCTGATCAGCCTGCGCCGCCGCAGCGATGGTGCCATTCGCCACCTGAACGGCGACCTGCGCTATGCCCTGCGCGACCGTTCCGCCACGGCCCAACAGCAGATCATGCGCACCTACGGTGTGCGCTTCCGCCGCATTGCCGCCGCACCGACCACCGCCGCACGCGGCCTGGCGTCGCCGCCCGTCCTCGGCTGGCATTTGCAGCCCGCAGCGGTTGCCGGTGAACCAGTTCCTGTGAGCAGCGGGCAGTAGCCAGTATCGCTCACAAAAAACACCTGCCAGGTTTCAGAAACCTGGCAGGTGTTGTCCTCGTTGTCAATTACCCGCACTGCGGCCATCGTAATGATTTTCGCAGCCTCCTGCCATTCGCTGTCACACCGGCTGCTCCCCTCAGCGAAACAGCCCACCCACCAGCGCGACAAAGGTGGGGTTGCCCAGGGTCAGGGCCAGCAGGGCAATCGCAATGAAGATGTTGAGCTTGAAGTTGAGACTCGTGAACCGTTCATTCATCTCTTTTTCCAGACTCTTGAACCGCTCGTCAATCACTTTCATCCGCTCCCCAAACAACTCCCTGGTCACCAGCTCCTGGCGCAGGTCATCCCGCAGCTCGCTCGCCGTGAACCCCATCATTCCCCCAGCCACTCCTCTCGCGAGACACCCGCCTGTCTCAAAATGCGTCTCAGCAAGCCAACACCGATGTCCCCCTCATGTGGATTTGGAATAATAACCGTCACGTCCCCACGGCGCATTTGAGGGTGCCGGCCGCCGGCATAAGGGCCTGCAAAGCCCAATTCACGCAAACGTCCCACGAACTCACGCTGAGAGACAGGGGTTAATCTGGTCATCGGGGTTCAGGCAGGCTGAGCGATACGGTTCAGGTCAATCTCTGCGATCACTGGGATCGCCAACCCCAGACGCAGACGCAAGGCAATCCAGTCACCTAGCGCTTCCCGTAGCTCACGCCGACACCCTTCCAGGCTAGTGTGGCGAGCCCATACACCCTGTAAACCGGGAATTTCTCCCCAATAGGTCTCTTCGTCTTCAATGATTTCGTAGACTGCCTGTTGCATGGCCTGATCCAGATAGCTGGCTAACATGGCTGGGGTCTCCTCAGCGTTTTGCTTGCATGTTGAGATGGTCGGAAAAAGTTGACTCTACTGCAAAAAGAGGAAAATCTCCCGCAGAGACGCAGAGAAGTTCAGGAGAAAAATCCGCATTTATCAGTGGCTAAAAGACCTTTTTGCACTCGACTCAAAGTTGCTTGCTGCGCCGACAAGTTTAGCGCAAAGCCGCCAAACACACAAGATTCACAAGTGATCGACACCCCTGCGGTGTCCTGAGCCTGTCGCTTGTACTGGGCTTGTCGAAGTGAAGTGACTTCTCCACCCAATAGCGGGGCATGTCGCTGTTGATCTCCCCGGCCAACTGGATGAAACGGGCGTTGTCGTTCAGGCTCTTCAGCGTCCACAAAAGGTAGTGGGTGGATAGTTTGCGCAGACCTGCGCCTGCTAGAGATGTTCGCCTCTCCCTCGGCCGCGCAAAGCCTGTAGCGGGTCCGTGGGTGTAGTCGCTTTCACACGAGATATTTGTGTCTGTTGGGTCTTCCAGGTTAAGAATTCAAGAAAATCCATCACATCAGGTAATTTTTTGTCAGGTACTTCGTCCAATTTTTCAATGATTCTTTCCTTTAGGAAGATGTTCATCGTCTCTGTACCCCCAATCGCAAGAATTCAACGTGCCCCGGGTAATACGTGACAAGCCCGTGACCCACCAGTCACACACGAGCGACAAGCATCCCCAGAGCGCTGCTAGACTTCCACCTCCCCACTGCTGCGCGCTGTTCTGAAAATAGAACGCGGATCACGCGGAAAGGGCTGGTCAGCGCGGATTAAAAATCGGCGTTCCGCTTTTCGTCGTTACCGGTGTCTGCCGGTCGTGTCGCCTGATGTGTGACCCGCCCGCTGGTCAGGTTGGTTGATTATGTATCTGATTGTCGTTGATTGAGCGGTTTTGCGCAAATCCGGGGGTGTAAATACTCCCTGGCAGGCTGTCTATCGCTTCATTTTTATAGGTTCGTTGGTACATTACCGGCTAGGACTTTGCAGTTGTGTGATATCATCTGCACTCAATCCTGTGTACAACTCGATCTTGTCGAGCGGTTCGCCATGCGTAAGCATCTAGCGCGCAATGATTAGTGCTTTGTTTTGTTCGCCTTTCTGCTCTGCACGCTGAATTTCATCCTGATAACTGGCTCTACCCAGCCAAAAGTGCTCGTAGGCATGGCGGTTTTCGGTACTCATCTTTTGGGCTTGTGTCATTGGTTCTCTTTCTCCTCTTTGCTACCAGACGATTCAAAGATCGTTACCGCCAGTACAGTCTGATTTAGAGAAAGAAACAAATGTTTTTTAGGCAATACCGCCAAAGTTGCTATGGACTGACACTTAAATAACTTGACAACCTTCCGGGAAGCGGCCACAAAATGGAGGACGTAGCCAAGTGGTTGTGGACGCTTCTTGGAAAGTTGTCAAATGGAGGTCAACTCTTCAGCCGAGAGCGCTCAAAACCCACTGTCTACGCTGCTGGCGGCAACAAGCGATTGATAAAGACGGCGCAATGCTTCCGGTGTCTCTACCCGGCGCAGGCCTTCGTGTACGGCCTTGAGTACACCGACATCCTCGAGCCTGACGAGTTCAGGCAGCAGGCGCAGGCCGTCCAATCCAAAACGCAGTTCCAACGCCAGCTCGATGCCGTCGAGCAATCCTTGGCGGAGTCCCCGTCGTTCTCCCCTCTGTTCCCCCTGTTGCAGACCCTGTTGCAGACCCTGTTGCAGACCCTGTTGCAGCAGTTCCTGAGCAATCGTTCCCATCAATGCGCCTCCCTCCGGTATAGCTTCTTCAAGCGCTTCGCGTACATCCTCCGCACTGATCCCCTGGCCGGCAGACATGATATAGCGCAAAATCGCTTCCAAATACCCCAACGCATGGGGCTGGTGTCTAATAGTATACCACAGGGCCAGCACTTCAGGCAGACGGGCGCGCAGTTCAGGGCGAAAGATGTGCTTTAGCACCAGCAGCCCAATCCCCAACTCCGCCGTCCGCTTGAGATGCTCGTCGCTGTACGCCGACAGGTCGCTCAAATGATAGCGATATTCCGGCATGTAGGGACGCAACGCCTCCGGCAATTCGAACAATGCCTGAAAGTTCGTCGCCACCGTCCAGCGCGTCGCGCCGTGATAGATCACCACCGGAATCACTGGCAACAGCCGTCCCTGCTGGCGCAGGCCGTACTCCCACGCCCGCACCATATAGCGCAAGACTTGCAGCGGGGCCAAGATGTCAATGTAACTCTTGTGCTCAAAGAGTATGTAGACAAATGCCTTGCCCTGTTGACGCAGCCCCACTTCGCAAAGCAGGTCGGAGAAGTGCTCTCGCAAGGACTCATCCACAAAAGAGTCCTTCACCAGTTGCAGATAGGAGAGATCGAGTTGGGCTGACACTTCTGACGGCAGAAATTCGCGCAGAAAAGTACGCGCCGCTTCGGGCTGCGTCAGCGCTTCTTTGAAGAATTTGTCATGCGGATTGATCAACTCAGACATAGTGTATTGGCAATAGCCCTATCCGCTAGGTCGGCAGGACACTGCGCGTATCCACCGCACATCTGGCCAGCCGGGCCACCGCCGCCCAATCGTAGCAGGAGTGATCCGTCACCACCACCACACAGTCGGCCGCAGCCAGCGCCGTGTCCAGGTCCAACTCCCCCGTCATGGCGAAACCGTTGTGGTGAATGGTGGGAACGTAGGGGTCGTGGTATTGCACATCTGCCCCCTTCTGATGGAGCAGTTCGATCACATCCAGCGCCGGCGACTCGCGCACATCGTCAATGTCCTTCTTGTAGGCCACGCCCAGCACCAGCACCCGGCTGCCTTTGACCGCCTTGCCCACCTCGTTCAGGGCGTCCTGCACCTTCTCCACCCAGTAGCGGGGCATATCACTGTTGATCTCCCCGGCCAACTGGATAAAACGGGCGTTGTAGTTCAGTGTCTTGAGCTTCCACGAAAGGTAGTGTGGGTCAAGCGGGATGCAGTGACCGCCCACACCAGGGCCGGGGGTAAATTTCATGTATCCGTAGGGCTTGGTGGCGGCAGCATTCACTACCTCCCATACGTCCAGCCCCAACTTGTCACACATAATCGCCACTTCGTTGACCAGGGCGATATTCACGGCGCGGAAGGTGTTCTCCAGCAGCTTGGTCATCTCTGCCGCGGCCGGGGAAGAGACGGGCACAATCGTCTGGATGGCCCCCCTGTAGAGGGCCGTCGCCGCTTCCAGGCAGGCCGGTGTCAGCCCGCCCACCACTTTGGGCGTATTCTCCACCATCCAATCCGTGCGCCCGGGGTCAATGCGTTCGGGGGAGAAGGCAAGGAAAAAATCTTGACCGGGTGACAAAGTGAGATTACCGTCGCCCACCGTTTTTCGCCCTTCGCCCCTCTGCAAAATCGGCAACAGCAATTCTTCGGTGGTGCCGGGGTAGGTGGTGGATTCCAAAACCACCAGCATGCCGGGGTGCAGATAACGGGCCACCGATTCGCCCGCTGCGATCAGGTAGCGCACATCCGGGTCGCGGGTCTTGTTCAGCGGGGTGGGCACACAGATGATGGCAGCATCGCAGGTGGCGAGGACGGCGTAGTCTGTAGTAGCGATTAGGGATCGGAGATTGGCGACTGGGGACTGGCCCGCCTGTTTCCCGATCCCCGATCCCCAATCCCCAACCCCCGATCTCCGATCCCCGATCACCGCTGCCAAGCGTGCGCTGGAGATGTCGCTGATGTAGGAGTGGCCGGCGTTGATGGCGTCCACTTTGCTGGCGTCCACGTCAATGCCGATGACGGGGAAGCCCGCCTCGGCAAAGGCGACGGCCAGGGGCAGTCCCACGTAGCCCAGGCCAATAATGGCGACCTGGGCGGTGTGAGCGTGAATTTTGACCAGTAAGGTATGCTGTTCAGTCATGGTTTGTGACATGGAGAGACACTCGTGCGGCGAAAAGATCAATTTGATAGGCATCTGGTGCGGCGAGCAAAATTCTCGTTTTGGCGTAACTACGAAGCCAAGCGGTCAAGTCCCCGGCACTTTCTGTCCAAGCGAGCCGGTAGCTGAACTTCCCGCCAGCAAAATTCGTGAGCGGGTTTCGATTATGCGCATCTGCGTTCACTCTCCATACCACGATGCGAGCGCAAGTTTACCACGATCTCCGTTTTCAGCCAAGAAGCAGCCGGTTCGCGGGTGTCACAGCTTGTCGGACAACCATAGGTCGCCCGTTGCACTACGCGGCGTAACATCTTCGTTGCTCAGAAATCTGCACCGAATTCTGCAATCGCCTCTACGACAAGGCCCTGCTGCACCTGGCTCAACTCAGGGTAAACTGGAATCGCCAGTGTCTCGAGCGCGGCGGCTTCACTGGCAGGAAAATCGCCTGCTTTGTATGCCAAACCAACAAAACATTCCTGCATGTGCATCGGCACGGGATAATACACTTCAGTGCCAATCTCCTGCGCTTTCAGATACGTCATCAACGCATCCCGTCGCTCACTACGGATCACAAATTGGTTGTAAATATGCCGGCCATACCCCGCATCGTAAGGTAACCCCACCTCTACCCCTGCCTCGGCGAACAATTGGCGATAGCAGGCAGCGTTGCGCTGGCGGGCCGCACTCCACCCGTCCAAATACTTCAGCTTCACGCGCAGCACCGCCGCCTGCAACGCATCCAGCCGGAAATTGCCGCCCACCAGCTTGTGATGATACTTGGGCCGTGCCCCGTGCCCGCGCAACAGCTTCACCTTGTCGGCCAGCGCCGCGTCATTGGTCACGACCATACCGCCATCACCAAAGCCGCCCAGGTTCTTGGAGGGGAAGAAGCTGAGACAGCCCAGCTGACCGATAGAGCCAGCCCGCTGCCCCTTGTACTCGGCTCCGATGGCCTGCGCCGCGTCCTCGATGACGATCAGGTTGTGACGTCTGGCAATCTCCATAATGGGGTCCATGTCCGCCATCTGTCCATAGAGATGAACAGGCAGGATGGCCTTTGTGCGCGGTGTAATCGCAGCCTCAATGCCCGCCGGGTCAATGTTGTAGGTCAACGGGTCTATATCCACAAAGACTGACCGCCCGCCCAAGCGGGCAATACAGCCAGCGGTAGCAAAAAAGGTGTAGGGGGTGGTGATCACCTCGTCGCCGGGCTGCAGGTCAATAGCCATCAGGGCCACCAGCAGCGCATCCGTGCCCGAAGAGACGCCGATGCCGTAATCACAATGAGAATAGGCCGCCACCTCGCGCTCCAGCGCCTCCACCTCCGGCCCCAGGATAAAGTGCTGGGATTCGATAACCCGATCCATGGCCGCGTGGATCTCTTCGCGGATGGTCAGGTATTGCGCCTTCAGGTCAAGCAAGGGTACGGCTGTTATCGCGCTTTCGCTCTGTTTCATGCCAATGGCTCCTCTTCCGGCCAATCCAAACAAACAACTTCTGTCGCTGATTTCTCCAAATAGCGCCAACCGCTCTCCGGGCAGAGCAGATGCCCTTCCCCGTTGCGCTCCAGCAGCCGGTGACCGTGACGGCTCATCCAGCCCTTCTGTACAGCGGGCACGCCCAGCATCAGCGCGTAGTCGGGCACATCCCCGCGCACCACCGCCCCCGCACCGATGAAGGCATAGCGTCCGATAGTAGCGCCGCAGACGATAGTGGCGTTGGCCCCAATCGTAGCGCCACGACGGACAAGGGTTCGCTGGTATTGATCGCGCCGTACAATCTGAGAGCGCGGGTTGATCACATTCGTGAAGACACAGGAAGGGCCGCAGAAGACATCATCTTCCAACTCGACGCCTGTGTAGATGGCAACATTGTTCTGGATTTTGACGTTGTTGCCGATACGCACATGGCTGGCAACCAGGACATTTTGCCCCAGAATGCAGCCTTCGCCAATCTGGGCATGCGCCATCACATGGCAAAAGTGCCATATCTTGCTGCCCGCTCCGATGAGACAGGGTTGATCCACATAAGAACTGGGGTGAACGAAATACTGTTCAGCCATGACGCCCCCCTACAGACAGAGCCGGTGATGATGCAGCGCTCTCGACCGCGAAGGTGTCGATGGGCAAACTGACAGGGCTGCCGTTCGTAACCAGAGAACGCTGGGCCGCTTGCAGCACGCGCAAGACGCGTAAACCGCTCTGCCCATCGGTCAACGGGGGCGTGCGACTTTCCATAGCATCCAGGAAGGCCTGGCATTCGATACGCAAAGGCTCCTCGCTGTTGAAGGCAATCGCGCTGCCCTCGCCTTTGATGGGAATTGGCTGGCCTTCCTGCCACTCCACCCGTTGATCATAGACGACCAGCTCTTTTGAAACGTCATCAAAACTGGCCATCTTCTTCGAGCCGATCACCACCAGCCGTTGTTCCTTGAAAGGGTGCAGCCACGAAACATGGATGTGGGCGCGCACACCGTTGTCAAAGAGCAAATTGGTCACAGTGACGTCGGCAATGTTTGGTTGCACATAATTGCCCCCGCAGGCCACAACCTCGAAGGGCAGACTGCCGACGATGCGTAGAATCACCGCCACATCGTGCGGGGCAAAACTCCACAGAATGTTCTCTTCGCGGCGGATTTTGCCCAGGCTGAGCCGATTGGAGTAGATGTAAAGAACTTTGCCCAACTCTCCCGCCTGGATAAGCCGCTGGATCTTCTGAATCGCCGGGTGGTATTCGAGCACATGACCAACCATCAAGATCCGGTTGTGCTGTGCGGCGCTGCGCACCAGATCAGCGCCCTGCTCGTAGGTCAGAGCCAGCGGCTTCTCGACAAAAACATCTTTTCCGGCCAACAAGGCCGCTTTTACCAATGGATAATGGGTCTCGGTGGGTGTGGCAATGACCACCCCGGACACGTCAGCAGCAAACACCTGGGCTGCATCCGCCACAATCGTTGCTGTGGGGGCAAGCTCAGTAGCTGTTTGCCGTCCCGCTTCTGTGGCATCACACACCATCTGCAATGCATGTAAGTTATGAAAATTGCGAACCAGATTCTTGCCCCAATATCCACAACCAATTACAGCAACTGTCATCTTTCTGTTCTTTCGCTCGTTTGGTTCTATCCGTCTCCCCGTTCCGCCATGCCATGCGCACAAGCAAAACTATTTTATGGCCCTCCATATGTCGTCTCAATCAGAAGCCGCCCGGCCGCATCTTCAAGACGAATTTGCACAGGGCCGTTGTTGGGCACTTGATCGCGGCGAAGCCAAGACCCAACAAAAGGCATGTCTGGGCTGGCTTTGATGGGGATACGACCGATTTCTTGACCGCCCACTAACGCCATCAACACGCCGTCCAGCGGCCGCGTTGGGTAGAAGCCGATCTGCAGCCCGCCGTCTTGGGCATAGAAATGGATGGCAGCCACCTCGTCGGCGTAGCTCAGCCCGCCGATGCCATGCACAGGATACCAGACTTCGCGCCAGCTCACCGCGCCACCGGCGGGCAGCCGGTACATATCGTCAAAGGTGGGGGCCAGACCGCCGTGCAACTCCACGTAGGCCGAGCCGTCGTCGGTAAAGTTGTCGCTGCCGATGGCAGCCTGCCAGCCCAGGGCAAAGGCTTTGCTGCCGCGCGCGACGCCCGCGGGGTAGATACGCACCGCACCGGCGTCAGCGGCTGTGTCGTAGAGAGCTACGTAAGGGCCGTGCGCGGCGGGCCGCTCGAAGAAGCCAAGCCACTGCTGGTAATTGCCCAGCCAACTGTAGTCCACCCCGCCGTGGCTGGGCCAATTAAAGGGCTGCCCCGGCGCAGGCAGACGGCCATCGCCTGTGCTGTGGACGGTCATCTGCTGGCCAGGCAGTAGAAAGTGGGTGGAGGCGCTAGGTTTGTTGCCCGCGCCGGGGGCCAACATCGCTGTACTCCAGAAAGAGAAATCCAACGTCTGATCGCTCACATTGGAAATCGTCGGCTCCACATCAAACGCAGCCGCGCCCGCGCGCAGGCTGACAGTGACACTGGCTGCCAAATAGCGCCCATCCTGGGGCGTAAAAACGGTGACGGAGGCCAGGTCTGGGCTGTGTTGCAATGGATTGTAGCCCCAGGCGACGCCCCAATCGTAGCCGTGTTCCACCACTGGCAGCGCCCACTCCAACCCGCCGAGGGCCAGCCAGCCCAACTGCTCCGGCGGTCCCCAGGACGAGGGCTTCACCACCCCATTCTGGTAGAAAAGATTGGCCCCTGTCGGTTTGTGGATAGCCTGCCAGATACGTCCGCCCAGTTCGGGCAGAATCGTCAGCTTCAGATAAGCATTCTCCAGCACAATCAATTTGTAGGTGCGATTTTCCGGAGCAGGACGTTCCTGCTGGTAACGTTCGCGGTCGAAGCGCTGGTAAGGCCAGTTGTACGTCTCGTTGCGCGCCGGGGAGAGGTAACGGTCGTAAGGGTAGGTGGGCAGCGTGACCGACGACGCGTAGACGACGACTGTGCCCACCGGAGCGGGTGCGGGGGCCGAACCGGCATTGTCCGCGCTGGCACGGGGGGTAGCCGTAGGCAGAGCGGTGGGCAGAGCGGTGGGCAGAGCGGTGGGCAGAGCAGTCGCTGCGGCCACAGGCAGTACAGGCGCTGCGGCGATGGGCACACCCTCCCCGCCCACAGCCGTCACCAGCGGGGCAAAGACCCACGCCACCCCATCACCCAAGCGAATCTGCCACCAGTCGCCCTGCGCGTTGACCCCTGTGATGGCGAAACTCTCTCCGCTGGCCGCGTTGCCCACAATCGGATAGGTAGTGGCTGGCCCGCTGCGGATGTTCATAGACTGGGTGATGCGCACCCGCGGCCCTGCCGGTGTCGGTGTGAAGGACGGGCGCGGCAGGGGCGTCTCTGTCGGCGCGGGCGCGGGTGGAAGGGTCGCGGCGACACTCGGCTGGGTGGCGAGTGGTCCTGGCTGGCTCACAGCAGATACGCTTGATTCAGTCAGCACGCCGGGGGCGGCGCAGCCCGCCAGCCAAAGCAGGGAAAGCAACACCCCCAGTAGGGCCATTTGTCTCCAACCAAACCGTGTACCGCTCATCAGATATTTTCCATTGCGTCGTTGTAAAGTCCCTACGGGACCGTCAATCGCCGTCCCATCGGGACGCCTGACTTTAGCCCGGTCATTTATGGCCGGGTGTTCGTGTTCGGGTATTCGTGTTCGGGTGTTCGTATACGGGTATTCGTGTTCGGGTGTTCGTATACGCACGATTCGTGTTCGTCCCATCGGGACGCCTGACTTTAGCCCGGTCATTTATGGCCGGGTGTTCGTGTACGGGCGTTCGTGTACGGGCGTTCGTGTACGGACGATTCGTGTACGGACGATTCGTGTTGCGGACGATTCGTGTTCGTCCCATCGGGACGATTGGGTTTACCCCCATATATAGCGTTCATCGTACTCGACCTCGTGCTTCTGCAAAAACTCCAGATACTCCGCTTGAAAATTTTGCTTTTGGTGGTGGGCGCGCTGGTTCTGGATGTAGCGCACGACTGCCGGCAAGCCTGATTTGCTGACGGTGAATGCGCCGTAGCCTTCCTGCCAGGCGAAAGAGCGCAAGGCCGGGAAGGTCTCGTGAATCCATTTGGAGGATTCGCCCTTGATGTATTGCGCAATCTGGCTTGGCGCAATCGTCGGTGGGGCCATCGTTAGAGCGTGAATGTGGTCATCGATCCCGCCGACCTGCAGGGCGGTTAGGTTGTGTTGGCGCGCCACGCCGCCGATGTATTCCCATACCCGTTGTTCGATCTCCGGTTTGATGTACGGGAGGCGATTTTTGGTGCTGAATACGATGTGGTAAAAGAGCGATGTGTATGTGTTGGCCATTGTTGGATATCCATAACGTCAACGTCAGGCGTCCCTATGGGACGGGTGGTGTCTATTCGTCTCGTGCCTTCCATGCAAAACCGTCGAATCAGATCAACCGCCTTCGCTCCCAATCCTGCATCCCATACCCCGCGGCCAGCACCTCAAGCGGATGGCGGATGGGCTTGCAGCATCCCATCCGCCTCTCGTCGGCGTAGAAACTCAGCGATAACTTTGTTGATCGACAAAGCGGGGCCATCAACGACGACGACTTCTGGGGGAAGCTCGTTGGCGAAGGCAAAATAGCCACCTTCGCGCAGCGCCACCAGAATCATCAGCGGCGCGTTTTTCGTTGAGGCGGACCGGTACAGATGAAGGGCGGCTTCGGGTATGCTTTCTTCTGGACGCTGCACGCGAATCGGGACGAGATAGCCGTTGATGTCACTAGTGACAAAGGCATCAATACCCCGGTTGCGCTGCACAGGGACAAACGCAAGCCCTTGCAGCAGAGCCAGCGCTTCTTCGTCGGCGCTCTTATAAGCATCCCGCCCCAGCAACAACAGATTGGATTCCGTCTTGGTGGGAGCGACAAGCCGACGGCGGGCAATGGCAACCGCATCTTCGGAAATGTCTATACCCAGCGCCCGCCGCCCCAGCAGCGTGGCGGCCACCAGCGTCGTGCCGCTGCCGCAGAAGGGGTCCAGGACCAGATCGTTTTCGTTCGATGCGATTTTGATGATCTGCTCCAAAAGCAGCACCGGCTTCTGGGTAGGATACCCCGTGCGCTCGGCGGCTTTGGGATTCAGGTAGGGAATGTCCCAGACATCGCTCAACGGCACACCCTTCTTGACTCCGTTGGGGATGGCCTCGCCATTTTCGTCGAGTTCGTAGACAGATTTCCCGTTCTCGTCCCGTCTGCGCCGCTGCCATATCTGGTCAACATTTGTAGACGCCGAGTATTCTCCGAACTGGGGATTGAAGGTATACCCATCGGATAGCGTGTAAAAGTAGATTGTCTGGTGGGCCGGGAGCAGATTCTTCTGGGCATTGGACCAGCGCCGGTAGTGCCAGATGATCTCCGAGCGAAAATTCTCTGCGCCAAAGACTTCATCCAGCAGAATGCGCACAATGTGCGAGGCATTGCGGTCACAGTGAAAGAAAATTGCGCCCGTAGGGTGCAGGACACGCTTGATCTCTTGCAGACGCTCGAAGATGAAGTGGGCGTATTCCGTATGGGAGGCCCAGACGTCGTCAAAGGAGAACTCCCGCTGGCGGTCGCGTGTAACCAGTTTATGGCTCTTTTGCGTGAAGAAGGGGGGGTCGAGATAGACCAGATTGACGCTGCCAGTCTCGATCTGGCCCATCACCTCCAGGCAATCCCCCAGTAGAACTTCTGTATTGGCTGTCATCTTTGCGCTCTCTCATCGGCCAGCTTCTCAAGCATCGCTCTCAGATCAATGCCGGTGCGATCTTTGACGTACCCCCACGCATCATCTCCAAAGTGGTATTGGCCGCCTAAGCCAGCGTAGAGGGTCGCCAATGTCTCCTGAATACGAATGGCCTGACTCCGATTGGGGTAGAAGAACATCACGCGTACAGGCCGATAACCGGCATCGCTTATCGCCCGGATGCGCGTGTGTTCTTTGGTGATGTGATCGCCGTCGGTCGTAGCATCGCGCCATTTGATCTCAAGCGCGTCTGCAGCGACAAGACAATCGATCTCGAAAGTCTTTGGGTGCCTGCCACGCGTGTTGGGGATGACGACGCTGCCAGATGCGGGGAAGCGTGTGGCGAAACAGAGTTTCGTCGCCTCTTCCAGAAATCGGCCCGCCGCGTTGTACAGAAAACGCCCTCTGTTCTGGTAGATGTCGATGAGGTGGCCTTCTTCAATGGAGACGCCCAAGACCCGATAGACAAGAAAATGAGAGTTGTCATCCTCTTGCATCTGGGCCATTCGGTCATCGATCTTCTGCTGCAAATCGGCGGAATAGCGGTTCGCCAATTCACGGATTTTATCTTCAATGGTTGTCATTGATGGCTCTCGTTAGAAACTTCTGCCCGCATTGGACAATCACCTGCAGCGTCATTGGGACTCCCTATCCTCTGATCTGCATAAATTCGCCTGATCGGCTTCGTGTTCCACGCCTCACGTTTTTCCTACGCCGCCTCGAAATAGCCCTTCAGGCGCTGCAACCCCACCTCGATATCCTCCACAGAAATCCCCGAATAGGCCAGACGGATGAAGTTGTTTTCCTTGCCCGGCAGGGGACGGCCAAAGTGTTTGCGCGTGCAGAAGGAGACATCCACCGCCTCCAGCGCGCCGCGCATCAGATCGTTGATGTCGGTCAGCCCCTTGCACTGCATAATTTTGGAGACATTCGGGAAGAGATAGAAAGTGCTCTCCGGAGCGGCAATAGAGATGCCGTCAATCGCATTGAGACCAGCCACGGCCGCGTCGCGCCGGGCGCGCAGGGTAGCCACAATCGCGTCTGGCCCACTCGTATCGCCGGGGATGGCATCCACCAGCGCGTGCTGGATGAAGTGGGTGGTGCAGGATTCGGCGTTGGTGTTCAGTTTATTGAAAACGTCAATGACCTCCTTCGGCCCAATCGCCGCGCCCAGCCGCCAGCCGGTCATGGCGAAACGCTTGGAGCAGGTGTAGAGAATCACCGTGCGCTCCTGCATCCCCGGCAGGTTGACGATACAGAGCGGCTCGCCGCCGTAGCGCATCTCGTAGTAGGCGTCGTCGCTCAACACCCAGAGATCGTTGGCAATCGCCAGCTCGGCCACCGCTTCCATCTCCTGGCGCGTGGACTGCGCGCCCAGCGGGTTCTGGTAGTTGTTGTAGATGATCGCCACTGTACGCGGGGTAATGCTGGCCTTCAGTTCGTCCAAATCCAGGGCAAAGCCGCTGGGCGTCTCCACATAGCCGTAAGGCACGGCCACCCCGCCCTGGTACTCAATCTGCGATTCGTAGATGGGGTAGCCGGGGTTGGGGTAGAGCACTTCGTCGCCGGGGTTCATTACAGCGGAGATGAATTTGCCGATGACCGGTTTGCCGCCGGGCTGCACGGAGATATTCTCGGCGCTGTAGTGGACGCCCCGTTTGCTGCCCACATCCGCGGCCAGCGCGGCGCGCAGGGGCGCAATCCCCGCACCCGCGCAATAGCCGGTATGACCGTCGGCGATGGCCTTTGCCGTGGCCTCCACAATGTTGGCCGGGGTGGGCAGATTGATGTCGCCCAGGTGCAAGGGATAGACTTTGTGGCCTTTGGCGGCCCAGGCCGCGGCCGCGGCCGAGACAGCAAAGGCGGTCTCTGTGCCCAGTTTGTCCAGTTGTTTGGCTAATTTCATCGCTTGACCTCGTAGAGTGATAAGAAAAGAAAAGGACGCAAATTTTTATGATTGGAATAGATAACCGCTGCTTTGGCTGCCAGATTGACCACGGAATACACAGAAAGAATGACAACTGGCTATTTTCCGTGTATTTCGTGTGTTCTGTGGTTCAAATGCTTTTCGATAGTCGTTGTTGGATGCCCCGCCCCATCAGTTGGGCGGAGAGCCGCGCCGAGATGGTGAAGGCGAAGAAAAGGCCAAAGTCCTGCACTGCGGGCATACTGGTAATGAACAGCCCTGGAATGTTCGTCTGCAAATGCTCGTCCAGGCAGGGAGAGCCGTTGACCGTCGCCAGTTCCGCCAGCAGATTGCCCCGCGCCAGCAGCGCCACCCGGCCCATCTCCACCTCATAGCCGGTGGCAAAGAGGACCTGATCGACAAGGAAAGACGCGCCGCTCTCCAGACGAATCTGCAGCGCGCCGTCTGCCTCTACTGCGCAGCCAGCCAGTTGACTCTCCGGCCAGAGGGTGACATTTGGATGGTTGATGCGCGGCCAGAGCCAGGGTTCCAGTTTCAGCCGCCCTTCGGTCCAGAACCAGTGGTTGATCTCGGCTTTCCCTTCGTCGCTCAAGTCGCGAAACCAGGTGGGGTTCTCGGCCAGACCAGCCACAATCCGGTTGGCCGGTCCCCAATCCGATGGCACAAAACGGGGCGTGGGGTGGCGGTAGGAGATGTGGATGTGGGCCGCGCCCGCCTCACGCAGGAGAGCCGCGCTCTCGAACGCACTCTGCCGCCCGCCGATGATCAGGATGCGCTTACCCGCCAGGGGTGCAAACTCGACCAGATGACAGGTGTGGGCGTAACGGTCCGCAGGCAGCAGTGCGATCAGCTCCGCCGGGATGTGGATGAAATTGGCAAAGCCCAGGGCCAGCACCACATTTTCGGCGTCAATTATTTCGCCGTTTTCCATCTGCGCCCGGAACCCGCCCTCCACCCGATCCA
>CAMDEX010000003.1 GCA_945897075.1 Litorilinea aerophila
GGATACTGGTAGCGCGGATGGGTCTGTGTGACACGAGACAAATCCGCGCTACCAGTATCCGCGGCTGTAGAGTCCACTCACCTCTTGCATACTCTTCTTGCGCTCGCTGTCTATTCCTACAGTACTCGATCTATGAACTGCGTGCAACCGTCGCGTAGACACCCAATAACGATAGCGAACACGCTGAGGGACGCAAGCCTTGTACTATATCCAATAGCATCGGTCAACTTTCTGGAGGTTGGGAGACGCAAACATGGATGCTTTACAGATTACCCTATTCGGGCAGGTCACAGTCGTTCATCCCCAAAGGTCAGCGCCGTTAAAACTGTCGCATAGCAGTCAAGCAATTCTCGCCTTTCTGCTCTTGAGACCACACTTTGTGCAGCGCGAGATACTCCTCGATGTCTTTTGGATGAACATCCCTCCCGATCGGGCGCGCAGCAGCCTGGCGACGGCTCTTTGGCGGCTGCGCCAGTTGCTGGAGCCGGATGATGTGCGGCCAGGCACCTATCTGATTGCGAGCAATACAGGCGAAGTCGGATTCAACTGGGAAAGCCGCCACTGGCTTGACGCAGAAGAATTTGAACAACCCATCCATTTGCTTCTGCGCAAACCCACTTCCGAACTGGACGAGGACGATATCGCTCGGATCGAAGCTCTTTTGACCCTCTATCGCGGTGAATTCCTGGAAGGCATCTACGAAGACTGGGCGCTGCGTGAGCGCGAGCGCTTTCGCATGCTTCACCTGAACTGCTTGACGCGGCTGATGGAGTTTCACGCCAGCAGAGGCAACTTCGCGCAGAGCATTGGCTACGGCCACGAAATCCTGCGCCGGGACCCGCTGCGCGAGGAAATCCAGCGCAGCCTGATGCGCCTCTACCTGGAAAGCGGGCAGCGCAGCCTTGCCATCCGCCAGTACGCCCGCTGCTGCGAGTTGCTTAACCAGGAGTTGGGCGTTCCCCCACTGGAGGAAACCCAAGCACTCTACCGGCAGATTATGACCGTAGCGCGGGTTGGCACACCAACCGCCCCCATACAACCGACCAGTGCGGACCTAACCCAATTGCTCCGTGAACTTCAGACCGTCAAGCAGAATATCGACGAGGCAGCCAGGACGTTGGCGCGGGTGCAAGCTGCCGTGAGCCAATTTGCCAACATCCCGCTGAACGGACCATCTGGTGATGGAGCGGTGATGCAGAAGTGACACGCCGGTGATGCGCTTCTGGTAGGATGGTGTTCATCCCGCATAGCAAAGCATAGCGACACGATCTGGTCGGTTGTTGGAGGGGCCATTGATGGGGAAATCCTCAAGCGTGCTACTCGAAGACAATACCGCAGCTTTTATTGTCCGCGTGTGGCTGGAACAGAGGGAAGTAGAGGGAGTACCGGTTGTATGGCGTGGTTGCATCGAGCATGTGGCGAGCGGTAGGACCAAGTACCTGACGGACCTGGACGAGATTGCGCGGTTCATTCGGCCGGTGCTTGAGGCGATGGGGGTCAGTTTTGCCGAGCGGGCGGAGTGATATGGTTAACATGGCAGTACGGAGAAGTGAAGTCGCAAGATCAGGAGAGAAGGAAATCAACATGAAACCAAATTCGGACAGGTCTCTCGATTCAACGTTCACTAGCGATTCGGTTAAGTCCAAGAGTGGGGGTGAGCAAATGCCCAGGAGTGGAAGGATACTGTTAGTCGTCGTTTTCTTATTGTTAGTATCGGTCATTCTTACTGCCTGTCCCCCCGGAGGTGGTGAAGGTGGAGGCAGTGAAGGCGGAATTAGGGTACTCGGAATCAAGGTAGCCGACATAGAGGCCAAGGCGGGGCTGGATGCTGAGACAAGGGCTACTATTGATAAGGCCACTCGGACTATCGATGGAATTAATGCCACTCTTGCCAAGGGCATTCAGCTAGGGCCAGAAACTAGGGCACTCATCGAACAGCTAAACACGAGAATCGATGAGTTCAACAAGACAGGCGTACTCGGATCAGAAGGTCTGAATGCCGTGGCTGATGCCACGGCACTAATCAGCCATTTAGTTGATGTCGTTGAAGGAGGCATCAACATCAATGTCGGGCTGGATAAAGCCACTCTTAAAATGGCCGAAGATTGGGGAGCTATCATCAATGCAGCGCCCGAAAAATGGCAACACTCACTAGGCATCTTGATCAAATCGCTGGGAGTGGTGGGTTCTGATTTGTCGGGCAAGATTGTCAGCGATTTGATCAAAGTCGAGACCAAGGTGGCTGGCGATATTCAAGGAATTGGAGAGCAGGTGCGCTGCACTGTGGACTACGCTGGTCAAAAGATCGATGAGACCGCTTCAACCGCTGGCCCCAGATTTGTCGCCAGCATTTTACCATTCCTTGGCTCGGTGTATGAGAAAAATCTCACGATTGCACAGATTCCAGGCGTCTGCGTGATCACCCCGTTTCAAATTCAGTTAGTTTGGAAAGATGGCGTGCTTGTCCCCGACGATGTGTCGCAGGTGATCGACATCTCAGGATTCAACATTTCTAATGAGAACCTGCCGAAAATTGAAATCTTCCCGGAAGACGAGAATAAACCACCTTACCCAATCCCATTATCTGCCATACGGACAACGAATTATCATCTTGCTGTGAACCTACAAGGAGGGGGCAAGGACTACACAAAAGTTGCGCCCGGTGCCGTGCTGGTCATCAAATGGTCCGATGCTGTGCCCGATCTGGTATTCCGTAAGATAATTCTTGTCGAATCACCATGCTATTCACGGGCGAGTTTCACTGCCAACACTCAACAAGGCAACGCGCCGTTACGTGTTCAATTCATCGACCATTCGTCTTGTAATCCGACTACCCGCGCCTGGGAGTTCATTCCTCCCGGGGAGTTTGGTAGCGTCGGAACATCAGACGATGAAACACCCACGTACGATTTCGACATCCCAGGGGTATGGACAGTCAAACTGACTGTCGACAACGCCTTTCATCGGACTGATACCATTGTAATGACAGACTTTATCACCGTCACTCTGCCACTTCCTCCTGTACCTGCTTTTGTTGCGGATAAAACAGTCGGCGAGGTGCCGCTAGATGTCCAATTCACCGGCGAGTCCACGGGCAATCCTGGATCATGGCTGTGGGAGTTCAGTGACGGTCAGAAGTCGACTGATCAGTCACCGTCAGTTACATTTTCAAATCCTGGTTTCATTACAGTTCGTCTTACTGTAAAGGATGCATATAACCAGCCAGGACAGACGGAAGTGCCTAGTTACATTACTGTGAGTCCGCCGCCGCCGCCTGTGCCCGATTTTGTTGCGGATCAAACAGTCGGCGAGGGGTCGCTAAATGTCCAATTCACCGGCCAGTCCACGGGCGATCCCGTGTCGTGGCTATGGGAATTCGGTGACGGTCAACAATCCACTGACCGCAATCCAAAAGTCACATTTTCTAACGTAGGTTCCTATACAGTTCGACTTACCGTGAAGGACAAATTCGCCCAACCAGGCGTGAAGGAAAAACCATCCTACATTGTCGTCACTGCCCCCCCCCCGCCGCTGCCTACTGTGACGCCAACACCGGAGTTCACCTCCTACATTATCGAGGTTCATACTGGCTGTGGGGATGATACGGGCACGGACAGCCCCTTTATCATTCGTTTAGTAGGCGATCACAATTCATGGGAGAGATCTCTGGACATCCCAGACTACGAAGACCAATCTCCATGCAGTCAGGATATATACACTTACTCCATACCCACCTTGGGTAGGATCCAGTACATTGAAGTGGAGATCCCAGGAGAGGATGATTGGAGGACAGATGGGCTCGCAGTCACGGACACAAACACCGGTGAGAGGTACATCTTCAGTTGCGACGGCGTATGGGTCGGCAACGATTCCCCAGGGTGGAGAATTCGAATACCTGCTTATGGTTACTGTGACTATTATTGATTGCCTTATCGGCGACCACGTCTATGGCACCCATGGGCAACCAGTGTCGCAGCCATTGCCTATGAAATGCGAACCGTCGAAATTCAGCTACCGCTTTGATTTGGCAAATCTCAATCGAGCTGTGCCGCTCCGAATTGGGCATGCGTCAGTACGTGAGTGCAGACCTTAACCCAACGATTCCTTATGGAGCAGGCAAACATCATTATGTCCTGCAAATCGATCTATACGGACACAATGTGGATTGGGAAGCGGAATCTTACGTTAAAGCAAACATCGATTGGGCGGGCGACTACGTCCTTACAAGCCCACGCGAAAGTCATTTCTTTGAACCGGGTGATCGAATGGGATTGGTGAGAAAGGCCAAGCACCGGCTGGTCGACCAGCCGGTGCTTGGTCATCTTCCGGCAGATAATTCCTGACAAACTCTTAAGATAGGACAAGTCGCAGATCCGCACTAGTTTATGGAGCTACACAATTTGAGCCATGTCCAAAATCCCTATACTTTCTCCGGCGATTTGAAAGGAGATTGATATGTCATCCATTGTATCTCGACATCAATTCACCAGTAATGGATGGGAAACCATTGAAAATGCCTGGAATATCCCCGCCCGAAGAATTTGTATAGCCCCTTTACTACCATTGCGTGTCAAGACGACCTTTATTGTCACGGCAAGTTCTTCCAATGGATGTATCGAATATGGTGGAGGTGTTTCGATTGCATTCCAACGTGTTCAGGCAAAAGGACAGAAAGGCCAAACGATTCAAGTTGTGCAAACCCTTCCACTTGCACGTTAACAAATGTCAGCTATAGCAAACCCACTTTGAAAAACGGAGTTTCGTAGGGCAGATTTCTTAACTGCCAGTAGTGGGAGAGATGAATATCTGCCCTATAAAACTCCTGGTTGTAATGGATCTTTGCTATTGAATGCACATCATCGCGCTTGGATTTAGGACAAGTTTCTGCAGAAAGCATTTGGATAGATCCACACGGATTCACGCCGGTTTCGCCAGGAGATTGCATTGCTGCATTACAGGTGGATTAACAAAGATGTGCAAATACTGACAACGACGCACACTCCCAACTCTTCACCCTGCGTCTCTGGCGCGCCGCGGAAGAGACCGACGCGCGCGCTCCCTATATGCAGATGCACCACGCGCTCACGCTGCCAGGATATGCTCCAATCAAACCAGGAGAACACCTTGCGCGTCCGCTGCCGCGCGCAGGGCGTCGGTGAAACCTGCGCGTGAAAATAGGGCAAAGATTGGACGGGCTTATCCTCCGCCCCAACCGCATAGAACGCCTTTAGAACGCTCACCCTGTCATCATAGCGCCAGTGCTGCGCAGATGGAGAAACGGGGAGACGCCAATGCCCGACGAAACCGCTCCACCCCAACCCCAACCCCGCTCCCAACTCTTCACCGTGCGTCTCTGGCGCGACACGGAACAGAGCGACGCGCCCGCCCCATATATGCAGGTGCGCCACGTGCTGACCGGAGAGACGCGCTACTTCAGCACCTGGCCGCCGGTTATTGCGTATCTGTTGAGCAAGCTGGATTCCCTGCCTTTGCCCGAAGAAACGTGAAGTGAGCAGTGAGCAGTGAACAGTGAACAGTACTCGTGAAGACTACTTACTGATTACTGATTACTGTTCACTGATAACTGATAACTGACGTGTGGCGCATTCTATTTTCCCACAGGAGGAAACCGTATGAAACGCATTGCCCGTTGGTACAAAATCGTGTTTGTGCTGGCCGCCTTGCTCGTCATCGGGCGGGGTATCCAGCTTGCCCAGGCCGCGCCGCCAGCCGATGACGACATAGACGCCCTGATCGCCAATGCCGAGAGCGCCGCGCCCACAGCCATCGCCCAGGACGCCACGATTCTGGGCTGGGACGACGACGGGATGGCAACGGTCGTCCTGCGCGAGGGCACGAACGGGTGGACTTGTCTCACCGATTGGCCCGTCTCGCCGGGCAACGATCCCCAGTGCAATGATACCGTCTGGCAGGAGTTTAGCAAAGCCTTCGGCGCTGGCGAAGAACCGGAGATTGACGGCACGGGCATCGCCTATATGCTGGCTGGCGGCAGTGATCCCAGCAATACCGACCCGATGGCGATGCAGCCAGCCGCGGGCGAGGATTGGGTGACATCACCGCCCCACATTATGTTTCTCATGCCCGACGGCTTTGACGCTGACTTCTTCTCCACCACTCCCAGCGACAGCGTGCCTTACATTATGTGGGACGGCACGCCCTACGAACATCTGATGGTTCCGGTAGTGGCGATTACAGCCGAACAGATGGGCGACGTCAGCGATGAGATGATGAGCGCGATGAGTGCGGCCCCCGCTGAGATTGCCATGAATGCCATAATTATGGGCAACCCGGAAAAAGCTGGCGACCCGAAGGTTGTGCTGCAAGAAGGGACGAATGGCTGGGTCTGCTATCCCGACCGGGCGGTTTCGCCGGGTGACGATCCCATGTGCAATGACGCCACGATGGATGCTGGTTTCGCCAACGGTGCGACCCGGGATGTGTCTGGCCCCGGCCTCGGCTATATGCTGGCTGGCGGCAGCGACGAGAGCAACACCGACCCCATGGCCAGCGGCCCTGCCGAGGGCGAAGAGTGGGTCACCACCCCGTCCCACCTGATGTTGATGGTTCCCGGCGGCTTTGATGCCGACTACTTCAGCACCGACCACAACTCCGGCTTCCCGTACATTATGTTCGCCGGCACCGACTTCGAACATCTGATGATCCCCGTGGCCGATATGTCAGGGATGGACATGGGGCACATGCAGGACGTTGCAGCGATGGATGACGATGCGCTGCGCACAGCGATCATGGATGCAGAATTTAAGACGTGGGATGATCTCATGGCGCATGACGTGGACGCAACCAGGGCAGAGATCGCCGAAGATTTCATCATGATCAACCCCGACGGGGACAGGCTCGGTCGCGAGGATTTACTGGATATAGTCGGTGATATGGCATTGACTTTTGAGAAGCCGGTTCGTGACAATATCGTGGTTTGGCGTCTCGGACCCGACACGGCGATAATCGTCTATGTGATCGAATACAACGGTAGCTACGACGGCGATGCATTCTCCGGTAATGAAGAAACTGCTTCCATCTGGCAGGTGCGCGATGGCCGCTGGCAGAACATTTTCCTGCAAAGCACACGGCGTACCGCCGCCATAGAGTTGGCAAAGCGCATTGCCAACGCCGAGAGCGCGGCCCCGTCAGCCATCGCCCAGGACGCCACGATTATCGATTGGGCCGAGGACGGCAGCCCCACTGTCGTCCTGCGCGAGGGCACAAACGGCTGGAGCTGCGTCACCGACTGGCCGGTCTCGCCTGGCAACGATCCCCAGTGCAACGATCCTACCTGGCAGAAGTTTAGCAAAGCCTTTGGTGGGGGCGAGGAGCCAGAGATTGACGGTCCGGGCATCGCCTATATGTTGGCTGGCGGCAGCGACCCATCCAACACCGATCCAATGGCGATGCAACCGGCAGAGGGTGAGGAGTGGATCACCACCCCGCCCCACATTATGCTTCTCATGCCCGGTGGCTTTGACGCAGACCTCTTCCCCACCGAACCCAAGCAGGACGAGCCGTATATTATGTGGGACGGCACGCCCTACGAGCATCTGATGGTGCCTGTGGTGGCGATCACAGCCGAGGAGATGGGCGACGTCGACGAGGCCCTGCATAATACGATGAGCGCTGGTCCAACCGGCATTGCTATGAATGCCACGATTATGGGCGACCCGGAAAAGGCGGGCGACCCGATGGTTGTCCTGCAAGAGGGGACGAATGGGTGGGTCTGCTATCCGGACGGACTTGGCTCTCCAGGCAACGACCCGGCCTGTTTTGACGCCATCACCGATGCAGGCTTTGGGGGGGGTGCAACCAAAGAAGTCCCCGGACCGGGCATCTCTTATATGCTGGCGGGCGGCAGCGATCCCAGCAATACCGACCCCAGCCTGACCGCTCCTGCCGAAGGGGATGACTGGATCACCACACCAGCCCACGTGATGCTGATGGTTCCCGGCGGCTTTGATTCCACCTACTTCACTACCGACCACACCTCCGGCTTCCCCTACATTATGGTAGAAGAGTCGAATGTGGAGCATCTGATGATCCCCGTGGCCGATATGCCGGTGATGGATATGGAAGATACGCGGATAATGCTGCCCAACGGCTTCCAACCGGAAGGAATCGCTGTCGGTCAAGATGGGATGGCGTACGTAAGTTCGGTTGGCTCGGGGGCCATCTACCAAGTCGATTTGGAGACCGGTAACGGCAGCTTCCTTGTGGAACCCCAAGAGACACAGAAGGCGCTGGGGATGGTCTACGATCAGCGCACCGATCTGCTCTATGTGGCTGGTCATAGCTCTGGCAATGGGATGGTCTTCAATGGGTTGACCGGTGAACTGGTGGCGAATGTTCAGTTCACCACCGATCCCGACGGGCTGGTAAACGATGTCGCGCTGGCCGATGAGGTGGTCTACTTCACCGACTCCAATCTGCCCCTCGTCTATCGTCTGCCTCTGACAGCAGAACACCAGCCCGACCTGTCGGCCACGCAAACCATCTCGCTGACCGGCGACTTTGAACATCTGCCAGGGGGCATCAACGGCAACGGCATCGTCGCTACGGCTGACGGTACGACGCTGATCATCGCCCACACCGACCTGGGCAAACTCTATACGGTGGATGCAGCCAGCGGCGAGGCCACGGAGTTTGCGCTGGACGGGGAGGTGGAAATTTATCACGACGGTCTGGTTCTGGCCGGTGATACACTCTATATCGTCAACTACAACGACAAAATCTATGAGATCGCACTTGCGCCCGACTGGATGTCCGGCACACTCGTGCGCACCGTCACCGATCCAATGCTGGAGGCCCCGGCCACGGCTGCCATCTACGACGACGCGCTCTATGTGGTCAACGCGCGCTGGGACGCCGAGCAGACGCCGGATACGGAGTTCTGGCTGACCCAACTCAAGCGGTAGTTCGTGACGACGGGTCACAAAGAGGAAAAGAGACGAGTACACCCGCGGGGTGTACTCGTTTCTTTTCCTCTGCTTTGCGCAAAACCCGGCCAAAAAATGCCGCTTTACACAGCCACCCGACCTGTGCTATACTCCATCCTAACGAAGTTTCTTCGTAAACCCCTTTTTCCAATGGCATAATTGATGCGTACAACCTGCCCGCCGTCCGGGTCGTCGGGCAGGTTGCGGAAGATCCCGTCTGGTGTCAGGCAACCCAGCATTTGCCGTGGCCTATCTGCGCGTCTGCCTCTTCGGTGGGTTCAGGCTGTTCGCTGGAGAAGACACTATCTCCTCCCTGCAAGCCCCGCGCCTGCAATCCTTGACCGCCTATCTGCTCATCCACCGCGCCGCGCCCCAGAGCCGCCAACAGATCGCCTTTCGCTTTTGGCCGGAGACCAGCGACGCCCAGGCCCAAACCAATCTGCGCCAACTGCTGCACAGCCTGCGCCAGCGGCTGCCCAGGGCGGGCGACTACCTGCGCGTGGAGGAGCGCACAGCGGGCTGGCGCGGCGACGGCGACTACACGCTGGATGTGGCCGACTTCGAGCAGGCCCTGCTGACCGCCTCGCAGAGCGCAGGACAGGCCAAGATCGCCGCGCTGGAGCGGGCTGCAACCCTCTACAGCGGCGATCTGCTGCCCGGCTGCTACGACGAATGGGTCATCCCCGTGCGCGAACGTCTGGCCCAACGCTTTGTGGCCGCACTGGAAGAGCTTGTCCTGCTTTATGAAGAAGCGCGCAGCTACGCCCCGGCCATCACCCTCGCCCAACGCCTGCTCCGCTACGACCCCCTCCACGAAGCCGCCTACCGCCATCTCATGCGTCTTTTGGCGTTGACCGGCGAACGCGCGGCGGCCCTGCGCGTCTATCACTCCTGCGTTTCGACGCTGGAACGGGAGCTGGACGTGCCCCCCAGCGCGGCCACCCAGGAACTGTATGAGCGTTTGCTGCGCGTGGACGATATCCATACACCGCCGCGCAGCGCACAACTCCCCTTTGTGGGCCGAGAAAGCGGCTGGTCCGCGCTGCAAAGCCTCTGGCAGACGGCCAACCGGGGCAACCTGCGTCTGGTCTGCATCGAGGGCGAAGCCGGGCTGGGCAAGACACGCCTGGCCGAGGAGTTGCTGCATTGGGCCGAGCAACAGGGCACCCCCACCCTGCACAGCCGGGTCTATGCGGCCGAGGGCGGTCTGGCCTACGCGCCGTTGGTGGAATGGCTGCGCAGCCCGGCCCTGCAACCGGCCATCGAACGGTTGGCCGCGGTCTGGCGCACGGAACTGGCCCGTCTGCTGCCGGAACTGCTCACGGCAGACCCAACGCTGCCCGCGCCCGAACCTCTGACTGAACGCTGGCAGCGTCAACGGCTTTTTGATGCCCTGGACAGGGCGATTGTGCCAGACGACCGCGCCCTGATTCTGGCCCTGGACGACCTGCACTGGTGCGACGAGGAGACGCTGGCCTGGCTGCTCTTTGTGATCCACCGCCACCCCCAGGCCCGGTTGCTGCTCATTGCCACCCTGCGCAGCGACGAATTGGTAAGCGACAGCCCCGTGGCGGATTTTCTGCTGGAACTGCGCCGTCTCGACCTGCTCAGCGAATTGGCCCTGCCCCCGCTGGACGTGGCCGAAACCATTGCTCTGGCCGAAGCCATTAGCGAGCAAAAACTGGAGCGCGCCCAGGCGGAGCGACTCTACGCCGCCACCGAAGGCAACCCCCTCTTTGTCATCGAGACGATGCGCAGCCAGCCGAGCGGTCCGGTCAATTTCTCCAGCCCGCTGGCCCTGCCGCCCAAAGTCCACGGGGTGATCCGGGCGCGCCTGGCCCAGCTTTCCCAGCCCAGCCGGGAGTTGGCCGGGCTGGCCGCGGTCATCGGGCGCTCCTTCACCGTCGATCTGCTGGTGGCGGCCAGCGAAGAGAATGAGGAACGAGTCGTGGCTGGTCTGGACGAGCTTTGGCAGCGGCGCATTGTGCGTGTACAGGGCACAGACCGCTACGACTTCAGCCACGAGCGTCTGTGCGAAGTGGCCTACGGCGAAGTGCCACCGGCGCGGCGGCGTCTGCTGCATCGGCGGGTGGCTGGGGTGTTGGAACAACTGTACCCCGACGCGCCAGGCGCGGTCTGTGTTCGGTTAGCGCAGCATTACGAGCAGAGCGGATCGGTAGAGCAGGCCATCTTCTATTTGCAGCAGGCCGCGGTCGCTGCGCGTCAACTCTATTCCTATCGCGAGGCCATCGCCTATTTGGAGCGAGCGATCAACTTGCTCCGCTCCAAGCCTGCTGATGCCGCCGCTCTCGAACGCGAGTTGGAAGTGCAGATGGCACTCTGTCAAGACTGGACTGTCGTCACCAATCATCTGGGCGCAGAGGTCGAGGCTGCCTATCAACGGGCGCTCTACTTGTGCCGTCAGCTAGACGTTACCCCTCATCTGTTTACAGCCTATTGGGGATTGCACGAGATTGCTCTCTACCGGGGCGATTACACAGAAAGTTTGGAGCTTGCCGCCCACTGTTTGCGCATTGCGCAAGAGATGGGCGATCCGGGTCTGTTGCTGCAAGCCCATCACGCCCTGTGGGCACCTTATCATTTTCTGGGCCAACACGCCCAGGCATTGGTCCATATGGAGGCCGGGCTTGCGCTCTATCAGCATCCTGCGCACGAAGCGCTCAGCCCCCATTACGGCTGGCACGATGCGGCCGCCTGCGCCCTGGAATTCGCGTCTCTGTCTCTCTGGCAGATCGGATTTCTTGATCAGGCCGCGCAAAGGCAGCAGCAATTGATCGAGCACGCCAATCGCTTGGCCCAGCCCGTGAACAGCGCCGACGGCTATGGATTTGCCGCGGTCGTCTACTATCTGTTGCGCACCCCAGCCTCGGCGCAAACCTATGCCGAGATGACTTTGCGCGCAGGTGTCGAGCGCGGCTATCCGGGAATACGCATTCTGGGCGCAATCTCTCTTGGTTGGAGTCTCGTCATGCAGGGCAGGCCAGGCGAGGGACTGGCCCTGATCGAGCAGGCCATTGAAGAAGACCAGGCAATGGGCCATCGTCTGCGGCAAAGCCAGAATTTTGTGATGCTGGCCGAGGCGTATCTGGCCGTGGGTCGCCCGGACGCGGCCATTGCCACTGTGGAGCGGGGCATCGACGCCTTTGTTCGCTACCGGGATTTGGTCTGCGCGCCGGATTTGTACACGCTCAAAGGCGACGCTCTGCTGGCTCTGGATAGGGCTGATACGGAAGTGGAGGAGTGCTATTACGCTGCGTTGTCCCTGGCCCAGGAGTTGGGCGCGAAGACGTCCGAGTTGCGCGCCGCGTGCAACCTGGCCCGTCTGCGCCAGCGCCAGGGCTACGCGGCGGAGGGGCTGGCCAGGCTGCGCACGATCTACGATTGGTTTACAGAGGGCTTTGACACGCCGGACCTGGCCGCGGCCAAAGAGTTGCTGGATGAATTGGCCGGGGAGAGGTAGGGTATCCGTCTCACCCCACCGACGCCTGATACTCCTCCACTGCGCGTCGGGTTGTCATCCAATTGCGCCCGCGCTTGACCGCCTCCAACCGCCCCGTGCGCGCCAGCAGGCTCAGATATTCTTGGCTGTAGGGCGTTCCGTCTGCCGCCTCTCGCATGGAAATCCACTGCTCCTTTGCTGCTGGCGGCGCAGTGCGGGGTGTGCAAGCGTCCAGATAGAGAGTCAGGCTGCGTTCCACCGCCCGCCCTACGAAATTGACCAGCGCTGCGTCCTGATGGCTGTCGGCCTGGGCCAACACCCGATAGTATTGTCCGCGGTTGTTCTGTTGGATGATTGTGGGCGGATAGCCCTCCTGCATCAGCAACAGATTCATCGCCAGCCGGGCCGTGCGTCCATTGCCATCAATGAAAGGATGGATCGCCACCAATCGGTGATGGGCCAGAGCAGCCCGCGCCACCGGATGCAGGAGGCGGCTTTCGCCACCCAGCCAATCCCCCCATTCGAGCATCAACCGCTCGATCTCCCAGGCGTCGGGTGGTGTGAGAGCAGAACCAGCAATCCGCACAGGCAGGCGGCGGTATTGCCCGGCGCTGACGTCGTCAATATGGGCCAACACCAAATGGTGAATCTGACGCACCACAACCGGCGTCAATGGCTGGTGATCTTCCACAAGTCCCTGGACAAAATGGATGGCGCTGCGATGGTTTGTCACCTCAAAATGCTCGCGCAGACTTTTGCCGCCGATGGTAAGACCCGTTTCCAGGATGAGCCGGGTCTCCTGCAGCGTCAGGGTGTTCCCTTCAATCGCGTTGGAATGGTAGGTCCACTCGATGAGTATTTCGTCTTGCAGCCGTTGCAGCGCTGCCGCTGGCAAAGGCCGCAGATCATCCAAAGTCTGCTTCTTCTTGTCAATTCGCTCTTGCAGTCGTTTTTGCAGCATAGCTCACTTACACACAACCATCGGTATCGGATAAGGCAGATTTTACTCTATCCGATACCGATAGGCAAGAATGGCTCGCCGCCACGCTTGACATTCACACGAATACTCTGTGTTATACCGGTCCGTTATGATAATCGATAGGTATAATTGATATGAATGCTTCATCAATTCCATGGAAAAAGTGTTGGTGCTGGGGGAGTGCAAATGGGGTACGCAGCCCATTGGGCGCAGTGTGTTGACTGATCTGATCGACAAGACAAGCGAAATTGTGCCCGCAACTGGCAACTGGCAGGTCTATTACCTGGGCTTTGCGCGCGACGGCTGGACCGAACAGAGCCTGGCACTGGCGCAAGAACTCACAACGACCGCACCGACGGGTAAAAACTGGCGGGTGCTTGGGATGAAATTGTTGGATTTGTCCCAGGTCGATCGGGATTTGGGCGCGTGGACTGTCTTGTAAACAATTGAACGGTTTTACGTGGCAACAGTTTAGCCAGGGGCTATCGCCACGTTGCAGGACGCTGCAAAATGAATCCATCCGGTTTGACGACTTGATCGGGAAACACGCTCTTGGACAGCACATCGCGACCGATGAAAGTGTACGCATGAGCAGCCTGTTTGAGCGCGTTTGAGGAACGGTCCGGTGGAAAAGTGACTACAATCCGCTTTTGCTCAAAGAGTCGTTGCACTGTTTGGATCGGCCCTACCAGATCGCTGTCGGCGGAGACGATCAATGCAACGTCGAATTTGTCTTGAAAAGCATCGGACATCAGCTCTACAGCGATGTTTACGTCGGTCATCTTCTCGTGATAGGTTTGGTAAGTATGTCCGCAGTGCCTACAGATCACTGTGCCCGAAAGGTAGTGGCCGTAGTAAACTTCAACGCTGTCTAATGTCCTTAGAGCTTCTAGATAGATCGCTTGCCTTCTGTGCTTGTCAGCAGGATAGTTGACAACGCTGGTGAAGTACTTGGTTGTGATCAACATTTGGTCGGGCTTTAACATGCCCCGCGCCATTTCTTGGATGTTGAGCCAGTAGAACCATCTCCAGCCTTTGGAGCGCAAGCCGTAATACAAGTTGAACCCGTCAATGTAGGCGACGACTCGTTTCACGAAGGTTTCCTTGTACTCCACAAAAGAGACGACCCACCCTTGCGGGTGGGCGTCGGGCCAGAGATGCTATCTCTGGCGGGGTATTGATGCCATTGTATCACAATATCGGCAGCAGTCAACTTCTGATTGCTGTCACTGAACAGAGCCTGGCATTGGCGCAAGAACTCACAACGACCGCACCGACAGGTAAAAACTGGCGGGTGCTTGGGATGAAATTGTTGGATTTGTCCCAGATCGATCAGGATTTGGGCGCGTGGGTTGTCTTGTAAAACGCATGCAATGGAAATGCTCCTATGCTCCGTCTCGATTTTCTCCTGCGCCGGATCTTCACTTCTACGGTCGTCGTGGCTGGTGTCATCACACTCACCTTTTTCGTCACGCGCATGCTGGGCTTGGGCCTGGCCTGGTGGCCGCTCTACGCCGTGCTTGTGCGGGGAGATGTGGTGCGTCTGCGTGGCCTGCCCTTTGTGGAAGCGGCCCGCTCTATCGGCGCGTCGCCCTGACGCGTCGCCCGTCGTCATCTGCTGCCCAATGCGTTGGGGCCGCTGCTGGTGCAGGCGACTGTGGATGTGGGCGCGGTGATTCTGGTGGCCTCTGGGCTGAGCTTCATCGGGCTGGGTCCCCAGCCGCCCACTGCGGATTGGGGGGCGATGATTAACAGCGGGCGACAGTTTGTGTTGAGCGGAAGTTGGTGGGTGGCCGGTTTCCCCAGCCTGGCAATTCTGCTCACCGCGCTGGCCTTCGCCACGTTGGGGGATAGTCTGCGTGCGACAGCCGATCCTCGTTGACGAATCCGACCCACTGAACATCGCGCATGTCTGATTCTGTCTTGACTTTTTTGTGATATACTCAAATCAATGGCAAAAACGCAATGGATGAAGGAGGAGAGAATGAACTATAGCGAACGCGCCCTGCTCGTTACAGCGGTTGGCGATGACCGCACGATTGTTTTGCCCGCCAGTATTCCCAGAGGAGCTACAATCGGGATTGTGGTACTGTCGAATCCTCCCGCACCGGAATTGAGCCGCAAAGCCCGTTTCAAAGCTGCGCTGGCCGAAATCGAAGCAGCCATTGTACACAGCGAACGCCAGCCGATCCCAGTGCTTCCTGACGCCGAGTTCAACGCACTGATCGAACACGCTCGTAAAGATTCAACTCCGCTTGAGTGACAATACCCCAAATGCGCATCGTTCTTGACACGAATCAACTGGTTCGTGCGTTGGCACGCCCACCTGAACTCGCCACATTTGTGATGGCGTGGGCTTCTGCGCGCTTTACTGTGGTATGTTCTGATCAGTTGCTCGACGAATACGAGCAGGTGTTGCTCCGGGATTATGTGCGCGTGCTTGTTTATCCAGAGTCGGTGCGGGCATTTCGGAACTATCTGGTTGACGCGATTGAGATAATTGGTTTGGGCGCGTTTCCAGCCGTATGTCGCGATCCGGACGACGACAAAGTTGTTGCCACCGCGATACAAGGACAGGCCGATTACTTGTTGACGGCTGATGAAGACATTCTGGCCGATGAGGTAGCGCTGTTGTTGACCCGGGCTGGCATCCGAATGATGACGATTGACGAATTGGTGGCGCGGTTAGGTTAAGGATAAGGAGTCAATAATGACGCTAAGAACTACCATCTACTTAGATGACGACGTTGTGGAGCGAGTCCGTCGTTAAGTTCCCCCGCGCGGACTCAGCCAACTGGTCAATCAGCTATTACAACAAAGAGTGGCGGAGCTTGAACAATCTGAAATTGAAGCGCAGATGCGTGAAGGCTATCTTGCCACCCGTGAGGATCGCGTTCTGTTGTCTGAGGAGTGGCGGAGCATCGACGGAAAAGGATGGCCGGCATGAATCATCCGCAACGGGGCGAAATCTACTGGGTAAACCTGGACCCAACCATCGGCTCCGAAATCGCCAAGACGCGGCCCGCCGTAATTATTTCCAATAACGTCGGTAATCAATACGCCGAACGGGTCATCGTCGCTCCACTGACAACGGCCAATGTTGGCAAAGTCTACCCCTTCGAAGTGAAACTGGAAGCGGGTGAGGGAGGCATTGCCCAAACCAGCAAAGTTTTGCTCGATCAGATTCGCACAGTTGACAAGAGCCGCCTGGGGCAAAAGTGGGGATGCTTCCGGCAGCTCGTGATGCGATCCCAATCGTTTTGCGTCACACCAAAGGGGCCGTCACAGATGTTCAGATCAACCGAATTTTTGAGAACGCTGGACAACGATTCCAACGCGTCTCCTTGATACATCTGATTTCGTTCCAGCTTCATCTTTTTGCTCCCTTCTGGACGCAACGGTTTAGAGCCAGTTCCCTTTCCTCTTCATCCTACACCCCCGAAAAGCATAAAACATACGTTCGTGATCGGCAACCTTCACTTCCGTATCGGATCACCCTATACCCGACGCGACAAGTAAGGATTCTGGTTTGCGTTTTCGTTGCCAGTTGTCTGCTTCGCCTGTTGACGGGTGTAACACCGGCGCCACAAACACCTGTGCGTCATAAAAGCACGCGCCGCCGCCCATATCCGCCTCGTCCTGGCGCGTAATCTGGTTGATGTTGCGCCCATCCGGGCTGTGGCTGGCCCACCAGATTCCGGGGGCCAGCACAGTGCCGGGGATCAGATCGTCGGTCACCCGCGCCGTCAGTACAACTTCCCCCAGCCCATTCCACACCCGCACAGTGTCGCTATCCCCAATCTGCCGCGCCGCCGCATCCAGCGGGTGCATCTGCAACACCGGCTCTTTCTCCCGTCCGCGCAGCCGATCCACCACCCCAAAAGAGGTGTTGAGAAAGGAGTGGGCGGGGGGAGAGATGCAGATCAGGGATTGGGGATTGGGGACTGGCGACTGGGTTGCTGACGACGAAACTTCTTCCCAATCCCCAGTCCCCAGTCCCCGTTCCCCAATCCCCGATCCCGGCAGCGGATCATACCCATCCGCCGCCATGCGCTGGCTGTAAAATTCGCATTTGCCGCTGGGGGTGGGATAGTTGCCCTGGGCAAAGGGCAGGTAGGGGTCGGGCAGGTTGAGCCGGGCGAAACCGTCAGCCAGAAGTGTGTCCCAGCCGCAGGTGGCAAATTCAGGCCGGGTCTGGGCCTCGATGAGCGTGCGCAGAATCGTCTCGTCGTCCTCGCGAAAGCAGCCGTCGCTGTAGCCCAGCGCCCCGGCCAGGCGGCGAAAAATTTCGCTGTTGGGCAGGCTCTGGCCCAGCGGCGCAATGGCTGGGCGGTTGAGGGAGAGGTAGTTATGGCCGTAGGCCCGGTGCAGATCCCAGTGTTCCAATTGGGTGGTGGCGGGCAAAATGTAGTCGGCGTAGTTGGCGGTGTCGGTCTGGAACTGTTCCAGGACAACAGTGAAAAGGTCTTCGCGCCCCAAGCCCGCCAGCACAGCGGACTGGTCCGGGTTGGCCGCGGCCGGGTTGGCGTTGTAGACGACCAGCGCCTTCAGCGGCGGGCCGATCTCCGCGCCGGTGGGGATGGCGTCAATCGGGCGCGGGCGGTAGTGGGAAAGGGCAATGCGCGCCGGGTCCAGAGCGAGAGCGTCGCCCAGCCGGTTCATATTGATCGTGCGCGCTGTGGGGTCGCGGCGCAGATCGGGCCGTTGCAGACCCGTCACATCCAGGCGGCGGAAGCCGCCGCTGGCGCTGAGTTGGATGCCGCCACCGCGCTCCCGCCAGCTCCCCACCAGCGCGGGCAGGCAGGCGACTGTGCGCATCGCCATCCCGCCGCCGGCGTGACGCTGCATCCCGTAGTTGATGCGGATGGCCGCGGGGCGGGTGGTGGCATATTCCACAGCCAGGGAGCGAATGCGGGCCGCCGGGATGCCGGTAATGGCTGCGGCTCGCTCCGGTGTCCACTCTCGCACTCGCTCGGCCAGTTGTTCGTAGCCGACGGTGTACTTGTCCACATAATCAGCGTCGTGCAGAGTCTCCCCAATAATTACGTGCATCATTGCCAGGGCCAGCGCGCCGTCCGTGCCGGGGTGGATGGGCAGCCACTCGTCCGCTGCTCTGGCTGTGCGGGTGCGGGCGGGATCGATGACGATCACCCGCGCCCCCTCTTTGCGCGCCGCCTGGATGAACTGCCAGAGGTGCAGATTGCTGGTCAGGGTATTGCTACCCCAGATCAGAATCAGGCGGGCGTGGGCGAAATCTTCCGGCGCTGTGCCCAGCGTTGCGCCCAACGTATACAGATAGCCCTCGAAACCCGCCTCCGAACAGATGGTGCGCGCCAGTTTGGACGCGCCTAGCCGATTGAAAAAGCGGGCGGCCATGCCCTCGCCCTGCAAATAGCCCAGCGTGCCGCTGTAGGAGTAGGGCAACACCGCCTGGCTGCCCCACTCCTCAACGATAGCGGAGAGGCGGTTGGCAATCTCGCCCAACGCCGTACCCCACGTCACTGGCTCGAAGCGCCCGCTCCCTTTCGGCCCAACCCGGCGCAGGGGCGTCGTCAGTCGCCCGCTGTGGTAGGTGCGCTCCAGATAGCGGTCCACCTTGCCACACAGCGCGCCCTGGGTGATGGGGTGGCTGGCGTTGCCCCAAATGGCGATGGCCGCGCCGCTTTCCCGCTGCACAGCCACCTGCCAGGAACAGGTGTCTGGGCAGTCGTGCGGACATGCCCCAGTGACAACACGCACGGATGGGTCGTTGGCGTAGAATTCAAGACGGGACATGGCTATACCCTCCGGGTGGGATAGGAGATTGGGGATCGGGGATTGGGTAGTAACGACGAATCCCCAATCCCCAGTCCCCAATCCCCAGTCGCTAATCGCAACTCGCCCGCTGAGTGTACCAGCAGTGGAGGGCGTTGGCAAAAGGCAATTCTCCAGCGTTGCTTCTGTGCAAGTTGCACAAGAAAAGTGATATATGTATGGACAGATGTAACAATAGCATTTTTGTACATTTGTTTGTATAATTCTTCACGATGTCCGTGGGGACATCTATTGGTTTTTTAGGGTAGGCAGATGGCATCATCTGTAGTCATCCAGGAAAGGAATTCCGCACATGCCTTTGAACTGTACTTCTGCGGCGGATGTGGCGCAGGCCGTTGAGGAAAATGGCATTCAGATTATCGATCTGCGTTTTACTGACGTCTACGGCCAGTGGCAACATTTTTCGCTGCCGGTGGAAGCCTACGACGAGGACGACCTCTTCAAGAATGGCCTGGGCTTTGACGGCTCGTCCATCCGCGGCTTCAAATCAATCGAGAGCAGCGATATGCTCTTGGTCAGTGATCCAAAAACAGCCTTCATCGATCCCGTGACCGAGCATCCCACACTTTGTCTGATCGGCAATGTCATTGACCCGATCACAAAGCAGCCCTTTGACCGCGACCCGCGCAATGTGTTGATGCAGGCCGACGCCTATATGAAATCAACCGGCATCGCCGACACCGCATTTATGGGGCCGGAATCCGAATTCTTCATCTTTGACCAGGTGAAGTACGAGACGGGCCGCTACTCGGCCAGCTATGCGGTGGACAGCGTGGAAGCTCCCTGGAATTCGGGTGAATGGAGTTCCGGCCACAAAGTGGGCTACAAAGCCGGCTACTTCCCGGTCTCCCCCTACGACACCCTGCAGGATGTGCGTTCGGAGATGGTGCGCACAATGATCAACGCGGGTCTGCCCATCGAAAAGCATCACCACGAGGTCGCCACCGCCGGCCAGACCGAAATCAACCTGCGCCCCCGCCCTATGCTGCAACAGGCCGACAATGTACAGTTGTACAAGTACATTGCCAAGAATGTGGCTCTGCAATACGGCAAGACGGCGACCTTCATGCCCAAGCCCCTCTTCGAGGACAACGGCTCCGGTATGCACACCCACCAGAGCCTGTGGAAAGATGGCAAACCCCTCTTTGCCGGTGACAAATATGCCGGTGTCAGCCAGGAAGCCATCTGGTACATCGGCGGCATTCTGAAGCACATCAACAGCCTGCTGGCCTTCTGCGCCCCCACCACCAATAGCTACCGCCGTCTGGTGCCTGGCTACGAAGCGCCCGTCGTCATCGCCTATTCGGCCCGCAACCGCTCGGCTGCCTGTCGCATTCCGGTGGGTGCCGATTCGCCCAAATCCAAGCGCATCGAGTTCCGCTGCCCGGACCCGGCGGCCAACCCCTATCTGGCCTTTGCCGCGATGGTGATGGCCGGTCTGGACGGTATCAAAAACCAGATCGACCCCGGCCTGCCCTCGGAAATGGATCTCTTCGAGGGCGAGACTCTCAAGCACGTACGCACGGTGGAGGGTTCTTTGGACGCTGTGTTGAAGGCGCTGGAAGCCGACAACGACTACCTCACGGCTGGCGGCGTCTTTAGCCAGGGTCTTTTGGACACGTATATCAGCACCCGCCGCCTGGCGGACGTGGACGCTGTGCGTCTGCGCCCCCATCCCCACGAGTATGTGATGTACTTCGGCGTCTAAGGATGTTTCTACCTTCCGGGAAGCGGCCAGAACAACTTCCCTACGCCTTTGATTTTGTGGCCGCTTCCCGGAAGGTTGATTCCTAAACTTCCATCTGTTGAAAATTCAAGAGAGCAGCAGCGTCAGGCTGCTGCTCTCTTTTTTCTGGCGGCAATGGCCTTTCGGTGATACAATTGAGTTATCTTTGTCGGGTATAGCAGACGGGGGCAAGCATGCAAAGCGAGGCAATAGCAAGCGAAAAACGCCGGCAACGGTTGGCCGCCATTGATGAAGTTGTCAAGCGTGCGGACATTCGTTTCGTGCGTCTTCAGTTCAGCGATATTGTGGGCAGCGCCAAACAGGTGACCATCCCCATCAGCCATTGGGACGATGCGGTGGAAAACGGCGTCTGGTTCGACGGCAGCGCGGTGGAAGGCTTCGCCCGCGTGGCCGAGAGCGATATGTATCTGGTCGTCGATCTGGAAACCTTCGCCCCCATTCCCTGGGAGATGGAGCTGTCCACGGCGCGGGTGATCTGCGATGTCTACACGCCGGACGGCACGCCTTTTGTGGGCGACCCCCGTTTTGTGCTGAAACGCCAGTTGGAGCGGGCCGCCCAGATGGGCTACGAATTTATGATCGGCCCGGAAGTCGAGTTCTTCCTCTTTCGCCCCCACCGGGATGGCGCGCTGCTCCCTTTGCAGCCCCACGACGAAGCAGGCTATTTCGACGTTAGCACCGATCTCTCGCACAGCGTGCGCCGCCAGATGATTGATGCACTGGCCGCGCTGGGCATCAAAATCGAGGCGTCCCATCACGAAGTCGCCAGCGGGCAGAGCGAAATTGACTTTCAGTACGGCCCTGCGCTCTCCATCGCCGACTATACAATGACAGTGCGCATGACGCTGAAGGCCATCGCCCAGAAGAACGGTCTGCACTGCACTTTCATGCCCAAACCCATCACAGGCATCAACGGTTCCGGTATGCACGTTCACCAGAGCCTGTGGCACAAAGGCGAGAACCGGACGGCGATGTACGACGCCGAGAACGATTACGACTTGAGCCAGCTTGCGCTCCATTTTATCGCCGGCCAGTTGGCACACGCCAAAGCCATGACGTCAATTTTGGCCCCGCTGGTCAACAGCTACAAACGGCTGGTGCCGGGCTACGAAGCGCCGGTCTACATCTCGTGGGGGCGCACCAACCGCAGCGCGCTGATCCGCATCCCGCGCGCCTCGCGTGGACGCGCCCAAAGCACCCGTTGCGAGCTGCGCTGCCCAGACCCCAGCGCCAACCCCTACCTAGCCTACGCAGTCATGCTGGCTGCCGGGCTGGACGGCATCGAACAGCGTATGACCCCGCCCGCGCCGACGGAAGAAGACCTCTTTCAGGTGGACGGAGAACGGACTGGCCTGGAAATGTTGCCCGGCAGTCTGGGCGATGCGCTGGATGCGTTGAAAGAGGATGTCGTCATCCAGGAAGCCCTGGGCCAGCACGTCTACGAACGCTACGTGGAGGCCAAGCGTCTGGAGTGGAACGACTACCGGATTTTTGTGACCCAATGGGAGTTGAACCGCTATTTGACGATCTATTGATAGGGGACTGGGGATCGGGGATCGGGGATTAGGCGGACTGCTCCGATCCCCGCTCCCCAGTCCCCTATCCCCTATCCCCTATCCCCAACTGACCGAAGGAGAGTCGCGGTGAAAGCACTGGTCGAACGCATCCGCAAGGAAGGGCGCAATTTGGGGCGGGGTATCTTGAAGGTGGACGGCTTTATCAACCACCAACTGGACCCGGTTCTGACCACAGCGATGGGCCAGGAATTTGCCCGGCGCTTCTCTGCGGCCGGTGTGGAAAATGTGACAAAAATTGTCACGGCGGAGGTGAGCGGCATTGCCCCCGCGCTGACCGCGGCGATCGTCTACGGCGTGCCGGTGGTCTATGCTCGCAAACACCGCCCCATCACAATGCCCGACGGCTTCTACTCCTCTGCCGCGCCCAGCCACACCAAAGGCGGCATTGTCCAATTGATGATCTCGCCGGAATACCTGACCGCGAGCGACCGGGTGCTGCTGATTGACGACTTCCTCGCCACAGGCAAGACGATCTCGGCGCTGGCAGATGTCATCGGCCAGTGCGGGGCCACCCTTTGCGGCATTGGCTGTCTGGTGGAGAAATCCTTCGAGTCTGGCCGCCAGCGGCTGGAACATCTGGGCGTGCCGATTGTCACCCTCGCCATCATAGACAGTATGGAAGGCGACACTATCGTCGTGCGCGATCCAACAGCCTGACCCCAGTTGGGTAATCTGAAAATAGCCGTCGTAGGTCGGACTGGTAGTCCGACCGGAATTTTCGTCGTCACCGGTGTCCGCCGGGCATGTCGCCTGCTCAGAAGTTCGACTTTTTCTGAAAAGTCGGACTTCTTCCTATTCAGAACGGGTGTGATATAATCGGCTTTGTCTGTTCAAGTGTATCTGACCAGTCCACGGCACTTTCTGTCTTTGTGCGCGTTGGGCTGTCCTTGCAGAGGTCTGATCGATGAGTCTGCTGGTCGGCAATCAGCTTGCCAAAAGTTATGGCGCTAACGATGTGTTTGAAGGCATCGACGTGCGCATTGAACACGAAGATCGCATCGGTTTTGTCGGCTCCAACGGCTCCGGCAAGACGAGTTTGCTGCGCATTCTGGCCGGCGTGGAAGCCAGCACCGCCGGCCAGATTTTTGTCGCGCAGAACATCCGTCGCGGCTATCTGCCCCAGGACCCGCCTCCTGCCGGCGAGCAGACGCTCTACGAAGATCTGCACGGGATATTCGAAGCTTTGCTGGCCCAGGGCGAGGAATTGCGCCGTTTGGAAGCCCAGATGACCGACCCGGCCACCAGCGAGGCGGAACTCAACCACATCCTGGCCGACTACGGCCACAAGCAGGAAGCCTTTGAGCAGGCGGGCGGCTATACGATTGATCAGCGCGTCAAAAGCGTCCTCAGCGGCCTGGGGCTGGAAGAAGAACTTTGGCACAAACCCCTGGCCTATTTGAGCGGCGGCCAGCGTACCCGCGCCCTGCTCGGCCGTCTGCTGCTGGAAGAACCGGACCTGCTCCTGCTGGACGAGCCGACCAACCATCTGGACGTGCGTTCGGTGGAGTGGCTGGAAGGCCAGCTCCTGGCCTGGAAGGGCGCGCTCCTCGTCGTCTCCCACGACCGCTACTTTCTGGATACGGTAGCTACCCGTATGTGGGAGATGACCCACCACCGGCTGGAAAGCTACCGGGGCAACTACAGCCACTTTCGCCAGCAGCGCAGCGACCGCCTGGAGCGTTGGCGCAAGGAATACGAACAGCAGCAGGAATTTATCCGCGAGACCGAAGATTTTGTGCGCCGTTACAAAGCGGGCCAGCGTTCAAAGGAAGCCCAGGGGCGGGAGACCCGGCTGCAACGCTTTTTGGAGACAGAAGCGCTGCCCCCGCCCCCGTTGGATCAGCGCATCCGCCTGCCGCTGCGCACAGACATCCGCAGCGGCGATCTGGTTCTGCGCACGCGCAAACTGCTCGTGGGCTATCCGGCCAGCGACGGCAACGGCAGTGGACCCACACCGATCCTGACTGTGCCCGACCTGGACTTGCGCCGCGGGCAGATTACGGCGCTGATTGGCCCTAACGGTGCGGGCAAAACGACGCTGATTCGCACGCTTTTGGGCGAATTGGAACAGTTGCAGGGCACTTTTCAACTGGGCGCAGGGGTGGAGATCGGCTATCTGGCCCAACGGCATGTGGGCGCGGGTTTCGGTCTGATGGATTCCGACCAGACGGTTCTCAACGCGTTGCTGGAGATCAAAAACCTGCCCCTGGAACGCGCCCGCACCTTTTTGGGCCAGTTTCTTTTCAAGGGTGACGACGTATTCAAGTCCATTGACAGCCTCTCCGGCGGCCAGCGCAGCCGCATCGCCCTGGCCCGCTTGACCCTACAGGGAGCCAACTTTCTGCTCCTGGACGAGCCGACCAACCATCTGGACCTGGACAGCCAGGAGATTTTGCAGGACGCATTGCAACAATTCAGCGGCACGATTCTGCTCGTGACCCACGACCGGGCGCTGGTGGATGCCCTGGCCACCGAACTCTGGATTGTGGAGCCGGGGGAAGGCGGCGCGCCCAGCCGCATGGAGGTTTTCGGGGGGACGTGGCGGCAGTGGATCAACGAGCGCAACGGACAGATGGCCGCCGCAGAGGGCGCAGCCGCCAAGCCAGCCGTGGCTGATCAAAACCAGCGCGAACAGCAGCGCACAGAACGCCGTCAACGCCAGACCTCCGCCCGCCGCCAGGCCGATTTGGATGATCTGGAAGCGCAGATACACCGCATGGAAGCGCGCGTGGCCGAGTTGGAAGAGCAGATGGCCGCGGCCAGCCAAACCCAGGATTATGCACGGGCACAGGCCATCAGCGCCGAACACCAGGCCGTGCGCCACCGGGTGGAAGAACAAATGGAACGCTGGGCAGAGATGGCGGAGTCGGTGGTGTGAAAAGAGACGTGAGACGTGAAGGCGTGAAACGTGAAGGCGTGAAACGTGAAGGCGTGAAACGTGAAACGTGAAACGTGAAACGTGAAACGTGAGATCAATTGATGATCTCACGTCTCGCGCTTCACGTTTCGCTGCGGAGAATTGACTCTGTTGCAAACAGAACTGTCAACCTTTCAGTTAGGAGAGATACATTCGTATATGACCAGACTTGTCATTGGCCTCACCGGCAACATTGCAACCGGCAAAAGTACGATTTTGAAATATTTGGCCGAAAAGGGCGCGGCGATTATAGACGCTGACAAGCTGGCCCATCGGGTGATGGAGCCGGGGGGCGCGGCCTACGAGGCAGTGGTGCGCAGCTTTGGCATCGAGATTCTGAATGAAGACGGTACGATCAACCGCAAGAAACTGGGCGATATCGTCTTCTCCGACACCTCTGCGCTGGGGCGATTGGAAAAGCTGGTCCACCCCAAAGTCTTTGAGCTGGGCAACCAGGAGATCGAAGCGTCCAAATCTTCTCTCGTCGTATTGGAAGCCATCAAACTGCTGGAAGCGGGTCTGATGGTTACACTGTGTGATGAGGTTTGGGTGGTCATCTCTAACTTCGCCAATCAGTTGCGCCGTCTGATCGAGAATCGCAGTATGGATGAGACAAAGGCGGAGCGCATCATCGGCATCCAGCCGCCGCAGGCCGCCAAAGTCAACCAGGCCGACCGGGTGATCGAAAACAACGGCGCGCTGGACGAACTCTATGCCCAATTGGACGCGATCTGGGCCGATCTGAGCCATCGGTATCCGCTGCAAATGTCGGCCTTGCAGCCTGTCACGGAGTAGAGGTATGCAGAGTCTCAAACGCTTCTGGAACGAACATCCGGCACTTTCCAACTGGGCGGTGTTGACCGTGGGAATGGTGATCATTCTCATCTTCAGCGCGCGCCAGGTGGGCTTTGAACCCCGCCAGTGGGCGGCGCTCGTCGGCGCGACAATCGTGCTGGCCGGTCTCTGCGCCTGGATTCTGGGCTGGGAGTAGTCCGGCCAAAAAGCGGACGCAGATTTTCATGATTTGAATTGATCTGCGCTGATTCTCGTTTCAAATCTTTGCTCTGCGTCCGCTTTTGATTGATTGGATAAATCAGCGACTATCAATAACAATCATGAAAATCTGCGTCCACTCTGCTCTTGTACTCGTGCACTGGCCCTGCGCTGATTTTCGTTTCAAACCTTTGCTCTGCGTCTGCTTTTGATTGATTGGATAAATCAGCGACTATCAATAAAAATCATGAAAATCTGCGTCCACTCTGCTCTTGTGGTCATCCACTGGCGCTCTTTGATAAATTTCTGAGGAACTGATGGACAAACACGATTACTACGAAACCCTCGGTGTGGAACGCAACGCCGACGACGCTGTGATGAAAAAGGCTTTCCGCAAGCTGGCCCAGAAATATCACCCGGATGTAAATCCGTCCGCAGAGGCTGAAGCCCAGTTTAAGGAGATCAACGAGGCCTATCAGGTCTTGAGTGACCCCCAGAAGCGCGCGGTCTATGACCGCTACGGCCACGCCGGTCTGAGTGCTGCCAGTGGCGCGGCGGGCGCAGGCGGCTTCAACCAGGGCTTTGGCGATCTGAGCAGTATCTTTGAGGATATTTTTGGCGGATTTGCCGGGGCAGGCCGGGGGAATAGTGGGCGTCGCTCCCCGCGCCGGGGTGCAGACCTGCGCGTGGACATCTCGCTCAGCTTCGAGCAGGCCGCCTTTGGCACCGATCGGGAATTGGAAGTGCCGCGTATGGAGGAGTGCGACCGTTGCCGCGCCAGCGGCGCGGAGCCGGGCAGTTCGCCGGAACGCTGCTCCACCTGTGGCGGTACGGGTGAAGTGCAACGCCGTCAGCAAAGCCCGCTCTTTGGCACAATCGTCACCGCCTCGCCCTGTCCCCGCTGCAACGGTGAAGGTGAAATTGTCAACTCGCCCTGCGCCAAATGCAGTGGCCAGAAGCGGGTGCGGGTAACGCGCAAAATAAAAGTGAATGTACCTGCCGGCGTGGACGACGGCACGCGCATCCGTCTGGCCGGCGAAGGCGAGCCGGGTGCTTTAGGCGGCCCTGCCGGCAACCTCTACGTCGTAATCTCTGTGGAACCCCACCCGGTCTTTGCCCGCAACGAGTTTGACCTGCACATGGAACTGCCCATCAATATCGCCCAGGCCGCTTTGGGCGCGACGGTGCAGATTCCCACGTTGGACGGTCACCAGGACAAATTGGAAATTCCCGCGGGCACCCAGACGGGCAAGAGCTTCCGCAAACGGGGGCTGGGCATTCCCCGCCTGCAGCGCACCGGGCGAGGCGATCTGATCGTCACCGCCCGCATCGTCACCCCCACCGCTCTCAACAGCGAGCAGAAAGAGCTTCTGCGCCGTCTAGCCGAGAGCTTTGGCGACGAAACAGTCGAACATAAAAAGGGTTTCTTTGACCGCATTTTGGGGACGGACTGAAGAATGGGGATTAGGGACTGGGGACTGGGGACTGGGGACTGGCGATCGGTCAGTCGCATCCCCAGTCCCCAGTCCCCAGTCTCCGATCCCCATTCCCCATTCCCTAATCATCCAATGCCACATCTCTCTTGGGACGCTTGCTACAACGCCAGAGACCTGGGCGGTCTGCCCGTCACCGACGGTGGACAGATTCGCCCTGGCGCGCTGATCCGCTCAGACATCCTCTCCCGGCTTACCCCCGCAGGCAGGCAGGCACTCATCAATTACGGGGTCAAAACCGTCATTGATCTGCGTATGCCCGAGCAGATCGCCGAAGAGCCATCGGCTTTTGTCGCCGACCAGCCCAAACCGGGTGAACCGGCCTACCTCATCTTGCCCGTGGAAAATCCCAGCTCCCCCCACTTCGCCACAGTGGACAACGCGTCCAGCCGGGCCGAGAATTACTGCCTGATGCTGGAACACTTTCAACCGCAGTTTGCTGCCATTGTGCGCGCCGTGGCCGATGCGCCAGCGGGTGGCGTGCTGCTGCACTGTCACGCGGGCAGGGATCGCACGGGTGTCGTCATTGTCCTGCTGCTGGGGTTGGTCGGCGTGCCCAATGGGGAGATCACGGCGGATTATGCGGCCAGTGAAGAACGGCTCTGGCCCCTCTACCACCGGATGGAAGCAGAGGCAGCGGGTGACCCGGTGAAACTGGCCGCGATTCAACGCCAAAAACCCATTGCGTTGCCGGAGACGATGCAGGCTGTGCTGGATCATCTGCAAGCGAGCTACGGCGGTGTGATGAAATATCTGTTGGCCACAGGGCTGAGAGAAACCGAGTTGGCGCGCATCCAAGACCGGCTGGTGGAGAGGCGCAGCAGATGACGTACCATTGACGAAGCCCAGCACCACTCCTCGCGCACGATTGAAGAACTCTTTGCCCGCCGCGGTCAGCGGTCCATCGCCTGTCCCCCCACAATCACTGCACGCAACGACAAATCCCCATTCAAAACCAGACAATCCGCGTCTGCGCCCACGCCCAGATGCCCTTTGCGTTCGGATAAGCCCAAATGATAGGCGGGCGTAGCCGACGCCAACCCAACGGCGCTGTGCAAAGATAGTCCAGCTAGTGTCACCCCGCGGCGCACAGCTTCCAGCAGTGTGATTGTGCTGCCCGCCAACCAGCGCCCGTCGCGGCCACTGGTGGCGTAGCCCGCGGCGTACACGGTGGCGATGAGTCCGCCGCCGCTGTATTCCCCCGGCGGGCAACCGGCGACGGTTGAGGCGTCGGAAGTGAGGAGCAGGCCGTGGGGCGCTTTTAGCCGCGCCAACGGGGCCACCAGCGCGGGGTGGAAGTGGAAGCCGTCCAGGATGACGCTGCCGGAGAGCCGGTCGTCGGCCAGCAGACTACCCACCAGCCCCGGTTCGCTGCCCCAGAAGCCTTCGGGACGGGGTGCGCGGTGCGGCCAATCCGAGGCGTTGCCAGCGTGGGTGACGAAGGAGAGACCGGCGTCCGCCGCGGCCTGCATCTGGGCGTAGGTGGCCGCGCTGTGACCGGCGGAGACGACAATCCCCTGGCCTGCCAGATTGCGCATGAGTTCGAGGCTGCCGGGCAGTTCCGGGGCGAGGGTGACGATACGTATCTGTCCCCTGGCCGCAGAGAGAAGGCGGGTCAGCAGCGGGCCATCCGGCAAACGCAACGCGGCGGGGTCGTGCGCGCCCGCCTTTTCCGGGGAGAGAAAGGGGCCTTCCAAATGGATGCCGGGCAGGGTGGCGACGGGTGAGGAGACGCAGTAATCGGCCAGGACGGAGAGGGAAGCGGTCAGTGTCGTCTCGTCGGCGCTGATGAGGGTGGGCAGAAAGGTGGTGGTGCCCGCGGCCAGGTGGTGGGCCACAACCGCGTCGAAATGCTGCCGGTGCTGGGACTGGAAGCTCCAGCCCAGCGCGCCGTTGACCTGTAGATCCACCAGGCCGGGGATGACGATGGCGTCGCGGGCATCAAAAATCCCGTCACCGCCGGGTGGATGCGGGGGGAGATCGTCCCACGCGCAGACCCGGCCAGCGGAGAAGGAGAGTTGCACGCTTTCTACAAACCCGGCAGACGACCAGAGCCGCCCGGCCAGCAGATGGGTGACGGCGTTCATTGGGCGTGGCCCTTCAGCAGCCCGGCGGAGGCGCTGTCCAGATAGAGATGGCAGTGGGTGTGGGTGCGCAAGGCGGAGGCAGGGCAGGCCGGGTCTATGCGGCCCGCCAGTGTACACTGCACAGCCGCGGCTTTGCGCGCATCCGGCACAACGCAGGCGATGACTTTTGCCTCTAAGATGGCCGGGACTGTCATGGAAAGGGCCTGGGGCGGCACGTCGGCCAAAGAGGGGAAATGGCCTTCGCCCACCTGCTGGCGGCGACAGGCTTCGTCCAACTGCACGATATGCACACCGGCGCTGGTGGCAAAATCCGCGGGCGGGTCGTTGAAGGCCAGATGGCCGTTCTCGCCGATGCCCACACAGGCGACGTCAATGGGGGATTCGGCCAGCAGCGCGGCGTAGCGGCGGCACTCAGCCACGGGGTCCGGAGCGTCGCCCTGCAGAAGATGGACCGCGCCAAAGGGCAGACGGCTGAAGAGACGTTCCTGCAAATAGCGGCGGAAGCTGGCCGGGTGGTCGGCGGCGATGCCCACATACTCGTCCAGGTGAAAGGCCGTGACCAGTGACCAGTCGATCCCCGGACTGGCGCAGAGCGCGTCCAGGAAGTCGTACTGGCTGGCCCCCGTAGCAAAGATCACTCGGCTGCTGCCCCGCTCGGTGATGGCGGCGCGGATGTGTTCGGCCACAAAATCGGCCGCGGCGCGGCTAAGGGTCGGCTTGTCCGCGTAGATTTCGACGGCTACGCTGTCAACGGCGAAGATGGATAGGGGCTGACTGGGCATGGCGGGGTCTCCGGATGGGTGGAAGGGTGATTGTCTGGGGGTAGTATACACTGATAACGATGAAAATGGGACGCGGAGCGTCCGCAGAATGTTCCCACGCGGAGCGATGGGAACAAGCAAATCCGCAAATTCTGTCATCCGTGTTCTATTTCTTGGACAGATTGCCATCCATCGGCTTTTGCTGTATGATACTTCTTGATGGCTGCCTACGGTCAGCCTTCGCATTTATCGTGACGCGACACGCGGTCTTCATTATCTCTTTTATTGCCCTGTGTCGCCGCTTATTTCGTGATTGATTGTTTTAGCCTTTCCAGCACCAGATATGTTGACCGAACTGACTTTTCTTCTCGCATTCATCTTGTCTTTATCCACAACGCCTACGCTTTGTGCCCTCTTTTCTTTTATTGCACAGACCCAGGCGTTGGCATGTATGGCAGAACTTATAGGAGGTCTCATCCATGCGTTGGGATCGCTTTCTGCGTGTGGTGGTGATGCTCATCGCGGCCTGGCTGGGGTGGGAAATTGGCCGCAGCATTACGAACATCAAAACACTTGAAGAGCTGACACTTGAATCAGCCCAAATTATCGCTCCTTCGATTCTCGTCGGCCTGCTGCTGGGCTACGTCATCGCGCCCTGGGTGACTGTGCGCCCGGCGCGCGCCCTGCGCGGTGTGCCGACGATCCAACTGCTGGCGGGCACGGCTGGTCTGGCCATCGGGCTGATGATCGCAGCGCTGCTCGCCTATCCCCTCTCCCTGCTCCCCACCCCTTTCGGGACGATTCTGCCCTTCGTCGGTGTGATCGTCTTTGCTTATCTGGCCGTAACGGTGATGCTGATGCGACAAAAGGAGATTTTTTCCTTCTTTCGCATTGACCGGGAGAGCGAAGGCGAGACGAAAACGGCGGAAGCCGCCCCTGCCGCCGCCAGCAAACCCCAGCATACGCTGATGCTCCTGGACACGAGTGTCATCATTGACGGGCGCATTGCGGATGTGGCCGAAACCGGCTTTCTGTGGGCGACGCTGGCCGTGCCCCGCTTTGTGTTGAACGAACTGCAATACATCGCGGATTCGTCCGAGGTGCTGCGCCGCAACCGCGGTCGTCGTGGGCTGGAAATGCTGGATCGGCTGCAACAGAATACAAACGTGGAGATTGTTTTTCTGGATCAAGACCCCAGCGACGCCAAACAAGTGGACGACAAGCTGATCAGTCTGGGCATGGAATTGAACGCGGCGGTTGTCACCAACGACTACAATCTCAACCGGGTGGCGCGCTTACAGGGCGTCACTGTTCTCAACATCAACGAACTGGCCAACGCTGTCAAGTCGGTTGTCCTGCCTGGCGAAGAGATGGAGATTCGGGTGATCCAGGAGGGCAAAGAGGTCAACCAGGGCGTTGGCTATCTGGAAGACGGCACAATGGTTGTGGTGGAGAACGGACGCCGCCACCTGAACGAACTGGTGCTGGTGCAGGTGACGAAGGTGTTGCAGACCAACGCCGGACGCCTGATCTTTGCCACGCCAGAGGTGGAGCCGCGCTCGCGGGCAGGGCAACGATGATGAAAAGCGGAACGCAGATTGCGCAGAAACCACAGATTTACGCAGATTTTTAATCCGCGTTGATCAGCCCAATCCGCTAAATCCGCGTTCTGTTTTCAGGGCAGCCACACAATCGGGACTTGCGCGGCCGGGAACGCCGCCATCCCTGGCGGCAGCCAGCAGGAGGCTGGCGTTCCCAGGAGTAACTGCGTAAGTCCTGACAATATCGATAACTGACAAGTGATAGAGCAGACAGGAACGCAGAATGTTGCAGATTTATAGTACACTCACACGCCAGACGCAGCCGTTTGTTCCATTGGAAGAGGGCAAAGTTCGCATGTACGTCTGCGGGCCGACGGTCTATGCCGACGCGCACATCGGCCACGCGATGAGCGCGATTGTCTTCGATATGATCCGCCGCTACCTGCAATTCCGGGGCTATGCGGTGACATACGTGACCAACTTTACGGATGTGGACGACAAGATCATCGTCCGGGCCAACGCGGTGGGGCGCGATCCCTTTGAGTTGGCGAATTTCTATGCCGAGAAGTATCTGGCGCATCTGGCCGATCTCAATGTGATGCCCGCCGACGAGTACCCGCGGGTGACAAATGAAATTCCCAATATCATCCGGGTCATCGGCGAACTGGGCGAGACGGGTTATGCCTACGAAAACGAGGGCAGCGTCTACTTCCGAGTGGAGCGCGACGACGACTACGGCAAGTTGAGCCGACGCACCCAGGAAGCCGCGCTGACAGGAACGCGGGTGGAATCCGACGAGCGCAAGGAAAACGTGGCCGATTTTGCCCTCTGGAAGGCAGCCAAAGCGGGCGAACCCTCCTGGCCCAGCCCGTGGGGTGATGGGCGGCCCGGCTGGCACATCGAATGCTCGGCTATGTGCTTGAGCCAACTGGGCGAAAGCATCGACATCCACGGCGGCGGCAACGATCTGATCTTTCCCCACCACGAAAACGAGATCGCCCAGAGCGAGAGTCTGACCGGCAAGCCCTTTGCCCAGGTCTGGATGCACCACGGCATGTTGCAACTGGCCGGGGAGAAGATGAGCAAATCCCTGGGCAATCTGATTACGATTGATGATTTTCTGCGCGCACACTCGCCGGACGCATTGCGCCTGCTCATTTTTTCCGGCCATTACCGCAAGCCGGTGGTCTACAACGATGAAACCATCGAAAGCGCCGAGCGCAGCATCGCCCGTCTGCGCAGTGCGTTGCGCCCGGCCACGGGCAACGCCAGCGTCGGGGAAGATGCCGACAGCCTGCGCGAAGCCACGGAAAACGCCCGGGTTGCCTTCACCGAAGCGATGGACGACGATTTCAACACGGCCAGCGCGCTGGCCGTTCTCTTTGAACTGGTGCGGGCCATCAACACAGGCCGCGCCGCCGGGGTGAGCGGGCCATTCTTCGACGTGGCCCAGCGCGCGTTGCGCCAACTCGCCGGTGTGTTGGGGTTGGCCTTGCCCGCAGAGGTGGCGGGCGGCGATCAGATGACGGCCAAACCGTTCATCGATCTGCTGGTGCAGGTACGGGCCGACCTGCGTGCGGCCAAACAGTGGGCATTATCCGACAAAATCCGGGACAGTCTGGGCACGCTTGCAGTGGTGCTGGAAGATGGACCGACCGGCACGACTTGGCGTTATGAGGAGCAGACATGAGTGAACTTTTGACTGGTAGACAGGCCGTGCGCGAAGCCCTGCGCGCCAACCGGCGGCGCATCTACCGTCTCTGGCTGGCAGGTGAAGAGACGGAAGCGAACACAGGCATCACCGGCGAGATTATCGCGCTGGCCGAAGCGCGCAACATTCCTGTGAAGGCTGTCAAAGGCCCACTTTTTGACAATCTGACCGAGCAGCGCGTCAATCACCAGGGCGTAGCGTTGGAGACCGACGGCTACCCTTATGTAAATTTGGACACAATTGTGCGTTCCAAGTCTGGCGCGCTTCTGTTGCTTATCCTCGACCACATCCAGGACCCGCAGAATCTGGGCACTCTAATCCGCACGGCCGAGGCGGTGGGTGTGGATGGGCTGCTCCTGCCCGATCGCCGGGCCGCGGGTGTCACCCCGGCGGTAAGCAACGCCAGCGCGGGCGCGGTGGAACATCTGCGCGTGGCCCAGGTGACGAACCTGAACCGCACGATTGAGGAGCTGAAGAAACAGGGCGTCTGGGTGGTCGGCCTGGACAGCGGGGACGACGCCGTAGCGCTCGACAAAGCCAATCTGAGCGGTGCCCTGGCTCTGGTGGTGGGCAACGAAAGCAGCGGGCTAAGCCGTCTGACGCGGGAGAAGTGTGATTTTATCGTCCATCTGCCGATGGTGGGCCAGGTGGAGAGCCTGAACGCGGCGGTGGCGGGGAGTATTGTGTTGTATCAGGTTTTCACGGGGAGACAAAAGACGTAATGCGTAAGGTGGCAGAGCCACGATTTGCGTGCGAAAACGTGAAGACGTGAAGACGTGAAACGTGAAGACGTGAAACGTGAAGACGTGAAACGTGAAGACGTGAAACGTGAAGACGTGAAACGTGAAGACGTGAAGACGTGAAACGTGAAGACGTGAAACGTGAAAGTACGTCACATAAACTCACGTTTCACGTTTCACGTTTCAGATGCTTGGCCGACCGACTAACGCTTGTGCGTTAGTTCCTCGCTGGTACGGAGTAAGGTGGTGATGACACAGCGTTGCGTGCAAACCAGGCCAGTGAGCGCTGATTGAGTAGCCGTCAGAATCCTACGGATTCTGCGTCTTCGAGGCGTATCGCTTGTACTGAGCCTGTCGAAGTGAAATCAAGCGAACGGGTCTAACAAGAAATTTCGTCTCTACCCGCTTGGTTTCGATACGGCGGGAAACAGCACCCGCTTATCCTTCACTTCGACAGGCTCAGTACAAGCGACAGGCTCAGGAACCGCTCAACCGGCGCTGGTCTTGCGTCGTTATTCACGTTTCACGTTTCTCGCCCCACCCAATCACTCTAACCATCGCACCAATCACGACATACATCTTCCATTCCGCACTCTGCATTCCCCATTCACAGGAGGTTGGCTATGGCTGTCAACGACGATAGCGCGGTTGTCGCAAAAGACCCCTATGCGGGCAAAATTGTCACCATCGAACGTTTTATTCTGGATCAGCAGCGCATCTACCCGGACGCTACGGGAACTCTCACAAACATTCTGTACGACATTGCCCTGGCCGCCAAAATCATCGCCAGCAAGACGACGAGGGCCGGGCTGACCGACATTCTGGGCAGTGCGGACAAAGAGAATGTGCAGGGCGAGGTCGTCCAGAAGTTGGACGAATACGCTGACCAGATACTCTTCAAGCTGAACGACCACACTGGCCGTCTGGCCGTGATGGCTTCGGAAGAACGCGCCGAGATCATCCCCATCCCGGATCATTTTCCGGTGGGCCCCTACGTCCTCCTCTATGACCCTCTTGACGGTTCTTCCAATATAGACGTGAATGTGAGCGTCGGCACGATCTTTGCCATCTACCGGCGCAAAACGGCTTCCGGGCGGGGCACGCTGGAGGATTGTCTGCAAAAGGGGCGCGATCTGGTGGCGGCTGGCTATGTCATCTACGGCTCCAGCACGATGCTCGTCTACTCCACCGGTCAGGGCGTACACGGCTTCACGCTGGACCCCACAATTGGCGAGTTTTTTCTCTCCCATCCCAACATCCGCATCCCAGAGAAGCCCAAATTTTACAGCGTCAACCAGGGCTACGAACAGTTCTGGTCGGAAGGGGTGCAGCGCTATACCGAATGGTTGCAGGGCAAGGACAAGACGGCCAAGCCCCTTTCCATGCGCTACATCGGATCGCTGGTAGCGGACTTTCACCGCAATCTGCTCAGCGGCGGCGTCTATTACTATCCGGCAGACACAAAGGATCCCGGCCAAACCAGCGGCAAGCTGCGTCTGGTCTACGAATGCGCACCGATGGCCTTTCTGGCCGAACAGGCCGGGGGCAAAGCCTCCACCGGCACAGAGCGCATTTTAGAGATGCAGCCCAGCGCACTGCACCAGCGGGTGCCCTTTTTTGTGGGCAACAGTCTACTGGTGGAGAAGGCGCAGGAGTTCATTCGCGATTTCGATTGACGGTTCGCTGCCCCTTACGTTCTCTCTACCCACTTCCCGCTTGGGGCAGCCTGTGTTGCGGGCAGCCAAAGGATTGTCTCTTCGATCTTGCGCGCCAACTCGTAATCTTTGACGGTGATGCCGCCCGCGCTGTGGGTTTCCAGGTGAACTTCCACCGATGGATAGTTGAGGATCAACTCCGGGTGGTGGTCGGCGGCTTCGGCCAGAAAGCCAATCGCGTTGGCCACCAGCAGCGTCACCCGCCAACTGCGGGTTTTGTAGACCCGCAGCAGATAGCTCTTTTGCAGCCGCCAAGTGGGCAGATTGGCGGCCAGCCATTCCTGTACAGCAGCATCGGTCTCAGTTGTAGTCATTGTTTCCTCTTTGTGAATTTTTGCGCACAGAATTGCATCCCGGCGCGTCCCGTGTTACACTGTTCCCTGTTTATTGTATCCGGTTCGTAGTCCATCCACCGAAATCGCCCTGGGCTGCACTTTTTTGCGGAGAGTATCGATGGAACTTCGTCGTCAATTTCGCTTCTATCTTATTGCTGCGCTGCTGTTGGGGATATTTGTGATCGCTGCCTGTACGCCCAATCCTCGCGCCCAGCTCATTTCGCCGGATATGGTGCCCGAGGTCAAGGGCCAGGCGTTTGTGCCGCCCACACCGACACCCATTCCTGATATTACCCTTTTGAGCGAGGAACAGATTTACGCTGGTCTGCCCGCGGATGTGGCCGCTCTCTTGCCTGGCGACCCGGCCAAAGGGGAGACCGTAGCTGCCAGCGCTGGTTGTATCGGCTGCCACCGGCTGGATGATACGAATTCGGTGGTTGCGCCCACCTGGGGCGGGGTTGCCCACACGGCCATCACACGGGTTGCCGGTGAAAGCCCGGCGCTCTATCTTTATCAGAGCATCACGGCACCCAATGCATTTGTGGTCAATGGGTATAATGGCGGTCTTATGCCCCAAATCTACAAAGACACATTGAGCGCTCAGGATATCGTAGATATCGTAAGTTATCTGCTGACACAGCGAGGCCAATAGCCCTCCTTTCTGGACGATTGCCAACGCCCTTCAGCGTGAATTCGCTGAAGGGCGTTTTTTGTTTTTTTCATTTCGCCGCCAATCCCCCAAACGTGCTATAATCTCGCCATGACACAGAATGTTGGCACTTCCCCCCATCAACTGCGCCGCTGCCCGAATTGTGGCAGCCGGGTGGCCCAAGAAGCCGAGACCTGCTATTTCTGCGGTTTCGATCTGACCAGCGCGCCGCGCGGTCGCCGTCGCATCACCTGGATAGACCTGGCCCTGGTCGTCGGGCTGCTTGTGCTGATTGTCATCTGGTGGCAGATGGGCAGCCGCACGGATGGACCGAACGCCCAGGCGGAAGTAGTGATCAACACACCTACGCCCGTCGATCCTGCGCAGACCGCAATCCCGGCGACGGCGTTCATCGCTACAGCCACGCCTGTCTCTGCCGTTGAGCCGACGTCTGGCCCACTGGTGGTGGTGCATACCGTCCAATCCGGCGAGACGCTCTCCTCCATCGCCATCCAATACAGCGTCACCGTCGAGGAGATTCAACAGACCAACGGGTTGACGGATGCACTGATCCGTGCCGGCGACGAACTGATCATCCCCATCCCCCAGGTTGTTGCGGAGAACAGCAATCAGATCGGTGTGCCTACGGTTTTTCGCTACACAGTTCAACCGGGGGACACAATCGTCTCGATTGCCGTGCGTTTTGGCGCAACCGTCGAGGGGATTTTGAGCGCCAACGGCATCTCGGCCAGCGACTTTATCCGCCCGGAACAGGTATTGCGCATCCCGGTGGAGGTGCCCTCGACGGTTGTCTCCTCCAGCGAATCGGCGCGCAACGCAGCGGGGCTGAGCAGCGCGCCCGCCAGCTATGCCGCGCCCCGTCTGTTGGAGCCGGGGGCGGAGGCGGCCTTGCCCCGCACCGAGGAGGTCATCTTCCGCTGGATCAGCGTGGACATCCTTGCGCCCAACGAGTGGTATGTCCTGCGCATCTGGCCGGTGGAAGGTTCCGTGGGTCTGCTGCCCGCTGTGTGGAGCAAAGCCACCAGCCACCGCCTGCACCCGGACGCGGTGCCTCTCACCAGCGCGGCCATGACCTACGGCTGGCAGGTGGCCGTCGTGCGCATCCTGCCCGATCAGGGCGAAGGGCGCGGTATCCAGGCGGCCAGCGTCCCCAGCGAAGTGCGCAACTTTACGTGGCGGTGAGCGGTGGATTTTCGTGGTCTTTTTGCAGGGGTGATTGTATAGTTGGGATTGGGTATCTTTATGCAGCACGGGGCGGAATAGATGACGATTCCAACATTCAAATCTGCGCAAAGTTTGGAATGGCAACCGATAGAAGATTTACCACCCGCTTGGCAGCAATTAGCCAATACTGAGTTACCGCCCTTAGTAACTGTGTGGAATGATCAAGCAGAACGCCTGCGTGATTCTGGCGAATTCAAAACGTATATGGAGAAATTACGGCGAGAGATAGCCATCGAGACCGGAATTATTGAAAGACTCTATACGATTGATCGTGGGATCACCCGCTTACTCATCGAACAAGGGATCAATGAATCTCTGATCCCGCATGGAACTACTGACCGTCCAGTAAAACAAGTCGTAGCTTTGATCAAAGATCAAGAAAGCGCCGTTGAAGGGTTATTTGATTTCGTTGGAGGGGAGAGAACACTATCAACTTCGTACATAAAACAACTGCATCAATTGTTAACCCAAAATCAGGGTCGCATAGAAGCCTTCGTTCCCTCGACCGGTCAAACCATCCTTGTCGATTTTCTGCGCGGTGATTGGAAGCGGCTGCCGAACAATCCGATGCGACCCGATGGCTCTATCCATGAATACTGTCCGCCTGAACAAGTTGCCTCTGAAATGGACAGGTTGATTACATTCCATATTCGACATCAAGCCATCAAAGTTTCCCCTGAAATTGAAGCGGCCTGGCTGCATCATCGCTTTACACAAATTCATCCCTTTCAGGACGGGAATGGGCGAGTTGCGCGCTGTCTCGCCAGTTTGGCATTTATCCAATCTGGATGGTTTCCTTTGGTTCTTACGCGCGATGATCGCGCTGTCTATATTGATGCCTTAGAACAAGCCGATCAAGGCAATTTATCTGATCTGATCCGTCTGTTTGCAAAAAGTCAAAAACAGGCATTTATTCGTAGCCTTGGTTTATCTGAACAAGTCTTGTCCGAAGCAAGACGAACCCAAGTCATCATTTCAACCATTGCTGATAAACTCAAGCAAAATCAGATTGCATCAATTCAAAAACGGCAACAGGCTGCTGAAACTTATGCAACTCATTTATTTGAGATCGCCTCAAATCATTTACGCGAGTTGGCGGGAGAAATCAAAGCATCCGTCCAAAATTTGGTCAATGGTTCACAAGTTTTTGTGGTTGCAGCGCCGTTCGGCGATGAACGAGCTTATTATCACCGCTATCAGGTGATAGAAACAGCCAAACTATTGGGGTATTTTGCCAACCTGCGTAACTATCACAGTTGGACACAGTTGGTCATTCAGATAGAAAGGCCGACGATACTACTACTCTCCTTTCATGTTTTAGGACGCGAACATCTTGGTCTATTGGTTTGTTCTGCCTGCGCCTATCATAAAGACAATACAGACGAGGGTGAACGTACGATTAGCGATATTCAAGCCTTATCCGACTCTCCATTCCAATTCTCCTATGCTGATGAAGAAAACAACCTGGAAGTGCGCTTCAGGCAGTGGCTGGAGAGCGTTTTGGTTACTGGCCTAGAATATTGGAATAAAAGCATCTAAAACTTGTCATCACAACCGACACACACAGGAGGAACTCATGTCACGACCCGTCACACTCTTCACCGGCCAATGGGCGGACCTGCCCCTGGAAACCCTCGCCCAGAAGGTGAGTGCCTGGGGCTTCGACGGTCTGGAATTGGCCTGTTGGGGCGATCATTTCGAGGTGGACAAGGCGCTGGAAAGCGACGGTTATGTGCGCGCCAAACGCGACCTGCTGGAAAAGTATGGCTTGGGCTGCTGGGCCATCAGCAACCATCTGGTGGGGCAGGCCGTCTGCGACCCCATTGACACGCGCCACAAATCGATCCTCTCCCCCGCCATTTGGGGCGATGGCGACGCCGAGGGTGTGCGCCAGCGGGCCGCCGAGGAGATGAAGAAGACCGCCAGCGCCGCCAAGCTCTTTGGCGTGGATGTGGTCAACGGCTTCACGGGCAGCAGCGTATGGGCCAAACTCTACTTCTTCCCGCCCACCAGCCAGGCCGACATCAACGCTGGCTACACGGACTTCGCCGAGCGCTGGATTCCCATCCTTGACCACTACCAGGCCAACGGCATCAAATTCGCACTGGAAGTCCACCCCACTGAAATCGCCTACGACATCTACACCTTCCAGCGCGCGATTGACGCCGTACACGGCCACCCGGCCTTTGGGGCCAACTTTGACCCCAGCCATCTGATCCACCAGTTTGTCAATCCGGTGGAATTTCTCAACGCCTTTACCGACCGCATCTTCCACGTACACGTTAAGGACAGCCGGGTGCAGCTCAACGGGCGCAACAGCATCCTCTCCAGCCATCTGGACTTCGGCGACCACCGCCGCGGCTGGGATTTCGTTTCCCCCGGCCACGGCGACGTGAAGTGGGACCCGATTGTGCGTGTACTCAACCGCATCGGCTACAACGGCCCCCTCTCCATCGAGTGGGAAGATAGCGGTATGAACCGGGAGTTTGGCGCACAGGAAGCTCTGCAACTGGTACGCAAGAATGATTTTGCCGCGTCCGATGTGGCCTTTGACGCGGCCTTTGCGGAATAAAAATCAGCTATTGGGTATTGGATATTTCGTAGTCAAACGGCGGCGCGCCCCAACGAAATACCCAATACCCAATATCCAATACCCACAAGGAGACGACAATGAGCGAAGCATCTGGTTTTACTTCGATGGCCGGGGCAAAGGCCGAGGGTCAGGCCCCGCAGATTGGCGTGGGGATGTTGGGCTATGCCTTTATGGGCAAGGCCCACACCCACGCGATGCTCAACATCGGGCATATGATGTACCCGCCGCCCGCTGTGCCCAAACTGGTGGGCATTGCCGGACGCAACCGGGAGGCGGTGGCCGAGGCGGCCAAGCGTTACGGCTACCAGCACGCCTACACCGACTGGCGCGACCTGATCAACAACCCGGACATTCAGTTTTTTGACAACGGCGGCCCCAACGACGCCCACGCGGAGCCTTGCATTGCCGCGGCCCAGGCGGGCAAGCATATCCTGTGCGAGAAGCCCCTGGCGCGCACTGCCGAAGAATCCAAGCTGATGCTGGACGCGGTGCAAAAGGCGGGCGTTAAGCATATGGTGGCCTTCAACTACCGTTTCGTCCCCGCCATCCGCCAGATTCGCAAACTGGTGGATTCCGGGCTGCTGGGCAAAATCTACCACTTCCGCGCCGTCTATCTGCAAGAGTGGATTATGCCCCACTACAATATGCCGATGATCTGGCGGCTGCAGAAAAAGATGGCAGGCAGCGGCGCACTGGGTGATCTGGGCGCGCATATCATTGACCTGGCCCGCTATCTGGTGGGCGAAGTGCGCAGCGTCTCTGGCATGACGCGCACCTTCATCGAGGAGCGGCCCTGGGGCGACGGCACAATGGGCAAAGTGGACGTGGACGACGCTTTCGTTTCGCTGCTCGATTTTGAGAACGGCGCGCTGGGCACTGTCGAAGCCACCCGTTTCGCCGCTGGTCGCAAGAACGGCCAGCGCATCGAGATCAACGCCGAAAAGGCCACGATCGTCTTCAATCTGGAACGGCTCAACGAACTGGAAGTCTATTGGGTGGGCGACCAGCCAAAAGAGACACAGGGCTTCCGCAATGTGCTGGTCTCGGAACCCTTCCACCCCTGGTGGGAGAACTGGTGGCCGCAGGGACATATGATCGGCTGGGAACACACCTTCGTCCACGAGATCACCCACCTGCTCGATTGTATCGTCAACAACCGGGCGGTCTCTCCCATCGGCGCGGACTTCCTGGACGGCTACCGCAATTCGGTGATCTGCGACGCGATTGTGCGTTCGTCCGAGAGCAGACGCCAGGTAGATTGCGTCTACGAAGCGTAAGAATATTGGTTGATTGGTTGATTGGGAGCAACCAGCCAACCAATCAACCAATCAACCAGCCAACCAATCAACTGGAAACTTACAATGAAAATCGAACGCATTGAACTGCGCCGCATCCACCTACCCTACGTGCGCCGCTTTGAGACCAGCGGCTGGTATCACGACGCCAGCGACGCCATTATTGTGCGCGTGGACGCCGACGGCGTGACCGGCTGGGGCGAAGCGCCGATGAGTGAAGGTCCCTGGTACAACGAAGAGACCTACCAGACGGCCTGGTTTATGATGGAAACCTATCTCGGCCCGCTGCTGCTCCAATCCGAAGTGGACGACCCGCGCCAGACCCGCCACCTCTTCAAGCGGATGCGAGCCAACCGGATGGCAAAGAGCGGACTGGAGTTTGCCGTCTGGGATCTCTTCGCCCGCGCCCAAAATGTCAGCCTCTCCAAATTGTTGGGCGGGACGCGGGATCGAGTGGATGTGGGCGTCAGTGTGCCCATCCGTCCGGACATCCCCGCGCTGCTAGAAACGGTGGAGGGCTATCTGAACAACGGCTACAAACGGGTGAAGCTCAAAATTAAGCCGGGCTGGGATGTGGCGCCGACGCGGGCTGTGCGCGAGCGTTGGCCCGATCTGCGCTTGCAGGTGGACGGCAACAGTATCTATCACCTGAGCGACGCCGAGCATCTGAAGGAGTTGGATCAGTTCGATCTGCTCCTCAACGAGCAGCCGCTCGATCACGACGACATCTTCGATCACGCCAAACTGGCCAAGCTGATCAAAACGCCCCTCTGTCTGGACGAGAGTATCGTCTCTCCGGATCACGCACGCTGGGCCATCGAGCTGAATGCCTGCAAAATTATCAACATCAAACCCACGCGCATTGGCGGTCTGGCCGATGCGGTGGAGATTCACAACCTGGCCCAGGCCGCGGGGATGCCCGTCTGGCACGGGGGGATGCTGGAAACAGGCATCGGGCGGGCGACGAATGTAGCCCTGGCCAGCCTGCCCAACTTCACTCTACCCGGCGATATCAGCGCCAACGACCGCTATTTCCCCCGCGACATCGTACACAACCCCTTCACCCTCAACAGTGACAGCACACTGACCGTGCCCAGCGGCGCGGGCAACGGCGCGCTTGTGGATGAGGCGTTTCTGGAGACTGTGACCCAGGAGCGGCTTGTATTAAGCAGACAGTAGGATAGCGATGGGGAAGCAAGACGAAGCAGCCGTCTTTATCGGTATCGATCTGGCCTGGAAGACGGCAAACCCCTCTGGCGGCGCAGCAATCCGCGACGGACGGCTGGTGGCGCATACGGGCACGTTGGGCAGCAACGACGAGATTATGGCCTTCATCGCCGAACATCTGTCCCCAATGGGCGGCGCAGTGGTGGCCGTGGACGCTCCCCTGCGCGTCCCCAACCAGACGGGGAGACGGCCCTGCGATGCTGCGCTCTCGGCGCAGTGGCGGCGCTTCCACGCTGGCGCGTTGCCCGCCAACCGGACGCGCCTGGCCGAGGCTGGCGTTGTGCGGGGGGAGGCGCTGGTGGCTGCACTGGTTGCGCGGCTGCGCTTTGCCGAAGCATCCACGATTCCCCGGCACAGCCAGGCACGGCTGGTCTGCGAGGTCTTCCCCCACCCGGCCCACATTGCGCTCTTCGGGCTGGAGCGCATCCTCAAATACAAGCGGGGCAGTGTATCCGAACGGCGCTCCGAACTGGCCCGCTATCAAACGCTGCTGCGGGGGTTACGCAAAGCATCGCCAGCCCTGAAAGGGACGGGAGATCTGCTGGTGGGCGTGGATGTGGCGGGGCTGCGCGGGCGGGCGCTGAAAGAGCATGAGGATACACTGGACGCCCTCACCTGCGCCTACGTGGCCGCCTATCTGTGGGAGCACGGGCCAAAAGCGGCCATCAGCTACGGCTCATTGGCTGAGGGGTCTATTTTGGTGCCCGTGCGCAAGTAGAGTGAAGGTGAATTGGTAACCAAAGAAGGGAAGATCAGATGCCCCGCGGACTTTTTGTAGACGCACCCCAACACGCCATTCTGGCCGACTACACCGACGCGCCGCTCCCAGCCGGCCAGGTGCGCTTCCGCACCGAATTCGCCGCGGTGAAGCACGGCACAATGTTCCACATATTCAGCGGTGAATCGCCCTTCCAGGCGCAGCGCTTTGACCCGGCCCTGCGCCTTTTTGTACACACCCCAGCCGACGCGCCCAATGCCGCGCCCGGTTTCGTCGGCCAGTTCATCGGCAATATGGCTGTGGGCCAGGTGACGGAAGTCGGCGCGGGTGTGGCTGACTTTCAGCCCGGCGACCGCGTCTACTGCTACGGCCCTGTGGCCGAGACAGTGACCAAACCGGCTGCCGCTCTCCACCACTTGCCGCCGGAGCTTTCCCTCGCGGATGCGGTCTGTCTGGACCCGGCCCTCTACGCCTACGGGGCTGTGCGCGACGCCCGCATCACCCTGGGCGATACCGTCGCCGTCTCCGGGATGGGTGCGATTGGGCTGTGTGTGATCCAACTGCTGGCCCGCGCCGGCTGCGCCCAGATCGTCGCTGTGGACCCTTTGCCCAAACGCCGCGCCCTGGCCGCACGTTACGGCGCGACCGCCACTGTCGATCCCGCGGCGGAGGATGTGGGGCTGGCCGTGCGCCGTCTGTTGGGTCGCCCCGCAGATGTGGCGATTGAGGCCAGCGGCAGTTACCGGGCGCTCTACGGGGCTATGCGCAGTGTGGGCCAGTGTGCCCGCATCGTCACACTGGGCTATTACAAAGGCGACCACAGCAGCCTGCCCTTGGGCGCGGAGTGGCATCACAACCGGCTGGAGTTGATCAGCAGTATGCCCGTCTGGGACAACCCCAGCCGGGAAGCGCCCCTCTGGGATCTGGCGCGTTTGGAGGCGACGGTCGTGGACTTTTTCCGCCGCGGCTGGCTGACAGCAGACGGCATCGCCGATCCAATTGTGCCTTTCGCCCAGGCCGCCGACGCCTTTCTCCACACCTTCCAGGACCCGGCAGACGCCATCAAATTGTGTGTTCGCTTTTAGTACATAACCAGTGAAATTCTTGTTTTTTGGGCAAGAAAAGAGAAATTTTTGTATACACGGATGGAAAGGAACACGGATCAGAAAAATCCGTGTTCCTTTCCATCCGTGTATACAACCCTCTTTGGTTCTGACTTTGCCAGGTTAGGTAGGGGCGCTGCTTGCTGCACCCGGCGGAAAGAGTAGAGTTTCGTAGGGGCGCTGCTTGCTGCGCCCGGCGGAAAAAGTAGAGTTCCGTAGGAGCGCTGCTTGCTGCGCCCGCAGGAAAGAGCAGCGCCCCTACCGTATTCAACGAAGGACAGAAGGTAAATATGCCAACTGCAACCCACTTGCAGCGCTTCAACACCCGATCTGGTATGCGCATTCGTTCACTGCTGGGGGTGGCGTGGATAATCCTGCTGCTGTGCGGCTGTAGCGCATCCAGCGTGCAGCCGTCTACGCCAGTGCAGGAAAACACTCGTTCCGTCCCGCTGGTCACAAAAGCTGCGCAGGTCAATGAGCGGTGGGTTGCTGATTTCGCCGCCTACATCCAGGACGAACAGGAGAAGGCACACATCCCCGGATTGGCGCTGGCTGTTGTCAATGGCGACGGCCCACTTCTGCTGCAGGGCTACGGGCTGCGCGATGTGGAGAAGAAGCTGCCTGTGGACGCCGACACGCTCTTCCACATCGGCTCCACCCACAAATCCATGACCGCCCTGCTTGTCGCTACTCTTGTGGATGCGGGCGTGGTGGATTGGGACACGCCTGTCGTGCAAATCGCTCCGAATTTTCGCCTCTCCGACGCCGACGCCAGCGCAGCCGTGACATTCCGCCATCTGCTCAGTATGACCAGCGGCATCCCCGACGCGGCAGAGGAGGATTTGCCCGACGAACCCGGACTGAGTGACGTATTTGCTGTGGCAGCCGAGACGGAACTGCTGGGAATGCCGGGTGAAGTCTACAGCTACAGCAACATTTCGGCCTCGCTGGCGGGCTATCTGGCTGTGCTGGCTGCGGACAAAAACGCCGTCGATCTGCACGACGGCTACGCCCACCTGCTGCGCCAGCGCATCCTCGACCCGCTGGGAATGAAGAGCGCCACAATTTATATCAGCGAAGCCCAGCGCAACCGCAACTACTCGCTCGCCTATGACACCAGCGGCGACGCGGCGCAAGCGCTGGAACCCGAAGATACGGACGACGACGCCATGGCCCCCGCCGGTTCGCTCAAAGCCAGTGCGCGGGAGATGGCCCTCTATATGCAGATGCTGGTGAAGGGCGGCGTGGCTGCCAACGGAACACGCATCGTTTCGCAAGCAGCTCTGGCAGAGATGTGGACGCCTCTGCTGGAGGAGTACGGCCTGGGCTGGGAGATCGCAGAGGTGGACGGTCTGCGACTCGTAAGTCACACCGGCGCTTACGACGGTTTTGTCAGCGTAATCGGTCTGCTGCCCGAGGCCAAAGTTGGCTTTGTGCTGCTGGTCAACGAGGAAGAAGCGGGTGGAGATTTGACCGACGCCGCGGCCCAGGCGTTCGCCGAACTCTACAAGGCGCGGCGATGAGAGCTTTTTACGAACGGAGCGAACGGCGTCTTGCCCATTTTTTCGCTATAACCCGTTTGCCTCCGCGTTTCACTCCTTACATTCCCAAAGGTTCATCCACCCCGTGACATCACTGCCTACGCCATCCGCCATCGGCAAGCCGCTTTCCCTCGGTTCGCGCACCTCGCCGCTGGCGCTGTGGCAGAGCCGCCACGTGCTGGCCGCACTGCAAGCGGCCTGGCCGGGTCTGCAATGTGTGATTGTGCCTTTTGTCACCCAGGGCGACCGGACGCTGGACCGTCCCCTACCGGAGATTGGCGGCAAAGGGCTGTTTACGCTGGAATTGGAAAACGGTCTACGCGACGGGCGCATCGCCCTGGCCGTGCATTCGCTAAAAGACCTGCCGGTTGACGACGCGCCCGGTCTGGCGCTGGGCGCGCTTGTGGGCCGGGCCGACGTGCGCGATGTGCTGGTGGCGAAGAACGGGCTGACACTGGACGAATTGCCCGCGGGCGCGTTGGTGGGGACAAGTAGTCTGCGCCGCCAGGCCCAATTGCTGGCTGTGCGCCCAGACTTGACAATCCGCTCGATTCGCGGCAATGTGGAAACCCGCATCCACAAGGCTCTGCACGGGGAGTACGACGCCACAGTTTTGGCCGCGGCTGGCCTCACCCGTCTGGGGTTGGACGCACAGATCAGCCAGTGGCTGCCGCTGGATGTGATGCTGCCCGCGCCGGGGCAGGGCGCATTGGCTGTCCAGTGTCGGGCCGACGACGCGACGACGCTGGGGCTGCTGGCTGCCATCCACAACGACGCAGTGGCCCAGGCGGTGAGCGCGGAACGGGCTTTCCTTTCCGGTTTGGGCGGGGGCTGTTCCGTGCCGGTGGCCGCCTACGCCACAGTCAACGACGGGACAATCCATCTGCGCGGCCTCGTCGCCACGCCCGATGGCCGCCGCATCATTCGCGTGGAGGGCAGAGGCCCATCTCCACAGGAATTGGGCGCGGCCCTGGCCGAGGAGGCCAAATCCCAGGGCGCGCTGGAACTGATTGGATGAATTCTCGTTCCCACGCTCTGCGTGGGAATGCAAACACGACGCTCTGCGTCGAAGTCTGCGCTATATCAGTGGACAATTTGGGACGCAGAGCGTCCAGCAGACGTGCCCACGCAGAGCGTGGGTACGAGTGAGGAGAGCTATGCCATTCCCGACAATTCGCCCCCGCCGTCTGCGCCACACCCCGGCCCTACGCCGGATGGTAGCGGAGACGACTCTCGACCCGACCGATTTTATCTACCCCCTCTTTATCCAGCACGGGGAAAACCAGCGTATTCCCATCCGTTCTATGCCCGGCCAGTCTCGCCTCTCTGTAGACCAGTTGGCCGGGGAAGCCGCCGAACTGAAAAGTCTGGGCGTGCCTGCGGTGGTCCTCTTCGGCCTGCCTGCCCACAAAGACCCGGTGGGGCTGGAGAATTTCGCCGATGACGGTATTGTGCAGCAGGCCATCCGCGCCCTGAAGCAGGCCAACCCGGATCTGGTGGTTATCACCGACGTCTGTCTGTGCGAGTATACGGATCACGGCCACTGCGGGCTGCTCGACAAGAATGGCTACGTCCTCAACGACGAAACGCTGGAAATTTTGCAGAGGGTCGTCGTCTCCCACGCCCGCTGCGGCGCGGACATTGTGGCCCCCAGCGGGATGATTGACGGGATGGTAGCGGCCATCCGCGGCGCGCTGGACGGGGAAGGCTACAGCCATCTGGCGGTACTTTCTTATGCGGTGAAGTATGCGTCGGCCTTCTACGGCCCCTTCCGCGAGGCAGCGGACGGCGCGCCCCGCTTCGGGGATCGCAAATCTCACCAGATGGACCCGGCCAACGCCGCCGAAGCGCTGCGCGAGGCCGCTTTGGACGTGGCAGAGGGCGCTGATTTTCTGATGGTCAAACCCGCTCTGGCCTATCTGGACGTGATCCGCCGCGTGAAGGAGCGCTTCCCGGAGCTGCCCCTGGCCGCCTACAACGTCAGCGGTGAGTACGCGATGCTCAAAGCGGCCAGCGCCAACGGCTGGCTGGACGAGCAGCGGGCGATCCTGGAGACCCTCACCGGCATCCGTCGCGCCGGGGCCGATCTGATCTTGACCTATCACGCCAAAGAAGCGGCGGGGTGGTTGGATAGTTGATATTGGGATGGCGGTGTGGCGAGAGGTTATCAGTGAACAGTAATCAATGGTGTAACAACTGACGCGATGCGGTCAAGGACGGGCTGTTCGGTCTGCTGTGCGTGGTAGAGATCCCAGCGCAGTTGCAGGTTCATCCAAAAATCTGGCGTCATCCCGAAGAACTGGGCCAGACGCAGAGCCGTGCCCGGTGTGATGCCCCGCTTGCCGTTGACGATTTCATTCACCCGCTGGTAGGACGTTTCGATGCCGTCTGCCAGTTGGCGTTGGGTGATGCCCAGGGGCAGGAGGAACTCTTCCCGCAGCATTTCGCCGGGGTGGGTTGGGACGCGGTGGGTGGGGATGCGGATCATAACTATTTCACCTTTTGCTCTAGTGATAATCAACGATCTCGACTTCAGCAGGCCCTTTGTCGGTCCATACGAAACAGATTCGGTACTGATCGTTGATGCGTATGCTATATTGTCCGGTTCGGTCAGCCCGCAACGCTTCCAAGCGATTACCCGGAGGCACGCGCAACTCGTTGAGAAGGACAACAGAGTCCAATTGCTCAAGTCTGCGTGCCGCGATGCGCCACAGCGATTGAGGACAGGTGGCCCTCGCCTGGCGGGAGTTGACACCGTTGAATATATCTTCGGTTGCCGCATCCCTGAATGACTGAACCATAGCACCACTATAGCATGGATACCGTGTTACGTCAAGCGCGAAAATGCTCTGCTATTTTGAATTTGCAGAAGTGTTCAGAGAGGGTAAAGAAGCTATGAGTGTCATCTACATAGAAGCCAACGGGGATGCTAGACAGGTACGCCAACTGGTGCGGTCAGCGATTGACGGTGAAATTGCCAAATTACAATTGGCGCTGCTATTGGCGCAGAAGCGGTTGCTGCCCTTTGAGGAAAAATATGGCGTTCTATCAGAGCAGTTCACCGCCGAAATGACAGCGGAAGACCTGACCGGCGGGGATGATGAATATGTGCGCTGGGCTGGCGAATATCGGTTGAGGGAGCGTCTGCAAGGTAAACTGCAAAAACTATTCTCCTTTACTCCAGAATCTCAATAATCGTCGGCACAAAGCGCAATTCACCGATGCGCACAAGTAGCAGAAAGAAACGCAGCAGGCGTCCCGGCGGGACGAGCAGAGCGCCCAGAACGGCGATCTCCTGATCCAGTCTGGCGATGCGGCCCGCTTGCGCATCCGGCGGCAGCAGGGCCAACTCTTCAGCCAGCAGCCAGGCATGGCCGCGTGTCAGCCACATCCCCACATTGGCCAGCCCCTCGTCGCTCTCACCCACAAAGCGATCCAGCAGACGCAGCAGCGGCCAGACTTCCGTCAACTCCTCTTGGGTCTCCTGGACAAGCGCAGCCAGAATCGCGTTGATTTTGAAGAAATCCGACTTCACACCAGCCAATGCGCCCGGCGGCACGCAGGCCACCGCCGCGATGCCCAAGTCCATATTGATGTGGGCGTTCATCCCCAACAACAGGTGTTGCAGGACGATAGGCCACCACTGCTCCGCTGTCTCGAAAGCCAGACGCCAGGCGCGGGGGGTGCTTTCCCGGTCGGACTGATAGCGTTCCAGCGCGTCCAGATAGCGGTTGGCGAAGATCACATCCAACCGCTCCATGCGTGGGCCATCCGCAAAGCTGCCGTCGGCAATGCCCTGTTTGACGGCGCGGGTGACTTTGCGATAGAGCGCGGCAAAGTAGCCCAGACGGCTGCTGTTCTGTTTGGCCCATTCGATCACCCGATCCAGCGAGAGCAGCACGCCGTCAATGGTTGCGGCCTGTAAGTTTTGCAAAGGGTCTGGGTGCATTTTGACTCTCCGTCTGGGAGCGACAACGAACATAAAGTCGTAGGTTGGGTTCTCCCGGCGCAGGCTGGTCTGGTAGATGGCGCTCTCTTGCCGGGAGAACCCAACCTACGAACGGGAGCGACAACGGCACAAAGTGGGAGAAGAGGCGGCAGGTATCATGCCATTTTTGGGGTTTTTGCGCAACCCAGATTGCGCAACGCCCCGCTGAAGGTGGATGCGAGCGGCGAAGCATTGCTTATTCGTTGGCAAATCATCAGTTTGCAGGGGTTGACGGGCAAAATTTGTCGGTGTATAGTGTAACCTACCCAATGTACGCAGTTGCATCCCCTTTTGCTTCAATTAGATAACCCGGAGGAATTATGCCAGTAGCCATGCGCAAAATCCGTATGCCCAGATTGTTTGGAGTGCTTCTGTTGTGCAGCCTCGTATTGGCTGGATTGGTGCAGGTGGGCCGCATCTATGCGTCGCCCTCTGCTCTGCCCCCGCTCAAAAATAGCCTGCCTGCCCCGCTTGCCCAAGAACCGCAGCCGGCATCGATCCCATCCTCTCAAACGACACCCATCATCAATGGCTCGTGTGACGCAGACGGGGAATACAAGGATGCACTCGTCCTCAACTTCCAGGACGGCGGGCAGTTCCAGGGCCAGGTGCGGGTGCAACATAACGGCCAGATGCTCTACGTCTGTATGAATGGAGCGCCTGGCAGCTTGGAGGAACGTTTCGTCAGCGTCTACCTGGACAGGGACAACGCGGCCGAAGCGGTGGCCGAAGAAGACGATTACTCCCTGCGCGTGGAGGTGATCACGAACCTTCTGAGCAATTTGCAGGGCAACGGCACGCCCGATGGCTACCAACCCAATACAGTAAACGGCTGGACTGCCGCTGCCACGACAGGACGCATTGGGGATCAGGCCGAATACGCCATCCCGCTGGAGATCGTTTCGTTGGAACTGAACGGTGGTCTCTGCAATGCCCACTTCGGGCTGGCCGTCTATCACCACTGGCTCACCGATCAGGGCGAAGATTACGGGATGCCCTCCAGCCAATACTTCGACCAGCCCCAGACCTGGCAGCCGGCGGTCTTGGACACGGGCAAACCTTGCGACCCACCAACCGCAACACCCACTTCAACGCCGACCCCGACGTCCACCGGCGAACCGGCCACAGACACACCCACGGCTACACCCACAGACGTCGACGCCACGCCCACACCGCCGGGCACGCCAGACCTGGGCGACGCGCCCGATTCCACCAACGGGTCTGAGACGGCGATGTCGGCCTATCCCGGCGTGTCGGCCGCTTTCCCGTCGGTCTTCCAGGCCGGTTCGCCCCCCTATGGCCCCTACCACAGAAACTATCCGCTCCTTTTCCATCTGGGCAAAGAGATCAGCCGGGAATTCGAGGCGGACAGCGGCCCGGACGACGACGGCGTCAACAACATCAACCCCAAAACGGATGTTTCCGACCGCGACGGTTTCGACGACGGCGTGCCCCAGGGCTTTCCCAGCTTCACACCTTGCACCTATCAAGAGTTCAACTACGAAGTGCGGGCCTATGCCGGCGCGCCGGAGAAGGTCTATGTGAATGTCTGGGTGGACTGGGATCAGAATGGCAAATGGGGCGAATTATTCCAATGTTTCATTGGAGATGTGGGCATCGCCGTAAGCGAATGGGCGGTGGAGAACCAGGAGGTTGCGCTCTCCGGTTCAGGCAGCTTCAGCTATACGACACCATCTATCATTTCTTTTCCGGGCGATCCAAATAAGGGACGCTGGCTGCGTATCAGCGTCAGCAGCGAACCTGCCACCAACTCCGACGGCAGCGGCCCGGAAACGGGCTATCAATACGGCGAGACGGAAGATTATCTCCTGCCCGGCAAACAGCCGACGCCGACGCCAACCACGACAGCGACGGGGACGGACACGCCCACCATCACACCGACACCCACAAACACGACGACGCCGACCGAAACACCGACTGCTACAAATACGCCGACGGCCAGCAATACCCCGACGCGCACGCCGACACCGACGCATACGCATACGCCGACGCGCACGCCGACACCCACCCGTACACCGACACGCACACCGACGCATACACCCACAAACACGCCGACCCGTACACCCACCGCCACGCCCATCATTCTGGATCTGCGCGTGGTCAACATCGAGATCAACCAGGGCATCCAAAACCTGGCCAGCAATGTGCCGCTGACCGCAGGCAAAGACACCTTTGTGCGCGTCTATCCCATCAGCACAGGCCAGAACGCGTCGCCGGTCTTTGCCCGTCTGCGCGGTTTCCGCAATGGCGCAGAACTGGCTGGCTCGCCCCTCTCCCCCGTCAACGGTTCGATTGGGGTCTTCACAGGCGGGGCCGACCGCAGCAACCTGGGCGCTACCTACAACTTCTGGCTACCCGCCAGTTGGCGCACAGGGACAGTCACATTGCAGGCCGAAATTGATCCCTTCAATGCCCGCCCGGAGAACAACGAGGGCAACAACACCTTCTCTATCGTGCGTGGCTTTGGCAACCAGGAACCCATCTGTGTGGTGGTGCGGCCTGTGCGCACAAATGGCTCCCACTACACGACCGCCAGCCCCGGTTTCTGGAGTGTGATTGGCCGCTTCCAGACTCTCTGGCCGCTGGCCGACTTCCGCTACTACCAGAATGCCAGCCGGATGGAACGGCCCTGCGGCTTCCTCTGGCTCTCCAAGTGCCCCTGGGAATTGCCCGGCCAGTCGGACGAGCTGATGTTCCATCTGATTACGTGGAACACCTTCACCTCTAACCCGGCCGGCTGCAACAGTTCGGGGGCCGCCACCCACTATATGGGAATGGTCAGCCCCGACACCAACACGGGGAATAATCTGGGCTATGCCAACTATGCCATCGGTTCTTCTTACGTAAAGATGGAGAGCGGCGGCGGCGGCTTCAACAGCGATCGCGGCGGCGGCACAATGGCCCAGGAGTTGGCCCACAACTACAACGGCGTTTTCGGCAGCCGCTGGAAGCACGTCAACTGTGGCAACCCCGGCGATCTGAACAACAGCTACCCCTACCCCGGCTGTCAGATCGCCCAGATAGGCACATCCAACCACTATGGCTACGACACGCGCAGCAACCAGGTGATTGCTCCCAACGGCGCGGCGGACTTTATGTCCTACGGCGGCACAAAGTGGGTCTCGGATTATACGTGGACAGGTCTGCAGAACCGGGCGCTGGTCTCGGTGGCAGAGGCCGACGCCAGCGATGCCCTGACCCGCATCCTCGCCAGCGATGAGATGCTCATCATCGGCGGTGTGATTACGCCCACCACCCAGTCCGCCCTGCTCTTCCCGGCCTATCGGGTAGCACCGACGATGCTGGACCGCACAAAGCTGAAGCAGGCGGTGGAGGCACAGTTCGTGCCGCGCACCCACCCTCATCCGTTGGCCGATCCCGCTTATAGCCTGGACTTCCTCAATGCCCAGGGCGGGCTGATCGCCAGCGAACCTGTGACACCCACCGAAGCCTTCGAGCACAGCCCCAGCCAGGTACTCTTTGTGACAGTGCCCTTCCACGCGGGCACAGCCACCATCCGTTTGACCCAGGACGGGCAAGCTATCGCGGCCATGCCGGTGAGCGGCAACGCACCGACTGTGCAGATCACATCGCCCAACGGCGGCGAGACTGTCAACGGCCCGTTGACCATCGAGTGGACGGCCAGCGACGCCGACCAGGACACCCTCTACTATCTGGTGCAATACAGCGTGGACGGCGGCAGCAACTGGGAGACGTTGGTCAATATGCACACAACGACCAGTTTTGTGCTCAGCGACACGACTACCCTGCAGGGCAGCGGCCAGGCCCGCATCCGGGTCACAGCCAGCGACGGGGTGAACACCGGCTCGGACACCTCCGACGCCAACTTCACCGTCAGCGACAAGCAACCGCTGCCCCACATAGACAGCCCGGCGGACGGCACGCAACTGCTCGTCACCGATGTGGTTGTCACTGGCGGGGCCTACGACCCGGAAGATGGCAATCTGGGCGACGCAGGGCTGAGTTGGACGGTGGACGGCAACGCGGCTGGCACAGGCGCACAGGTAACACTCAGCGCTCTGGCGACAGGCCAACACACAGTCGTTCTCACCGCCACGGACAGCCAGAACAACCAGGCAACGACCAGTCTGACCTTCTGGGTGGGCAGCGCGCTCTGGCTGCCCGCGATTGAACGGCAGTAAGTAGTTCCAGTAGGTTGGGTTCTTCCGGCACAAACGGCAAGTCATTCCTATCTGACTTCTGCCGGAAGAACCCAACCTACGGCTGCCGCAGATAAAAAGTCCCCGGCACTGCGGAAAGTGCCGGGGACTTTTTTGTCACCTTAGACGATTGCCCGCTCCACGCGGAAGGGTGTCCCCTCCACCGGCTCTTCGTCGAATTCCCGTGCCGCCAAATGGCCCGCATAGACGGCCTGGGCGATGATATTGGGCGCTTCGGCGTCGCCGATGACCCGCAGCGAGGCCAGCTTTCCCCCGGCCAGCGCGGGCAGGAGATCGCTGTAAAGCGCGTCGTTGGGCTGTCGCTCTGTGACCAGCGCCACCCCGTCGCAGGCGATTTCGTCCACCCCGCCGCTGATCAGATCGGTCACCAGCACCCTGCCCGGCTGAATGGTGGCCAGGCTGTGTTGGGTACGCCAAGTGACGCCCAGACGGGCCAACCGCTGCTGGATGCGCTTCTGTTCCAGGGAGTGTTGTGTCCACTGAGAGAGCAGATCGGCGGGGGTGATCAGCGTCACCTGGCAGCCGTGGGCCACGAGCAGTTCGGCTAGCACGCCGCCCATATAATAGCTGTCGTCGTCGTAGATGACCACCTGACCGTTGGGCAACCGTCCGGCCATCAGATCGTCCGGTGTATAGACGTTCTCCCCGTCGCTCCCCGCCACGGGCCGCCAGAGCGTGCGGCCAATCCCATCGCGCCGCCAGTTCGCCCCCGTCGCCAGGATCACGTGAGGGATTCCCGCATCCAGCACATCCGCCGCGGCCATCGGGCTGCCGGGGTAGAGGGAGACATTTGGCAACTTCTGGAGTTGGGTCAGCCGCCAGTCCGCCACCCGCCGCCATTCGCGCAGGCCGGGCAGGGCAGATTCCAGAATCACCCGTCCGCCCAACTCGCGGCGGGCTTCGGTCAGCACGACTGTATAGCCGCGCTGTCCCAGGGCGCGGGCAGATTCCAGCCCCGCGGGTCCGCCGCCCACCACAAGCACTGCTTTGTTGCTGCGTTTGGGCTGGATGATTTCCGGGTGCCAGCCCCGCCGCCACTCCTCGCCCATTGTCGGGTTCTGGGTGCAGCGGATGGGCACAATCTGCATATCGCCGGTGATGCAGATGTTGCAGCCGATACACTCCCGGATATCCTCGCTGCGCCCTTCCTGGATTTTGCGGGGCAGAAAGGGGTCGGCGATGGAGGGACGGGCCGCACCGATCAGGTCCAGCACGCCGCGGCGGATGGCCGAAACCATCGAGTCGGGTGAGGTGTACCGCCCCACACCCACCACCGGTTTGCTGGTCAGGGATTTGACAAAGGCGATGTACTTTTCCTGGTAGCCCTCCTTTTCAAAACGGGAGGTGGCCGAATCGTTGGCCCAACCGCTGATATTTACATCCCAGAGGTCGGGCAGCTCGGCCAGCAGCGCCACAATCTCGTAGCCCTCGCCCTGGCTGGTCAGCCCGTCGTCGCCCAGCAACTCGTCCACGGCCAAGCGCACCGCCACCCCGCAGCGATCCCCCACCGTCTCTTTGCTCTCTTCGATCAACTCGCGCAGAAGACGCGTACGGTTTGCCAGGCTGCCGCCGTATTCATCTGTGCGGTCGTTATAACGGCGCAGAAGCATCTGCATGGGCAGCGTCATATTGTGGCCGGCGTAGCAGTATACAATGTCGAAGCCAGCGCGCAGGGCGCGCAGGGCCGCGTCCCGATGCCAACGGCGCACATTGCGCAAATCCTCTTTGTCCATGCGCCGGCTCTGCACAGGCGCGGTGTGGGTCACGCTCATCGAGCGCGGGCCGAGAGGCGGCACGCGCGAGAAGAGATTGGAGGCGTCAATGCCGTTATGCACCAGTTCGATGGCAGCCAGGCTGCCGTGGGCGTGGATGGCTTCGTTCATCCGCTGCCAGAGGGGGATATCCTCGTCGCCCCACAGACGGCCTTCGATATAGGGCGCAATGTCGCTGGTGTGGTGAATCTCCACCTCTTCGGTACAGACGACACCCCAACCCCCTTCGGCCTTCACCCCGCGCATAGCGGCCATGGATTTGGGCATCCGATAGCCCATCCCGTTGCAGTGGGGTACTTGATAGAAGCGGTTGGGCGCTGTCACGGGGCCGATCTGAATCGGCTGGAAGAGAATGTCAAAGGGGTTGGACATAAGGGTTTCCTTGTGCGTGGCGCGTGGCGCGTAAAACAGTGTAGCCGACAGCCAAAGGTGCGGGCCGAAAGGTGAAGCGTGAAACGTGAAACGTGAAACGTGAGGGTATGTGACTTGAATTCACGTTTTACGTTTCACGGGTCTGAAGGTTGCGCAGCGCTCTCAGGCAAAGATCGTAGCGTCCAGATAGTCATTGCGGAACTTGCCCTGGGGATCGAAGGCTTGGGCCAGCGCCCGGAACTCATGCAGTTTGGGGTAGCGGGCTTGAATCTGCTCTCCTGGCATCGTAAAGAGTTTGCCCCAGTGCGGGCGGGGCTGGAAGGGGGCAAGCTGCTTTTCGATCAGGGGCAGCAGACCGCGCACAGAGGGCCAATCGTTGTTCAAAGAAAAGTGGATGCCGATCGTCGCCTGCTCATACGCGGTGCTCATCCACAGGCTGTCAGCAGCCACGCTGCGTATCTCGGAAAGGATCAGAACCGGGCCCAATTCGCGGCGCAGGCGGGCCACAGCAGCCAGGGCTGCCACCGCATACTTGCGATCCACGAAGTACTCAGCCTGCAACTCGTCGCCGCTGGCCGGGGCGTGATCGATCAAAAAGTGGGGCAGCCGGGTCTGCCAGGGGCCTGGAATGCCCATCTGTGGGGTGCAGGGGTCCGCGGAAAGCCGCTTCAACGGGTGCAAATGGCGGGTGGCGAGGGCACCGCCGTAGAAGGTGGGCGCAGGGGTCAGCCCACTTCCATCCGCCAGATGCCGCTTGAGCCAGACCTGATTGATTGATTCCTCCTGCCAGTCGGTGAAGAAGCTGACACTGTAGGCGCTGGAAAAGATGGCGTCAAAATGGGCTTCGGCCTGGGCCAGTGGTAGCCTTTCGTAGACCTCCTGCTGCATAACAAAGGCTGGTTGCGTCTCCAGTGCCATGCGCGTCACCACCCCCAGCGCGCCCAGATTCACCACCGCGCCCAGAAAGGTCTCGCCATCTTTCTGCCGGGAAAGGGTGACAATCTCCCCATCTGCCCGCACCAGTTCCAGGGCCGTGACGGCTGTCGCCAGGTTGCCGTTGCCGTCACCGGAGCCATGGGTGGCCGTAGCAACAGCCCCGGCCACGCTAATGTGGGGCAGGGAGGCCATATTGTGCAGGGCGCGGCCCGCCTTGTCCAATTGGGTGCAGAGTTGGCCGTAGGTAATACCGCCGCTGACTGTTACGCTCTGCCCTGTCTGGTCAATCGAAAGGCTCTGGTCCATTTTGTCCAGGCAGATCTGTTCTTCCGTCGTGTCAGTGATGGCGTTGAAGGAGTGGCGCGCGCCGAAGACTTTCACTTTGCGGCTGCGGGCAACGATCTCTTGCACTTGCTCGATAGATTCGGGGTGGTGGACTCTGGCCGAGGCGTAGCGAATGTTTCCGGCCCAGTTGCGTCGAAGCTCATTCATCTGTATACTCCTTGTGGGTACAATGGCGTGTAAGAAAGCACAAGAGAAATCATACACCATTCAGGCAAAAAAGAGCTATGAACGCTACTCACCTACCTGCGACGGGCGCAACCTACCGCGTGCCCGGTCTCGTTCTCACCGACCACTGGTTTGATCTGCCTCTTGATCACGCACAGCCCGCTGGCCCGACCATTTCAGTCTATGGACGGGAGGTGGTCGCCCCCCAAAAGCAAAACGACGCTCTGCCCTGGCTGCTCTTTCTGCAGGGTGGCCCTGGCTTTGGCGCGCCCCGACCGCTCAGCGCCAGTGGCTGGCTGAAACGGGCCATGCAGGAGTTCCGCATCTTCCTCTTGGACCAGCGGGGCACAGGCCGCAGCACGCCAGTCAACCGGCAGACGCTGGCTGCTCTTGGCTCAGCCCGACAGCAGGCCGACTATTTGAAGCACTTTCGCGCCGACTCGATTGTGCAGGATGCGGAATGGATCCGGCGCAGGCTGGTCGGCGCAAACGAACCGTGGAGCGTACTCGGGCAGAGCTATGGCGGCTTCTGTACGGTTCACTATCTTTCTGCCGCGCCGGAAGGAGTGCGCGAAGTCTTCATCACCGGCGGTCTGCCCCCACTCATGGCGACCGCGGATGAAGTCTATAGAGCTACCTATCGCCGGGTATTGGAGCAGAACGGGTTGTATTACCGCCGCTATCCGAGAGACGTGGAGGTGGTGCGCCGGGTGGTGGATGCCCTGACCGCACGCGAGGTTCTGTTGCCATCGGGTGATCTGCTGACACCCCGCCGACTGCAACAATTGGGGCTGGCGTTTGGGGCCAGCGATGGCCGCGAGCAGGTCCACTACCTCTTCGAGCAGGCCTTTGTGCAAGGCAGACACGGCCCAGAGTTGGGCTATCCTTTCTTGCACGCGGTTGAAGCGATGCAATCGTTCAACACCAACCCCATCTTTGCCATCCTGCACGAATCAATCTACTGCCAGCAGAAGGCTTCCAACTGGGCCGCCCACCGCATCCGCAACGAATATCCCGCCTTTGACAGCGCCCAAGCTGGGCCTGTCTATTTTACCGGCGAAATGATCTACCCGTGGATGTTCGATGAGTACGGCGAGTTGCAGCCACTGCAAGAAGCCGCCGATCTTCTCGCCTCTGATGCCAGTTGGCCGCGGCTCTACGACGGGGAGCGGCTGGCCCAGAATCAGGTGCCGGGGGCAGCCGCGGTCTATTACGACGATATGTATGTGGAGCGCAGCTTCTCTGAGGAGACGGCGCGGGCCATTCCCAACCTGCGTATGTGGATCACAAACGAATATGAGCACAATGCCCTGCGCGCCGACGGCGAGGTCGTCCTGGAGCGGCTGATTCAGATGGTGCGCGGCGAACGGTAGCAATCTATCAACCATTCCCGAAAGGAACCACCTATGCCCACGCCAACCCGCCAGGAAGCCTACGCTCTGCTCTGTGAATGGGTAGAATCGGAAAGCCTGCGCCGCCACAACCTGGCCGTGGAAGCGGCCCTGCGCGCTTATGCCCGTCATTACGGCGAGGACGAGGAACTCTGGGGGCTGACCGGGCTACTCCACGACCTGGACTACGAACGCTGGCCCGATATGGACGACACGCAAAACGGCCATCCGCGCACGGAGCTGCGTCTCTTTCGCGAACGGGGCTACCCCGCCGCACTGATCCACGCCGTGGAAGCCCACGCCACTTTTCTGGGCGTGCCGCGTATCTCCCAATTGGACAAGGCGCTGCTGGCCTGTGACGAGCTGACCGGACTGATTCTGGCCTGCGCCTATGTGCGCCCGGACAAAAATCTGCGCGATGTGGGGGTCAGTTCGGTCAAAAAGAAATGGAAAAACCGCAAATTTACCGAAGCCATTGACCGCGACGAGAACGAACACTTCATTGCCGAGCTGGGCGTGGACTTCGACGAACACGTGGGGCGGGTTCTGGCGGCTATGCAAGAGGTGGCAGAGGCGTTGGGGGTGGCGGGGGAGTAGGGATTGGGGATTGGGGACTGGGGATTGGGTGTCAAGTCCCGATCCCCAATCCCCAATCACCGCTTCCTCTCCTCCAACTCCCTCTTGCGCTGCCGGTAGAGGATTTCCTCCAGCAGCCCGCGCTGGGTGGAGGAGATGTCCGCCAGAACGCCGAAGAGGAAGATCAAGAAGCCGACGGTGAGCAGTGTGCCGCCGATGGTGACCGATTGGGTGAGGCGACCCACGCCGGCTTGGGTGGTAAAGAGATAGAAAAAGAAGAAGCGCGCCAGCAGAAGCAGGCCGCCGACAATGAAGGGCGCGGCCAGAAAGGAGAAGCTGCGCAGGGGTTCGTAAAAGGTGTAGAGGCGCACGATTGTGGCCGAAGATCGCTTCACATAACTCCAGGTGCTGCGCATCAGCCGCGAGTCACGCGTCGGGTCGTTGACCTCAATCGGCACGCTGGCAATCACCAACCCCTTTTTCCCCGCCTGGATAATCGTCTCCAGCGTGTAGGTGTAGCTGGTCAGTACAATCAGACGCAGGGCGGCTTCCCGGCTAAAGGCACGGAAGCCGCTGGTGGCGTCCGGGACAGGCGTGCCCGACGCCACCCGCACCACCCAACTCCCCCCCTGCTGCAGGAAGCGCTTGAGCGGCGAAAAGTGGGTGATCTGGTAGGTCTGGCGATCCCCAATCACAATGTCGGCTTCCCCGCGCAGCACAGGCCCGATCAGAGCGCCGACAAAGCGCCCCGGATACTGGTTGTCCCCATCCGTATTGACCACCAGATCCGCGCCGGCGGCCAGACAATAGTCCAGCCCGGCCTGGAAAGCCGCGGCCAGCCCCCGGTTGCGGGGCAGACGCAAAATGTGCTCTACGCCCAATTCCGCGGCGATGCGGGCTGTGCCGTCGCTGCTGCCGTCATCAATCACCAGCACCTCCAGACGGGAGACACCGGGCAGGGAACGGGGCAGATCAGCCAGGACGAGGGGCAGAGTCTCTGCTTCGTTGTAACAGGGAATTTGGATGATCAGGTGCATAAAGGCGGCCATTTCGGGGCGATAAGTGACAAAAAGCTACGCCGATTGTACCACAAGGCTGCTCAAAGTCCCCGGCACTTTCTGAAGTGCCGGGGACTTTTGACAAATGACACCCTCTCCTCCCTTCCTCCCTGCCTCCCTTCACCTCCCCCTCCACCAATCCTTGCGCGAGCGCGGGTCCATAAATGTACCCCGATCGCGCACGGCCACCAGCACTTCTGCGGAGCGGGCTGTGCCCAACACATCGCCGTTGCGCAGAGCGGGCAGATTGCCACGCCCGTCTGTGTTGGCCTGCCGATAGAGCGCCAGCAGATTGGCGTCCACACACAGCGATTCCAGATGCAGCGCATAGCCGGGGGCTACTGTGTCGTGACGGGTGTAAGCGAGCGTCAACCGATTCTCCGCCGCGTAGAGGACGAGGACTTTGTAGTCGCCTGCGTAGATTTCATCTTTGCGGCTGGCAAAAGAGAGCGTCTCCGTCACAGCGGTCGCCAAGCCCAACAGGGAAACTTCGCTCTCTGTGAGATGGGGGCTGACGCAGCCATCTACGCCGCACGTCCAATCCCAATCGTAGACCCGGTGCGCTGAGGTAAACGCGGGTGTGCGCCCATCCGCAAAGATGCCCGCCAGTTGGGGCGCATCCCCGTCCGTGTGCCCATTGATGTCTATGAGGCCGAGCGTCGCGCTGACCGGCATGTGGCCGCGCAGGGCCAGGTTGAGATCGCCGTGCAATTCGTCCGGGTGATCGGCGGGCTGGCCATCCACCGGGATCAGCTCGTAGATTCGTTCGGAGGTCGGTGGACAGACGGGTGCTGGGTTGCCGGCAACGAGAGGCAAGTAGAGCGGAGAGGGTGGCAGGGTAGGATGGGAATTTGTCGCCAGCGCGTGGACAGCCCCCACGCTCGCCAACAGAAGCAGCGCCAGAACAACAAAAGAGTACCTTCGGTTTCCAGGATTCTTGCGTAGTGTACTCATCGGCTCCTCGTCGTAGGGCGGATTGGCAATCCGCCCAAAGCGGACGGAATACCATTCCGTCCTACGGCTAACGCAATTTCGGCACCGGACCAGCCACCGTATCCAGGCTGCCGCCTAGGTCGATCAGTTCCGCAGCAATCCGGCGCAGACAGCCCGCCAGGTCGTCGGCAATCTGTCCGGGGGCCAGGCGCAGCAGCCGCCAGCGGTCGGGGAGGAGCGCGTCGCGCACCTTGTCGGTCTCGTCGCCGCAGCGGATGCCCAGATAGCCGTTGCGGGCGCGCAGGGCAATGTCTGCCGGCCAGTCGCCCACCAGCCGGTTGGGCAGCGGACGCAGCCGGTTGTCGCGCAGCGCCTGCCAGAGTGTGTCGAAAGGGTCGTCGTCCCGGCGCAGATCGGTGATATCTTCGGCGCGCAACAACCGTTCCAGCGTTGTATGGATAAAAGTGACGCGGCGGAAAGTGGCCGCGGGTATAGGATGATCTAAACGCTGTAACGGGCCGATGTCAATGCGAAAATAGTAATCCTGGGCGCGGGGGTGATCCGTCTCCTGGGGCAACAGTTCGGCCCGGGTGAGCAGACGGTAGCGCTGCACCGGGGCAAACCAGGTGACCGTGTGGCTCTCCTCCTTGGGCTGGAACGCGCCCGTCTGGTAGAAGGCCAGATAGTCAGCGCCGATGCGCCGGGGTGCCCGCCGTTGGGGGATGCGATACCAGCCGTCGGACGCGGCCCGGCGCAAATCTTCCGGCTGGTTGACCACCGCCACCAGGACGGTACGCCGCTGCAAATGGGGGTCGGAATAGGCGAAGTCCATAGGCAACCTCTTTTGTGGTGCGTGCTGCGTAAAGAAGTAGTGACAATTGACGCATATAGCGCGCATGTGGTGCGTGGTGCGTAGTGCGTCAAGCAGTAGTGACGATTGACGCATATATCACGCATTAGGTGTAGTAGCGAAGAACGCACCACGCATCACGCACCACGCACCACGCACTACGCTGCTAACCGATATGGGGGTATAAAGCCGGCGCGTAACGCTCGATCTGGCCGCGCAGACGCAGGAGCGCCACATCTTTGGCTTTGGCTTCCAACAGTATATCAAAAGGACGCAAGGAGAGGGAAAGTGCCTGGCTGAGCAGATCGATAATGGGGAAAGGGTCGAGGAAATCGCTGTGCTGGTTGAGTAGGGGCGCTTGCATACGCACGCTGCCCGGCTGCCGCAGATAGCGGATTTCCGTGCGCGGGCTGCTGATGTGGATTTTGGGGCGCACATCCGCCGGCCAGGTGGCCAGGGCCAGACGCAGACCGTCAATGGAGGGGATGGCTTCCGGGTTCAGACAGCGGTGGTGCAGACTGTCGAAGACGACAGGCACGCCTGTGCGCCGGTGAATCCAGAGCGCATCAGAGAGGCTGTAGCGCCGGTCGTCGTGTTCCAATACCAGACGCCCCCGCACGGGCGCGGGGAGCTGCTCGCAGCCGCGCACAAAGCGCGCCCGCCCCGCCTCGCGGTTGTCGTGGATTCCGCCCACATGCACGACGATCACCCCGTCCTGCCCCAGACCCATCCCGTCCAACAAAGCCGCGGCCATCTCCAACTCCCGGATCGAGCGGGCCAGCAGTGGCGCATCGGGGCTGTTGAGCTGGACAAAAAAGCCCGGGTGCAAAGTCAGGCGCAGCCGTTGTTGGCGGGCCAGATCACCCACCACAGCCAATTCCGTGGCGCATTCGTCCAACTGGCGGTGAAAGGCGGGCAGCTCTGGGTGGGTGAGATAGGGAGCCAACTGTCCGGCCAACCGGTAGAAGTGGATGGCCCGGCTCTCCAGATAGAGGAAAATATCGCGCAGATAGGCCAGGCTGACGCTCAGATGGGGCTGGTTCTGCCAGCGCCTACTGTCGTGCGAGGGCAGAGCGGGCGCGCCCAACACCTTGACGGGAAAGCCCAGACGCATAAGAGAGAGCGGAGGTGTGTCGCTGGTCATAATAGAACACGGATGACAGAATTGACGGATTTGCTTGTTGCTTGTTCCCATCGCTCCGCGTGGGAACACTCTGCGGACGCTCCGCGTCCCCTTTTCATCCCTATCAGCCCCTCCAGGTTATATCGTCTGAATCGCCCAGGCCAGCACATCCAGACGGCGGGCGAAGTGCAGGAGGGGCGGGCTGTCTGGCAGAGAAATCCCCGCGGCCTGGGCCAGCCCATTGCGCTCAAATTCTGCTTCGGCCTTCTGCAGCGGCCAGGGCGCGTGGTGGATCTCCCCGCGGTAGATGCGCCCGCGTTTGTCCACGCTGTAGAGACAGTAGCGCTCGGTCAGCCAGGCTTCCAGCCTGCCCGGTAGCGCTGTATAGACCGGGCCAATCGGCGCGTAGCTGCCACGCAACTCGGCCGCCGGCGCGTCGCTGTGGGTGCGTCGGCTGGCGTAACGGATGCCATCGCCTTCGCTTTGACAAGTCATCTGCGCCCGCAAATAGGGCAGATGAAAAAACGCACGGGCAATCGCCACGGCAAGCGGGTTGGCCGCGTCCAGGCTGAAAAAGTAGACCCCCGGCTTGTCACCCACGCGTACATACGTGCGCACGTTCAGTTCGGGAAAGGCAGACAGTCCCGGCACGCTTGGAAAAAAGCGCGGGCGCACGCCGCTCATACGAAAGGGGGCGACGGCCACCCACGCCTCCCCCTCCCACACATCCAGCGCCAGACCCGGCGGCAAGAGTGCGGCCATCTCTGCGGCGGGGATGGGCCAGTGGGCAAAGAGCAGGTCGTGCCAGACCTGCGCCATCACCCACGGCTGGCGGGGCAGCGGCCAGGGGCGGTGGTCTGTGTGGAGAAGGGGGTTGAGAACACGGATAGCAGAATTGACGGATTTGTCCATTTGTAGTTTTGTTTGCATGGAAATGACCGCGAATAGGGGGAGTAGGCGAATGATTGTCGTGTGGGGATGCGCCTGGACAATGCAAAGCGACCAACCATTTGCGCAATCCCATCATTCGCGGTCACATCCCTACGGCGGCCCGGTGACATTCCCCTCGGCGTCGTAGTAGCGGTTGTCCTGGAAGACGATCCCCGTACACTGGACGCTCTCGCCAATCGTATAGGTCCACACCTGCGAGACGGGGTAGAGCGGGCCAAAGCCAGTCTCCGGGTTCTGTCCAGCGCCGGTCAGCGGTTCTTCCGGGCAGGGGACGACGTAAATGCGCACGGTGACGCCCTGTTTGCCGGGCAGATTGCCAAAGGGCGCAAAGCCCCACTCCCCCGCTGGCTCGCCGCCACAACCCGTGCATTTGGTGTTGCGCGGCCCTTCGTAGGAGATATGGACACAGGCCCCGGTAAAGGGATCGCCGCTGGCGTACTGCACCTTGCCCTTGAAATAAGTCATGGCCGCGTTGGGTTCACAGACACCGTTGTTTTTGAGCAGGAAGGGGAAGTAGGGCGTGGGAACGGCTGTCAGCGTCGGCGTGGGCGGCAAGGGTGTGGCCGTGGGCGCGGGGGTGGGCGCGGGCGGAATGTCGGTGACGATCTGCACGTCGGCCACGGCCAGCGCCTCCACCAGTTCGCCGTAGACCCAGCCCCGTTGCCCCAAATAGTCGATCTGCCACCAAGTGAACTGGGGGTTGGCCCCCGTCACCGGATAGACAGCGCCGGCATTGGCCGCACCCAGCAGCCCGTAGGCCACATCCGGCCCCGCGCGCACATTCACCGCCTGGCCGATACGCACTTGGGGAAAAGGCGTGGGCGTAGGCGGCGCGGGGGTGGCGGTCGGGGTGGGGGTTGCCATCTGCGCATCAGCCCCGCCCAAAATAGCCCGGTATTGGCGAATCTCCGTCTGATCCACCAGCAGACGCAGACGAAACTCCAGCCCGGCATAATCGGATGCTTCGGCAAAGCGGTGTTCCGCACAGTCCGGCTCGCCCGCAGGCAACTCGTAGTAGCGGGGTTCGCCCAGACTGCGCAGGTCGTTGAGGGGTGTGGGGCCGTGGCGCTCGATAATAGCGTCGCCGTCGGAGATGAGCAGTTCGGCCTCCAGAGCGGAGAGCAGGTCGAACTTTTCAGCATCCCCGCCCGTCAGCCAGAAGCCGACGTAGGCGCAGCCCAGCCCCGGCCCGCGCCGCTCGTCGGGGTAGGCGATCTGCCAGTAGACCCGGCCCGCGCCGCTGTCAATGGCAAAGTCCAGGGCCGCGGCGGGGTGGGGGGTGGGCGTCGGGGTAAAGGTGGCGACGGGCGTGGCCGGGGTGATGGCTACGGTTTGGGCCGACGTATCGCCCACCAGCAGCGCGCCGCCGGGGTTCGCTGTGATCCCCTCACCGCTGGGCAGCCGGTTGAGTAGGCGGTCCACCACCGGGGCGAGAAAGCGCGCCCGCCAGGGGGGGATGACAATCAGCAGAATCAACAGCAGCACCAGCAGGGGCAGCAACAGGCCGAAAATACGGCGCAGCCGCTTGCCAAAAGAGGGGCGCGGGGCAAAGAGTTCCCGGTTGATCTCGTCCACCGAGGGCAGGCCCGTCGGGTCTGGTGGCTGATTGGGTTGGGGCAGGTTGCTGTACATAGCGGCTCACTGGCTGGCGATGACCGGTCATTGGTGGGAATTGGGTCTATTGTAGCACGAGTTGGGGATTTCGTCTTGTGGGGACTGAATTTTGAACACAACCATTTCAGATTTCATCTGGCAGCAGAGATTCCACCTCGCGGATCAGGAAGAGGAGGTTGGGTGCGGAGAAGGTGAGACCGGGCGCGGGAATGCGGTTGTGTTTGATGTCCGGCGGGACGTGCTTGTGGTGCGGATCCGTGCTGGCCAGGATTGGAACGTGGGGGTGGGGTTGCGAATCGTACCAATAGAGCTTGTCGCTGCCCCGCCAAGCTTCGTAGCTGTAGCCCTCAATGGTCAGGGTGCCGGTATCCCACGACAATCGCTCGTAGACAGTCAAACGCACACCACCGGCAAAGGTCAATTCGCCGCTGAGCTCCGCGTAAAGCCGTCCCCGTCTTGCCACAGTGAGCGTCGAACGCTGGATGCTGGTGAACTGCAGGGGCAGGGTATAGATGAAGATTTCGTAGTCACGGAGAGACTGGAATGGGGTCATGGCGAGCGGTCCTCTCAATTACAGCGGCCACAGTCTTGCTCTCCGCCCGCAGGCGCTGAATTGCAGTTTTGTACTGATCACGCCGACGCAGCCAGAGTTGGCAGGCGCTGGCCCAAGAGGTCCAGTCACGCACCCAGGCTTCTTGGGCTGGTTCTTCGCCCTGGTTGTACGCTTCGTGGAAGGTTTCTGAAAGCACGCCGTACTTGCGTTCGTAGACGCGCATCTCTTCTTCTAGCGCATAAATATCCTGTAACAGATCGTCCAACGTCATTATCGCCTCCACAAAAATGGCACTCGTTTCACAGATCGACTCTCTTACTTCCGCCGTCGTGTACCGGGAATTCCCGCCTATTGTAGCACGAGTTGGGGATTTCGTCTTGTGCGGGAAATTGGGTGAATGGCTTACCACGAAGTCACAAAGCCACAAAGGAGGGAAGGAAGGGGAAGCGGTCTTTTTTTGTGTCTTTGTGTCTTTGTGGTTGGCTGGAGGCTGGATATTGCTGTTGACCTGTCCAGGAAGTGGGGGTATGATAGCAGCAGGCAGAGGGATAGGATACGAAAGGGGATCGGCTATGAACGCAACACAAACCAAATCTGTGACATCTACAGAACAAGCGACTGGCTGGATCGACATCTATGAACAGTTTTTGTCGTTGGAACGACAGTTGAACGCTCTGCGCCAGACGCTGCTCGTCATGCGCCCGCCCGGTGAGGATGCACAGATCTCCCGCCGTCCCGTCGCGCTGGGCGGTATCTGGGCAAACACGGAATTGACGGAAGATGACTTCGTATTGGCTGAACGGTCGATGTTTGCCTACGATGCCCATCTGGAGCAGGAATCATAATGCCTTACGTCGTCGATACTCATGCCCTGGCATGGCATTTTGCCAATAGCCCATCGTTAGGCAACGCGGCGCGGCGGGTTTTGAGCCGTGCCGATTCCGGGATCGAAATTGTCTACGTTCCTTCAATCGTACTGGGTGAATTGATGCACATCTGCGCCAGAGGCAGGACGTCTCTATCGTTTGCCGATACTCTGTCCAGAATCGAAAGCGGGGATAATTATCATGTGATCCCCCTGGACTTGGCGGTGATCAACGCTGCCAGCGCGATTCAGAGTCCATTGGAAATGCACGACCTCTTTATTGTGGCTACAGCAAAGATGCTGAATGCGGCAGTCATTACAAAAGATGCGCAGATTGTCGCCAGCGGTGAAGTTACGGTTGTCTGGTGAATTCGTCCCCCTTTGTTATTCATCTTCTGGCTGCAACACCAGCCGGTAGCCACGGCCACGCACAGTTTTGAGGTATTGAGGCGCGGCGGGGTCAACTTCGATCTCCCGGCGCAGACGAGAATATCGAGTAGATAGGCTAGGCTTGCTTAGAACAGTCAACGATGAGGTATCCTTGATTTTAGATTTTCTCAAAGAAGCCAGACTTAGTAAGCAATACCCATAAATTTCTCACTTCTCTCGCTAACTCATCGTGTAGCAAGACTCCCATTTCCAAATGTTGGCGCAATCCTAAAAAAGTCAGATTAGCGCTGCCGATATAAGCAATTTGTCCATCGGCAATGCAGAATTTGGCGTGGGAGCCTAAATGTTGCTCAATATCAACATTGCTTTTGGGGCGGAAGAAATGTACTCTGGCGCGATTAGCCATAATCCAGGCAATGTTGGTAAAGCTATCCAGACTTTCGCCAGTTGTAACGATGTTCAATTCTACGTGACGTTTTTCAACGGCGTGTTGCAAAGCAATTTGCAGTATGCCTTCCCCAAAAATATCTCCTTTGATGTACGGTGCGGCCATCACCAATTCATGTTGTGCCTGGGCAACCATTTGAGTCAATGCGCCCAGTGTTGTTCTGGCGTGGGCCAAGTAAGCCATTTCCGGCCCAAGTGATTGAGGCAAGGTCAAAACAAGTTCAACCTGACTGCTCACGACTATGGATTTCCTGATTGATTGAGGGAAGCATCCCAATAGCCATAATCAATTTGCCCTATCTCCACATCATCTCCCCCAAAGAGAAAAGGTCTTCCAAGATTTAAATTAAAGAAACGGCAACTGGTTTCAGCCAAGTGAGTACAGACGTGGCAGTTTCCACCTTGAGATTGACATACCGGATCATAGATGCAACGTCGGGTATCGCTTAGGACTTGCCCTAACCAGTCCGGTAAAGATTGTTCAAACAGTGATGATAAAGCGCCGATGGTTGCGCCAAAACGATGATTAGAATAGATGGCAAACATTAAAGCGCGGGGCAAAACATACTCGGCCAGACTGGTACGATCAAGGCCGCATAATAGTGCCGCTTTTTTGAGAAATAGATGGCTCATCGTGTGTAACAATCCAAAAACCATCCGGGCTTCTGAATTATTGGCCGTTAAGGTTTGAGTCAACGTAACCGGCTCTGGCTGCAAAGCTAAATCGCTAAATAGCTGGACAAAATAGGCGCGTTGTGCCTTTTGAGCATCAGTTGCGCCTTTAGGTAAGCTCACCTTTAGATTATTCTTTTCTAACCAGCGCCAGACACGCTGCGGATCAAGTCGAACAATGATGGCGTCGGCCTGAATCGTATCCACAAAGAGTGGGAATTTTCCTTGATGTTCCCGGTCGGCAGGAAAGGGGTTGAGGCGGCAGTCACGCGGGGTATATTCGGCCCGACTGAAGCCAAAAGTAACGTGTGTCATTGGAAAATCTGAGGCCAATGAAAGTTGGGCCAATCCCAATTGTGAAACCAACCCTTGCGCCTTTACCTGGTCAGGGTTTGGATTGAGAAGGGTAAACAAATTCTGCGTTTGATTTGATTGGAAGGGCAACACTGCTTCCAATAATTCCTGTCCGGCGGCCAGCCAAACTCTTTCCGGTACGCCCGTTTGCTGCGTTAGGGATTGGCTAATGCTGGCCGGGGATAGAGAAGTTTGCTGCTGCTGGCGTGTGTCCGTTAGTTGAGCCTGCATCTGTGTTAGAAGCCTTATTTGATCATCAGAGTATCCTTTGGCCTTAAACTGGGCAATTTCAGCATCGGATAGAGTAAAGGTTGAGGCGGCTGATTGTCGCTGGTCGGCTACAAATTTTTTGACCGTTTGATTGGCTAATTCGGGCAACTCCACAAAGAAGCTGGCGGCAACAACTGGCCACTTATCAATTCCTAAAAATCTATTGACTTCTGCACCGGGTTGGTTGAGCAGAACGGCGTAATGGGGATAAAAGACTCGATTAGCGCGGTGAACTTCGATAGACATTTGTTTCTTCTGTTTATCGCTATCTCCGCTTTCGACTTCCCAATTACAAGCACTGCAATACCCGGCAAAAAGTGAGGAATGATTGCGACACTTGCGACATACCCACACAAATTGAGAGATACGCTCACTGCCACGAGTATCAAGTGCAAACTGGTTTTTAGTCTTACACTTGTTGCATTCATACGGTGGCGTCAAAGGTTTGATGTCGCCGCACTGATGAATTCTAACAAAACGGAGTTGGGCCAATCTGCCTCGCTTACAGGTTGGACAAGTCGTCTCTCTGGGGATAGCATCGCTCCGGCTGAAGTCAAGCACCTGACCGCACTGCCTATTTTGGCACCAAAATACTTTGGGGAAAAGTTGAGCGTACACTTTTTTCGGCTCAAGCAACACAAACTGGTCGGGGCGCGGGTCGGCAAAGATGCGGGCCAAGTCGCCCCAGGCGGCGGCCTGACTTCTAATGGCTTGCAAAATAAGATAAAGATTCAAGTCGGTGTTTTGTACACCCCGGATATATTCAATTTGAGCAATGGCACTGGATTTGTCGAAGTCAAAAGTATAGCCGGGCAGGTAACTATACATTACCTGGTTTTTGCCCAGATTCATTTTTAGCGGCATTCAGTTCCTCCTGTGCGGTTTTACTTTGACGCCCAACGGCTGCCGGTGTCATCGAGTTCAATATCAATTGCTTCATCTACATCGCGTAGACTTCGCATAGGTTGAGGGTACAACGCTTCTGAGACAAAAGTGTTTTGTGGGCTGGCTCCAATTATCTGGTCAAGAAATTGGCTGATTCGCTGCTCAATTTCGTCATTGAAAAATTGTTCAGCCGGTGAAGTAGGTTGGGTGACACGATAGGCTTCTTTGAGAAGTGGCACAAACTGATTGGAGGTTATCTCGCCAGTGCTAATTTTCTTCTTGATAGTGTCAATCATATAAAAGCGGTTTGGATTCGCCTCACCAGAATTATTTGCCAGCAGTTGCAGCAAGACCCCCATAAACAACCCTGGCAAGGTGCGCTCAATGCTGAATTTTGACCACCGATTTATCGCCACCGGCTCAACCAACTGGCCTAAAAATTGGTGAAATTTAACAAAGTAATTGTAGTGACTTTGGTCACGCTCTCGCACTGGATGGAGACACATCAACACCAACCCAACGTGACTGCGTCCTACCCGGCTGGATGCCTGGATATATTCTGCGTTTTGTCGCGGCATTCCATAGAAAATCATCGCATTGAAACGGTCTACGTCTACGCCGTGGCTGACCATACTGGTGGCAAGAATGGCATCAGGGGTATCGGGCTGGTTGGGCTGTTCCACTTTTTCCAGGATGCGGGCCACATCGCTGGTTAATGTACTGCCGGTTAGTTCAGCCAGATTTAAAGCATTGTAACCTTCGTTTTCCAAATTGGAATTAACGTGCGATTCAACATCTGTCCGAATGGAACTGAGATCGTTTTTTGCTAGAAAGTAAGTTAAGCTGGTGAGGTATGGGTCAATGAGCTTTTTCCAATCATCACTACCGGGCTGTAGCTGGCCGCCGTAGGGGTTGGTGGTAGAGGCGGGCAGAGAATTCAGGATTTGAATTTCGGTGTGGAAATACTCAAGCAGTTCCAGTATGGTGTTAAAAATGGTCTTATTATGAGGAATTATGCCCAAGAAAAGGCGTTGGGCATAATCGCGGGTTTGGGCGTAAAAAGTTTGCTCAAGGGAAGGGCCAACGCCGGGAAAAACGCGAGCCTGGGCCCTTTGGCGGCCATACAGATGCTCAACCTGTCGCTCAAAGGCTTCAATGGTAGCCGATGAAGCGATAATCTTCAACGGCCCTTCTTGAGCCATTTCTTTGAGTAATTCTTGAATGAAGGTTTCATAATGACTATCAAATGTTCCTAACCCTTCGCGCAGCAGATGTAGTTCATCTTGAGCAAACAGGGTTGGGCCAGTTAGCCCGTTAGGTACTCGGCCTTTTTGCCACTGTTTTTCATCTTTGCATTCGTCCTGGCAGCATTTGCCGTTAAAGTAGCCGTGCTTGGAGCAAATACCGGTTACTGCTCCCAAGATAAGAGAGAATTTGCGCTGATTGCCCAAACCGGCCAGTTTATCAATAGTGCCGACAATGACACTGGGCAAGTAGCGATAGATTTCATTATCAACGATATAAATTGGGATTCTGCCATCGGGGAAGGCGCAGTTGGCATTGGTACAACGATGGACAAGTCTAACTCCTGGCTCATCCAAATCAACCCGCACGGTGGGAGTACGGCAGGACGGACAGGTAATAACACGCTTCCACTTGTCCCGCTCGCCGGGGTCGTTGGCCTTGCTCCACGCCACTTGGTCTTCAGCTTTGTCAGAATTTGGCCTCAATATATTAGGCGATGAAGATTCGCCCACAAAATAGCCAACGGCAAAACCAGCGACATTTTTGCTCAAATGGGAGTCTGATTGCTCCCGGCGCACTAGTTCCGCTATGCCAATGACGTCTGCCATACGCTGAGTTTGTTGCAAGGTGAGCAAGCGTAACGGAAAGCGCAACCAGGCGGTAACGCCTGCCGTTTTGCCCCGCAGCCGGTCAAAAAAGCAGTGAAAGACCAACACACCCAAATACGCTTCGGTTTTACCGCCGCCGGTAGGGAAGTAAATGATGTCAACCATTTCGCGCTCGGCAAGGTCTGCCGGAGTAGGCGTTTTAAGGGCGGCGATGCCGGGGATTTGAGTGACTAAAAAGACAATTTGAAACAGCCGCCATTTGTCCTTGGGTTTGGTGGGATGGTCGCCGGTGCGCCGAAAAGTTTCGTTGGTTAGTTTGAAAGCCAGCATAACATCCGGATCAGTTTCGAT
>CAMDEX010000004.1 GCA_945897075.1 Litorilinea aerophila
AGGCTATGCCAATCGCGGCCAGAACGACGGGAAAAATGTAGTGGGTCCACAGACCAGCGGCGGCGAGGAGAGCGAAGGAAATTATGAATTGTGAATTGTGAATTGTGAATTGTGAATGGCGGGTTGCGAGTTGCGAATGCGCACCGCCGCCGCCGTCTGCCGTCCGCCGTCCGCCGTTTCCCAACGCCCCCCAGACCAGCGCGGCGCTTTCCAGCATCAACAGGCTGTACATGCGCGCCTCCTGGCTGTAGAAAATTTGGAAGGGGTTGAGCGCGGCGAGGAGGGCGGCGAGGAGGGGGATTAGGGATTGGGGATTGGAGATTGGGGATTGGCGACTGGCGACTGGCGACGACTGGTCACTGTTCACTGATAACTGCTCACTGCTCACTCTCTTCCCAATCGCGTAGACGACAGCGACGGTCAGCGTGCCGGTGAGGGCGGAGAAGGCGCGCAATGCCCACGGGCTGTGGCCGAAGGGGATGCTCCACAACTTCAACAGCCAGTAGTAGCCCGGCGGGTGGATGTCGGCGGCCGCGGCAACGGCAATCTGGGCGAAGCTGCGCTGTACCAGCCCCCAGATGTTGCCCTCGTCGTGCCAGAAGGAGGAGCAGGCGAGGCAGTAGAAACGGAGGAAGAGCGCGACGCAGAGAATGAGTGCAAGGGCGAGTTTCTCCTCGCGAGGAGAAAACGGGGATTGGAGATTGGAGATTGGAGATTGGGTGGGGCTGGTTGCGTCATTTTCGGAGCGACGCGCGGACGGTGAAATCTCCAATCTCTCAATCTCCAATCTCTTTCATCGCCTCGTAGACGGGCAGCGGCGTAAAATCCGGGGCGAGCAGGCGGAAAAAGGCTTCGGGCTGACGATTTTGCTCCCAGACATCCGTGGCCCGTTTCAGATACCAGACATTCGCCACGCCCAGCCAGGGCCATTCCGCGCGGATGCGCTGGTAGGCCAGGGGCAGATAGGCGGCCTGCTGTTCCAGCGAAACCCGGCCATAGCGGGCTTCCACAGCGGCCGGCGCGGCGTTCCAGTTCATCTCGCTGATCCAAAGCGCTTTGTGTCCATCGCCGTTGGCAACCATCACATCGCGCACGTATTGGGGGCGGCCAAAGTTCATCACCCGCGGTTGCATGCGGCGGTCGGTCGGGCCGGACCAGAGACCGTAGCCCTGGGCGGCCATTACATCAAAATAAGCCGCCGCGCCGGCGTCGTACATCCGTTGCAAGAAGAGCAGATCGTTGAAGTTGCGCCCGGCAATCGTCGTGCCGTCCAGATCGATTGTGGCGGCCAGCGCGCCGGCGATGACGACAATCTCCGGGTTGGCTGCGCGGGCTGCGTTTGCGCCCGCTTTCAGCAGTTCCGTATACTGCTCCGGGCTGACCGGGTAGACGCCCCACTCCGGGTTTATGTTGGGTTCGTTCCAGAGTTGGACGTACTTCACCCGTCCCCGGTAGCGGCTGACCAGCGCGGCCACGAAGTCGGCGTAGTCCTGGTAATCGTCGGGCGGGGCGTAGGTGCCCACCGCGTCACCCCCGGCCCGACTCCAGGCGGGCGGGTTGCTGATGCGCACGATCAGCTCCATCCCGTGCTGCTCGGCCAGGGCGACGATCTGGTCGTACTTTTCCCAGGCCGAGCGGTGGGGCTGGTGGCGGCGATCCTCAAAATCGCCTTTGGCGTGAATTTCGATGTCCTCCCAGGGGAACTCCTGGCGTAGCCAGTGAAAACCGGCAGCCGCGGCCATCTCCACGGCCAGGGCGCGCTTGTCGGGTTCCACTTCCTGCTCCAGAAAGACGTTGACGCCGTAGGGGTTTACATCCGCATAGGCGGTCACGGCGGTTGGGGCTAGCTTCACTTGGGGGCGCAGCAGCCCAGCGGCCAGATCGCTCAACCCCTTCACCTGGGCGGCAAAGGCCTCCTCGCCGGTCTGCTGCCACATCCAACGCCGGGCGGGGGGCGTACTCAACAACAAAAGGGCCAGCCCAGTTACAACGAACAGGCCGGCCCAGAGGGTGAGGGTTTGTCTAACCGCGCTTGTCATTGAGCCGTTTCGCTATAAAACCGAAGATGTGGCGTAAGGCTGATTCGGGGGAGTCAGTGGGAAGTTGGCTCTCAACCACATGCGACTCGCTGCCACTATGCAGGTGATGTGGAAATGTGCTTATTTCTCGGTGATGAGGCGCATTATCCCATCGATAAAGCAGTCCATCAATCGCTCTACGTTCCCAATGGAAGGCATACCCATCAGCGGCAACTCGCATATCTAAATAGGACTGGTCAAACAAATGCAAGCGCAGCACACGCGGTTTGAGTGCTGTTCCCCCTACCAATACATTTCCTGTTATAAGATGCGGAAATTCATCCAGCGCTACTGTAAGCAGGCGCTGATATCGTTCGCGTACTTCCATTTGCGGATTCCGTCAACAGAGTGCGAATCGATTGGATAGCCTCGATGCTATTCTGCCAATCGATATAGTCTTCCCAAGCCGGATGGGCTATCACGCGTCCTTCAGAGATCGCCTGTTTCAGGTCAACAGGCCGTAATACGGCATAACGCTCGCGCAGTTGCCCAATCTCCGCTTCAATCAATGCTATTTCTCGGAAAAGAAAAGCTGTCAGGCTTTGCTGAAGCAGCGTCTCTTCCTGTAACGAAAGTTCTTTGGCTACAGCTTGCAGTGTGAGCATATCCTCCTCCTGATTCGTGATTTCACAGAATTGTCCGCAATTCGGCGATCAGTTCCTCTGCGCTGTGTGACTTCAGCTTTCCCGCCCTAAACAATTCCAGGGAAATCTCCGCATCGGCGGCAATTTGCCTACGTCGTTCTGCTATATAGCGATTGTGAAGGATTTCTGCCAATATGCCTCTTTGATCTAAAGGCAACTCCATAACACTGTCAAGCACCTGTTCCAATGTTGTCATAGCGCAATTCTCCTAGTTCTACACTCAATTATCCGTTCCAGCGACGCGTTTTCTCCTACCTGCTTGTAAACGTAATCCCCGTACACTGTTCGCTCTGGTTGAAGGTCTTGACCCATTTGGGGGATTGGGGCGTCAGATCACCGAATCCAGTGGACTCGCTTTGACCGCCAGGGGACATAGGGCCTGGGCATTGGACGACAAAAATTTCAACGGTCGTCCCGGCCGGCGCTTTGCCGTCAAAGGGCGAGAAGCCCCAATTTCCGTCGCCCGCCCCATCGCATCCCGAGCATTTGGTGTTGCGCGGACCAAAAAAGGCCACATGAACGCAGACGCCGTTTTGCGGCGAGTTGTCCGGGTAGCGCACGAAACCTTTAAAATAGGTGTCGCTCTCATTTAGATCGCACTGTCCATTATCCGACAAGAGGAAGGGGAAATTGGCCGCAGGCGCTGGGGCGGGTGCAGGTGCAGGTGCAGGCGCGGCGGGCGCGGGTGTGTTGGTAGGTGGAGGCGGAGGCGGGTTGGTGGGCGGCGGCGCGGCGGGGATGTTGGCCGCCACCTGCACGCCGCCGGTATTTTCCTGGCTGACCAGTTGGCCGAAGACCCAGCCCGCCTGCCCGTTGAAATTAATCTGCCACCAGTCGCCCGCCCCGTTCTTGCCCGTCACAACAAAACGCTGGCCCGCATTGGCCGCGCCGATGACGGCGTAATTTGTGCCGGGGCCGCTGCGCACATTCATCGCCGAAGTGGTCGTTACCGCAGCCTCAGTTGGCGCAGGTGTCTGCGTGGCCGTGGGTTCCTGGGCTGGGGGCTGGGTGGCTGTGGGCTGGGCTGCCTGGCCTGCCTGGCCAGCCTGAGCAGCCTGGGCAGTGGCGGTAGCTTGCTCCTCGGCGGCGCGGGCCGCGGCCGCCGCGCCGGGATCAACCGGTGCGATCACAACTTCGGCGGTCGGCGTGAAGGTAGGGGCCGGTGTGTCGGTGGGCAGGGGTGGTACGGGCGTCGCGCCCAGATTGCAGGCAGCCAGGGCCAAGAGAGCCAAACCGAGAAAGAAAAGGCGAATGGGCATCGGAGACAATTCCTTTGAAAACGTTGACAACAATGGGCCGAGTATAGCACACGCGGAGCAACGTTCAAAGCGTTGGAGCAGTTCCAGGGGAAGTGAACAGTAATCAGTAATCAGTAAACCGGGAAACGGCTGAACTGATAACTTCTCGCTGATAACTGCTCACTTTCTGCCGGCGCGGCCCTGCTGATCCGCGCTGCCCCGGTAGCTGGACACTTCCAGCTTGCAAACCGTACAACGATCTGTGTCGAAAATTCGACTGTGCAGCCACGGTTCCAACTGGTTCAGTTCCGCGCTCGTCGTAATGACTGTAGGCAAGTTGGCGCTGTAGCGGAAGTTCAGCAGTTGGAAGAGCTTCTCTTTGGCCCAGGGCGTGGCGCTCTCCACGCCCAAATCGTCCAGCACCAGCAGCGGCGTCTTGCGGATTTCGTCAAAGCGCCGGTCATAGGGGATGGGTGATTGGGGGTTGAAGGCCGCACGCAGAAAATCAAGAAAGTCGGGCACAACCAGAAACATTGCATCCAGATGGCCCTGATCGCGCTGGTAATTGGCGATAGCCGCGGCCAAATGTGTCTTGCCTGTGCCATAGGATCCCATTAACACCAACCAGCCCGCGGGTTGACCTGCGTACTCTTTCGCCTTTGTCCACACAGTGCGCAAGTTGGACAACTCTTTCGCCGACAAGTTGCGCCTTTGGATCTCAAAGGTGTGAAACTGCTGCTCCAAATGCAGGGAAAGGGTACTCAGATCGCTCTGGCTGGCGTTGGCCCCAGAGCGGAAATCCGGCGCGGTAATGTGCAACCGCTGCGCCAGATTGATGTCGAGCAGACGGCTGCGCAGTCGCTGGTCCAGGTCTTCCAGCCGCTGGTTGGTGGTGATGACTGTGGGCAGTTGTGCGTTGTAGCGGTGGTTGAGCAGTTGGAAGAGCTTCTCCTGCGCCCAGGGCGTGGCGCTCTGGCTGCCCAGATCATCCAAAACGAGCAGGCGGGTGCTGCGTACCTGCTCAAACATTTCGTCGTACTGGATTTCGCTGTTGGGGCCAAAGGTGGTGCGCAGATGATCGAGCAGATCGGGCACGACAACGAAAATCGCAGGCTGTCCCCGATCCAGCCGGTCGTTGGCAATGGCCGCGGCCCGATGGGTTTTGCCACAGCCGTAGCTGCCCGTAATCACAAGCCAGCCCTCTGGCTGCTGCGCAAAGGCGTAGGCTGTTTCGTAGGCACGGCGTAGGGTCTCCTGGCTGGGTGCAGAAAGCCAGGAAGGAGCAGGGGCAAATTGGTCAAAGGTGTAGCGGGCCAGTGCGGCCAGGTTGCTCATCCCCTGGAATTCATGCACGCGCCGCCAGAGACGTTCCTCCTGTTTGCAGTGGCAGGGCAAGGCTTTGCCAAAATCGGGGTGGCCCAGCGGCACATCCGCCAAGACAAAGCCCACACCGCCACAGCGTGCGCATCCGGAGGAAAGGGGCTGTAACGCCGGACTGCCCGCGGGACGCTTGGGCAAAGAGGAGGGCCGCTCGCGCACAATTGGTTCGCTGCCGTCGATCTCTCTTTGTTTAACGGATGATGAGATCGGAGAACTCGTCCGGGGTGTAGTTTTTGGGTTGCTGTGTCGCAGAATCTCGCCCAATTCTTCCATTTGTCTCGTTTTTCCCTTCGGTCTCCCAGCGGCGCAACACAGCCTGGATGTAGCGCAGTGCCCGCTTGTTGGCGATCACCGCAATCTCAAACGCTTCTTGAATCCACTCTGGCGGGTAGGTGCGCTCCATATCGCGCAGTTGCTCGGCGATGATTTCGGTCATCAGCCCAACGTTCTGTTCGTAGAGCAGAAAAATGTTGGGCCGCTCCACGTGCAGCCGGGCCTCCTCGGGCAAGACCTTTTGCAGTTCGCTCAATTTGCCCTGGCGGATCAACGCCACCATGCGCCGGCCTTTGGCCGTATTGAGAAAGTACCAATCCTGACGCAGAGGCGCGGTCTCGTCGCCCGTCTCCACATCCATACGCAGAAAGGTGTTGCGGGCCACGGCCCGTTGTAGCGCGTCTTCCAAAGTAGCCAATGGCGTGCGCAGATCGCTCTCCAGATTCAGGCTGAGCAGCAGGCGTTCGTCGCCGCGCAGATCGTCGCCAGCCAAATAGCGCAGTTCACCGCTCTGTTCGTTGAGCAGCCAGAAGGCGTAGACGGTCAGCTTCAACTCGGCCAGATCGTCAATCTGGGGCAGGAGATCGGTGAAGAAGCTCTCCGGCACGATGACCGGACGCTGTTTTTCGGGGAATCCGATGAAGCCGGGCAGAGTTTTGGGCATAGCGAGTTGCGGGTTGCGGGTTGCGAGTTGCGAGTTGCGGGTTGCGAGTTACTACCTGCCACTTGCAACTTGCTACCTGCCACTTGCCACCCGCCACTTTTGCCTTCTAATAGTCTAGCGTCTCCCGCTGAATTTCCAAATCCCGGAATTGGGTCAGCTCTTTGCGGAAGAAGAGGCTGACGGTGCCGGTGGAGCCGTGGCGGTGTTTGGCGATAATCAAATCGGCGATATTTTGCCGGTCCGTGTCTTCCACGTAATAGTCTTCCCGATAGACGAATAATACCACGTCGGCGTCCTGTTCGATCGAGTTGTGTACTACAATGTTGCCCGCCACAAAATTGCGCAAAACGGGCACAGTCAGATCGTATACGTCACTATCGCCATCTGGCTCAATCGAAGCGATTTGGTCCCAATAAATGTCGCGATGTGCCTGTCCTGCGCATCGCCTATTGCTGGGCGCTCCTATCACCCCATAATCTGGCAAACGGATTGGAGTCCTCCAGCGCTGCCGGGTCGCGGAACCGGCGAGAGCGGGCATCAACAACCGAAGATCGTCGGGTGTCGTGATCCGATCCGCAAATTCTGTAATCCTTGTTCTCTCCAACGGCACAGCGATTCGACCACCAACCCGCAACTCGTCCAACCTCGCCCAGCCCTGCATCGTCAGAAATTTATGATTGGCTGTTGCCTGGATTCTCTTCCCAAGACGTGTCGTCAGCCGAAAGATTGGCTTTATGCCCGTGCAAAAGGCATTGCTGACTGTGGCCTGTCGCAATTTCCAAGTAGTCGGATCGATTGACAGAACCGTAAACCCACTCGTCCCTGCCAGTGAGCGTATGGGAACGTATCGCCCTTCGTCCGGCAGGTAGATGGGCGTATCACCCGCCAGACAACCGCTCTCGCGCAGGTCGGAGAGCAGCGGGCGTTTGTCTGAACGGCTCTCCACAGCACGGCTGAGCTGGCTGAGGGCGACGACGGGCACATTGAGTTCGCGGGCCAACTCCTTCAACGAGCGGCTGATGTAGCTGATCTCCTGCTGACGGTTTTCGCCGCGGCCGGGCGCGCTGCTGCCCGACATCAACTGCATATAGTCAATAACGATCAGGTCAATGCCGTGTTCCGCATAGAGACGGCGGGCCTTTGTGCGTATATCCATCACCGTTGCGCCAGGGGTGTCGTCAATGAAGATCTTCGTGGCCGCCAGTGTGTTGGCCGCCTCCATCAAAATCGGCCACTCCTCGTCATAGACCTGTCCCAGCCGCAGCCGGTGGCTGTCAATGGCGGATTCCACCGAAAGCAGCCGCTGCACCAACTGCTCGTTGTTCATCTCCAGGCTAAAGATCGCCACCCGCGCGCTGTAGCGTTTGGCCGCGTTCTGGGCAATGCTCAGCCCCAGACTCGTCTTGCCCATACCGGGCCGCCCGGCCACAATAATCAGATCGCTCTTCTGGAAGCCGCCCAGCATCTTGTCCAACATCACAAAACCGGTGGGCACACCCATCAACATATCCTGGTTGCGGGCCAGAAAGTCGATCTGATCCACCACCTTCGCCATAATCGAGGCGATAGGGGTCAGGTCGCGGTGGATACGGCTCTCGCTGATACCAAAGATAATCTGCTCGGCCCGGTCTACCACCTCGTCAACGTTGTTGCTCTCGTCATAAGCCAGTTCGGCGATTTTGCCTGCCGCGCCGATCAGCCGACGCAGGATGGCCGTGCGCTCCACAATGCGGGCGTAGTAGTCTACATAAATCGCGGTGGGCGTGCTGTTGATCAGTTCGGTGATATAGGCCGGGCCGCCGATGGCCTCCAGCCGCTCTTGTCGCTCCAGCTCGTCCACCAGCGTCACAAAATCCGCGGGTTCGCGCCGTTCGTGCAGCGCGATCAGCGCGCTGAAGATCCAGGCGTGGCGCTCCCGGTAGAAATCCTCGGCCCGCACAAAGCTGGCAATTTTGATCACCGCGTCGGGATCGATGAGCAGCGCGCCAAGCACAGCGCGCTCGGCGTCAATGTTGGAGGGGATACTTTTGAGGGGGAGGTCGCTTGTTTCGCTCACAATCGGTTGTGCTCGCTAAAAACTGAGTTTCTGCCGAAGAAACTCAGTTTTTTCTATCCGGCGTCAGAGTAGGAAAAGTTCGGTGATAGACCGGGGAGTGGCTGGTGATAGTTCCAACGGCGCAAAAACGGCGAGCCTGCCAGGGACTCGCCGTTGTGAGACGTTTGTAATTGGTGGGGTACGGCTATCCCTAATTGCCTATGTCCAGCCCCTCGATAAAGTCGCGGAAAACGTCCAAGTCTTCGTCAGCCACAGCCACCCCCTGACCGACCGGCCCGTCCTCGTCGTCATCCACCAGAGTCAGCTCCTCTTCCGGCTCCATACCCGCCTTCTTCATCACATCGTCAGCCACGTAGATCGGCGCATCCATACGCACGGCCAAAGCCACGGCATCGCTGGGACGGCTGTCGATCTCGATGGTGCCGCCCCCGGCTTCCAGGACGATTTTGGCGTAGAAGGTGTCGTTTTGCAGATCGTTGATGATGACGTGGGAAATCTCACCGTCCAATTTTTCGATCAGATCACGCAACAGATCGTGGGTCATCGGGCGACTGACTTCGATCCCCTGCAATTGGATGGTAATGGCATCGGCCTCGAAAGGACCGATCCAGATGGGCAAATAACGGGTGCCGCCCTCTTCGCGCAAAACCACAATGCGGTGTTGGGACATCAGGCTGACGCGAACGCTATCAATCAAGACTTCAATCATAGATGACTCCCGGTCACGCTCTTCTTGACACAGAAGAGGCAGTACGGTGAAGGTACACGAGGCTTGAATTTCATTATAGCACAGGGCCGAAAGCGTGCAAAGTGATCTTATCGCCATTTTCGACGGAAAAGAAGTTCGACTTTTCCGAGAAGTCGAACTTCTGTGCGATTTGCTGTATGATACTTTTATGCTACCCGAAACAGCCGTACCCGTCATCTGGCTCGTCTCCCCCTACCACACCGGCAGCCACCGCGCCTGGGCCGATGGCTACGCCGCGCACAGCCGCCACCGGGTTGTGCCGCTGACAATGGCGGGCCGTTTTTGGAAGTGGCGGATGCAGGGCGGCCCCATCGAATTGGCGCAACAGGCCCGGCGTCTGTTGGCCGAGGCAGCGCCGCCGACGGCCATTCTGACGACAGATATGCTCAACCTCTCCGTCTGGCTGGGGCTGCTGCGTCGGGAATTGCCTGCTGATGTGCCCATTTTTCTCTATATGCACGAAAACCAGCTCACCTATCCGCCCCGCCCGCACGAAAAACCAGACCTGACCTATGCCATGACCAACTGGCTGAGCCAGCTTGCCGCCGACCGGGTGATCTTCAACAGCGACTACCACCGGCGTAGCTGGTTTGGCGCCTTGCCCGCTCTGCTCCAACATTTCCCGGATTACACCCATACCGAGCAGGTGGAAGCCGTGCAACAGCGTTCCGTCGTTCTGCCCGTCGGTATCCGTTGTGAGGCGATTGACGAAGCGCGCGTCGGGGTGGGCGAACGGGGGGAAGAGTCGCCGCTTATCCTGTGGAATCAACGCTGGGAGTATGACAAACGACCGGATCGCTTCTTTCGCCTGCTTTATCGTCTGGCCGAGGCGGGCATCGCCTTTCGTCTGGCTGTGGCCGGGGAAAGCTTTCGCCGCCAGCCAGACGAGTTCGAGGAGGCCCGCCAACGGCTGGCGGAGCGGATTGTCCAGTGGGGATTTGTAAAATCGGCCAGCGCCTATCGGGAGCTGCTCTGTCGCGCCGATCTGGTCATCTCTACTGCGGATCACGAATTTTTCGGCATCAGTATTCTGGAAGCGATTGCGGGGGGCGCTTTCCCGCTGCTGCCCAACCGGCTGAGCTACCCCGAACTGATCCCGACAGAATTACACCTGGCCTGTCTCTACGAAGATGAGGACGATCTCTACGCCAAAGCCGCCCACCGTCTGCGCCATCCCCATCCTGCGCCGCCTGCGCTCCAGGCTTACGTGCGGGCGCATTTTGACTGGCCGGTGGTCGCAAGACAGTATGACGTGGTAGTCAACTATAATCTGTTTGACGCAACGTAAGCGTTCCTGTAGAATCGGTGTTAGCTGCTTTGTTAGACAGGTCTGTTGGGCGCGGATAGAGTAGTGTTTGATGTGATGCGGTCGCGGGCCTAGTCGCGGAATTTTTTCAGCTATGAGTCGTTTTGGGAGGTGTTATGAGTCATTTGAGTAAATTTGAATCTATCAAAGTGGAAGGATACCGGCGCTTATCCTCTGTCCAGCTTGAAATGCGGGATTTGACAGTCATGATTGGCGCGAATGGCGTCGGTAAAACATCATTCTTGGATGTCTTCTCGCTCTTGGCGGCATCTGCAAAAGGCCAATTGCTGGAAGAAATTGGCGGTGGATTGGCGGGGATACTAACTCGCGATCAAGCCGATCACCTTGCGATCTTCTTGGAAATGAGCGTTTTGGGGCACGCCCCTCTCAAATATCAGCTTAAGTTAGCCCCGGTTAGAGGTTCTTCTTATGAAATCAGTCAAGAGAGCTTAACCCAGCAAAATGATCCCAATGCACCTCAACCTCAAAAATATATTGATTCGCGCAGCTTGAACATCAAATATTTTAATGTTCAGACACGCTTCTTAGAGTCGCCTAACTGGGAACACAACCCTTTTGAGACGTCACTGTCGCAAGTTCCCAAAATGTATCAACAATCGGAAAATCTAAGAAGGCAACTGGCGTCATGCACTTTTTATGGCGCATTAAGTGTTTCTCCCAGAAGTCCGGTGCGTCAGCCACAGGATATGCGCCCGGCAAAATTACCTGGTGCAAATGGAGAAGATCTGGTTTCCTGTTTATATGATCTGCGCGAGACTGATTATGAGCGTTTTGAAATGGTAGAAGATACGCTTGCGGCTGCATTCCCTGATTTTGAAAAACTAAGTTTCCCGCCAGTTGCAGCAGGAAAATTGTCTATGACCTGGAAGGACAAGAATTTTTCTAAGCCTATCTACGTGCATGAACTGTCAGAAGGCACATTGCGTTTTTTGTGGCTGGTAACGCTTCTGCAAAGCCGGGAACTGACAGCGATTACATTAATTGATGAACCAGAGGTGAGTTTACATCCCGATCTACTGAGATTGCTTGCCGACCTGATGCGAGAAGCATCAAAACGAACCCAGCTAATCGTTGCAACCCACTCGGATAGATTGATTCGCTTTTTGAAACCGGAAGAGGTGTTAATCTGCGATGCGGAAGAGGGGCTAATGACTGTCACTTGGGCTGACAAGCTAGATTTAGCGCAATGGCTGGCGGACTATAGCTTGGACGAGGTTTGGGCGATGAATTTAATGGGGGGACGTCCATGAAGATTGCTGTTTTGGTTGAAGGGGCCACAGAGACGGCTTTCAAGCCAACTTTGCAAAACTTCCTCAAACCCCGATTACAACAAATGCCTCGTTTGCGCTTTATACCGTATGATGGGCGCATCCCCAAAGAAACGAAATTACGGCGAATTGTTGAAAATCTCTTGGAAACCCATGACGCTGTGATTGCATTAACGGATGTTTACACAGGCACTGTGGATTTCGTGGATGCGTCCGATGCAAAGATAAAAATGGCAGCTTGGGCTGGGCACAACCCTAAATTTTATCCTCATGCCGCGCAATACGACTTCGAAGCTTGGCTTCTGCCCTATTGGTCAACCATCCAAGAACTTGCTAAACACAAGAAAACAGCGCCGTCAGGGCCACCTGAACAAGTTAATCACAGCAATCCGCCCTCCTATCGGATCAAAGAAATTTTTGAGCTTGGTAAGAATCGGGACAGTTACATTAAACCACGCGAGGCCAAACGCATACTGGAGAAGAATGATCTGCTCGTATCTGCTCAAGCATGTCCTGAATTGAAGGCGTTCTTAAATACCATTCTATCTCTTTGTGGTGAGGCAATGATCGCTTAATCGGAGGTTGCACCGAGTCGCGGGTTAATTCCGGTATTGGACCGCCGACTGAAAAGAGTGCAAACCTTCATTCACTAATCGTCAATCGTCGCACCGCCACGGCCATCGGCCCCTTCTCACCCTCTTCCACGGCATACTCCACCAGATCGCCGGGGTGCAGACGATCCGTTCCGTCAAAGTTGGAGCGGTGGGCGAAGAGTTCCGAGCCGGCCGTGCGCGTGACAAATCCGTATTTCTTGCGCTCGTTGTACCACTTCACCACCCCGCGCTCACGCCCGCTGGCTGGCAACAGCAGCCGACAGCCGGGGCAATGCGTTGGCTGTCCGCCGCTCTCTGCTGTCTGTTGTCTCTGATCTTCCGTCGTCCATAGAAACGAGACACCGCAGCGCTCGCAGCGCAACATCTCGTCGTTGATTGGCTTTCGTCTCATCTTCTCCACTCCCCCCGATCTACGCCTGAATTTGACAATCTTCTTCTCTACTGCTACTATCCTAGCGCAAGGCGGGTGGTTGGTTCAACTTTGCCGCTGTTGTTTTTTCTGGCGACGTAGCCAAGTGGTAAGGCAGGGGTCTGCAAAACCCTGATCGCCGGTTCGAATCCGGCCGTCGCCTCTCTCTGATTCCGCCTCCCAACTATTTGGAGGCGGAATTTATTTCTGGCATAAAATCAAAAAAATAAAAATCCTCCAAATACGTCCCCGCTCTCTACTGTTTGTCGTGTTCGCTGTCCTATCACGAAAGTATCTGAGAATGACAGGTCTCCTCTGCTGTGTCTTCCGCCTTCGCTTCTTATCTGTCGGGCTGTTTCTGGCCGGGCTGCTGCTCTCGGCCTGTGAAAGTTTACCCTCGCCGCCGCCCATCCCCCGCCCTGTGGAAGAGATGATGCAGGACTTCACCCTCTTCACCGATCCCGTTTCGATGCTGGGGGAGCGCCCGCCCGGTTCGGTCAAAGAGGCGGCCGAGTACTATCTGCAACTCTTTCAGCCCGGCGACCGACTGCCGCGCATCTTCGAGACGACCCACATCTACGACCGCACAGGCACTCTGCTGGCCGAGATTTTCAACGAGGGGCGGCGCACCTGGGCGGAAATTGACCGGATTTCGCCCTATCTGATTGACGCCACCATCGCCACCGAAGATTCTACCTTCTTTTTCAACTTTGGCATAGACGCCCGGCGTATTGTTGGCGCGGCCATCCAGAACGCGGAGGCGGGTGAAATTGTCTCCGGGGCCAGCACCATCACAATGCAGACAGCGCGCACCCTCTTTCTGCTGCCCACCAACCGCTACAACCAGTCAATGGAACGCAAATCCATCGAATTGGAGATGGCCCGCCAACTTTCCGACCGTTTTTCCAAAGCCGAAATCCTGGAAATCTATCTAAATCTTGCCAACTACGGCCATCTGGCCTATGGACCTGAAGCCGCCAGCCAGGTCTATTTTGGCAAATCGGCTGCCGATCTCTCCCAGGCCGAGGCTACACTGCTGGCGGGGATTCCCCAGCAGCCCGCCAATCTGGACCTCTTCACCGACTTTGCCGCGGCCAAAGCGCGCCAGCGGGTGGTGTTGAATCTGATGGTGCGCCACGACTATTTGCAGCCAGAAGAGGCTGACGCCATCTACCGGCAGCCGGTGCGCTTGAATCCCCGTTCCGATGTGACACCCTCGCTGACACCCCATTTTACCCAATTCATTGAAGCAGAATTGGACCGCTTTCTGGTTGGCGCGCATCTGGTGCGGGTGGCTGCGGGCGGGCGTTGGGACAGTCGGCGCGCCGGGCTGGAAGTGACCACAACCCTCGATCTGCCGCTGCAGCGGCTGGCCGAACGCATCGCCGCCGAGTCGGTGACGGCCGCGCAAGCCCAATACGGCATGTCCAACGGCGCGCTGGTGGCGTTGGACCCGGTGAGCGGTGGCATTCTGGCGATGGTGGGCAGCATTGATTTTGACAACGAAGCCATTGACGGCCAGGTGAATGTGGCGACCAGCCCCCGCCAGCCGGGCAGCGCCATCAAACCCATTCTCTACGCCGCGGCCCTGCATCAGCCCGGCCACCGTCATCTGGGACGTTCCCGTCTCCTACCAGTTGGGCGCAGGTCTGAGCTACCGGCCGGTCAACTACGACGGGCGCTTTCACGGGCCGGTCAGCGTGCGCTACGCCCTGGCCAACAGCTACAACGTGCCCGCTGTGCGTCTGCTGCAAAGCGTGGGCGGCGAGCGGATGCTGGAGCAGGCGCACGAGTTGGGCATTGCCAGCCTGGATCGCAGCGCGCGACAATATGGCCCCAGCCTTGCTCTGGGCGCGGGGGAAGTCACGCTGTTGGAATTGACCGGTGCCTTCCGGGTCTTTGCCAACGGCGGGCAGTATACACCGGCCAACGGTCTGCTGCGCGTCACAGACAGCCTGGGGCGGCTCTTGTACAGCCCGCCCGCGCCGCTGCAGGCCGTCTCCCCCGCCACAGCCTTTCAGCTCACCGACATCCTCAGCGACAACGCAGCGCGCACCCCCATCTTTGGGGCCAACAGTGTACTGCGTCTGCCCCTGCCCGCGGCGGCCAAGACAGGCACAACCACCGATTTCCGTGACAATTGGACAGTGGGTTATACCCGCCATCTGGTGGTAGGGACGTGGGTGGGAAACAGCGACGGCACACCCATGCGCGGCAGCAGCGGTGTCTCCGGGGCCGCGCCGCTCTGGCGCGCCTTTATGCTGGCTGTGTTGGGGGATGAAGCGGCGCGCAGCCGTTTTGGGCTGCCCACGGCGACTGAGGAATGGAATTTTGTCCCGCCGCCGGATGTGACGCTGATTGACATCTGCCCGCCGAATGTCACCTGTCGGGCGGGCGGGGAGTATTTCAGCGCGGATTGGCTGGCGCGCACACCGCCCGGCAACCCCATCGCCGATTCGGTGGTGACGGAAGTGGTAGTGCCCACCCATCAGAACGGGGCGGGTGGCTCCTATTGCAGCCCGGACGAGGCGGGGGTCGGTGTGTCGCGCACACTTGTTAGTCTATCCAGTACGGTGGGGTTGCAACGGCCAAAGCCCCAGACAACAGAAGGGCCGCTGGCCATAGCGCTGCGCCAGGTACAGGCGACGGACGAACCGGTGGTCACGGCTTCGTTTCAACCGGTTGTCTACTACCCCGACAGCGAACTGGAACTCTTGCGCCTGTTGGGGTCGGCGGTGGGTCGCGGCTCTTCGGTCTATGTGGGCCGCTGCGCAGATCTGAACTACTATACTGTGCAGCCGGGGGATAGCTGGACTGTCCTGGCGCGCAATGTGGGATTGAGCGTAGGGGAATTGCAGACGGCCAATCTACAGGCATTGCGCGGGAGTGGCTACCTGCTGGTGGGGGATCGGCTGCTCTTTCCCAAAGGGTTGCTGATCAATCAAGAGACGGAAAGCGTCTACCATACGGTGGCCGAAGGAGAATCGTGGACATCCATTGCCCTGCAATACGATCTGCCACTGCGTCTGCTGCTGGCGACCAACCCGGATGTGGTGCGTCCCTTCTACATTCTGCGCCCCGGCGACAGATTGCTTGTGCCGATCAGCCTGGCCCAATCGGGCGAACTGCGTTGACGACCGCGTAGGTCGGACTGCCAGTCCGACCTACAATATGCGCCCCGGCGACAGATTGTAGGTGCCGATCAGCCTGGCCCAATCGGGCGAACTGCGCTAACGACTTTGTAGGTCGGACTGTCAGTCCGACCTACAATCCGCCTTACAATGCCATTGACGGAACATTTGCTGGTCTCTGTTCGTCATATACCATAACGGTGGGTTTGATTGAGCGACAAGGGGTATACGATGCAAACAGAGACAAAACGCAACCGACGAACGGAAAATGGTTGGCGCTGGACTGTGCCCCTATGCTTGGCCCTCGTCCTGCTTTTGGGCGCTTGCCAATCCTCCAACCAATCGCTTGGCCCCCGCCCTGCGCTGGGACTGGCGGCGGTGGTGGAAGCCTATTTGCAGCGCTACCAGCCCGGCGCGATGCCCCGTCTCTTCCAGACCACCTATCTCTATGACCGCAACGGCACGCTGTTGGCCGAATTCTACGCGGAGGGGCGGCGTTCGTGGGTGGCAATTGACCAGGTATCGTCACATCTCATCAACGCCACCATTGCCACCGAAGACGCCACATTCCTCACCAATACCGGCATAGACCCGGCGCGCATCGCCGGCGCGGCCCTGCAAAATATGCAAGGGGAGGGCGTCGTCTCCGGGGCCAGCACCATCACAATGCAGTTGGCGCGCAATCTCTTTCTGGGCTACGACGAGCGCTACGACCAGAGCCTGGACCGCAAAATTCTGGAAGCCGGTCTGGCTTCGGAACTGACCGTCGCTTACACCAAAAACGAAGTTCTGGAGATGTATCTCAATCTCCTCAATTACGGCCACCTAAATTATGGGCCGGAAGCTGCTGCTCAATCCTATTTTGCCAAGTCCGCCGCCGATCTGACACTGGCCGAAGCCACGCTGCTGGCCGGTATTCCCCAACAACCTGCCAATCTGGACCTTTTCGTCAATTTCGAGGCAGCCAAAGAACGGCAACGCATTGTCCTTTCGTTGATGGTGCGCCACGGCTTTTTGAGCGAAGAGGAGGCCAACGCTGCCTTTGCCGAAACGGTTGCGCTCAACCCCGCAACCGAACGCCAGACTGTGACTGCTCCCCACTTTGTCAACTACGTCCTCGGCGAATTGGAATCCCGCCTGGGCCAAGATTATGTGCGCCGGGCCGGAATGCGCATCTACACCAGCCTGGACCTGGCCCTGCAAGAGGCGGCAGAAGAGGTGGTGAAGACCAAATCCGCCGAGCTAAGTGGACGCTTTGACAACAACAACGCTGCACTGGTTGCGTTGCGCCCCGGCACGAATGAGATTCTGGCGATGGTCGGCAGTCTTGACTTCTTCGACGAGAGCATTGACGGCCAGGTGAATGTGGCGACCAGTCTGCGGCAGCCGGGCAGCTCGATCAAACCGATTCTCTACGCCACTGCGCTCAACGACAATCTGATCAGCCCGGCCACCGTCCTCTGGGATACACCTGTCACTTATACTCTCGGCGTCAACGAGAGTTACCGTCCGCTCAACTACGACCGCAAGCTGCACGGCCCTGTCACGGCGCGGGCCGCGCTGGCCAATAGTTATAACATTCCCGCGGTCAAATTGCTGGACGGCGTGGGTGTGCCCCGGATGCTGGAGAGCGCACGGGCGATGGGTCTGCAAAGTCTGGCGCGCGGGCCGGAGTGGTATGGGCTGAGTCTGACGCTGGGCGGCGGCGAAGTGACGCTGCTCGATCTGGCAACCGCCTACCATACGCTCGCCAACGAGGGGCGTTTTCTGCCACCCCGCTATATTCTCACCATCAGCGATAGCGCCGGCCAATCCCTCTGGGAGGAGGACAATCTGCGCGGCGTGCAAGTCATCTCTCCTACAGTGGCGAGTCTGATGACCGACATTCTCAGCGACAACCCGGCGCGTACCCCGATGTTTGGGGCCAACAGCTATTTGGCGTTGGATCGCCCGGCCGCCGCCAAGACAGGCACCACCGACGACAACCGGGACGCCTGGACACTGGGCTACACCCGCTATCTGGTGGCTGGCGTCTGGGTGGGCAATACCGACGGGCGGCCAATGAACAGCGCCACTGGCGCTTCGGGGGCCGGGCCGGTCTGGAATGCTTTTATGCGTCGGGTGTTGGACGATCCCGACCTGTTGGCCCGGCTGGATGCGCCCACAGACATCTCCGCCTGGGAGTTTCCTCTCTCGGCAGATGTGGAGAAGCGCGACGATTGCCCGCCGGGGTTGACCTGCCGGCAGGGCGGCGGTGAACTCTTTTCCGCAGAATGGCTGGACGCCGCGGGCGAAGCGGGACCCCTCGCCGATTCCGTTGTGCGCGTTGCCTCCGCACCCGTCTACGCTGATCGCGGCGAGGGCGGGCGGCTGGCGGGCTATTGCGGCTACGAGCAGGGCGCAACCCGCGATCTCTTGCGTCTGCCCCTGGGCTTTGGTCTGCCGCAAAAGGCGCGCGAGGGCGAAGCGTCCGACGTCAACGCGCCTGTCGCCAACACGCTTATCGCCAACACGTCTGTCGCCAACACGCCTGTCGCCAACCCGCTGGCCGCTCAACTGTCGCCCGAACGCATCCGCGAGATCGCTGGGGTCATCGAATGGAGCCGAAGCGCGGGCGTGCGCGTCTATCTTGGCCCCTGCGACGGTCTGGATGTGTTGGCGCTGGGTGAAGGGGTGCAGCTTTCGATTGATCTGGCCGCGGCTGGCCAGGAGGATACGGCGGAGACGGCCGGGGCGGGTGCGGTGGCTGTAGGCAACCCGGCAGTGACCGGCGACTATCGTTATATCCTCAACCAGCCGGTCTGGCACGATACCAACTGCCCTGGCGGTTATGTGGTGGGTCAGGTACTCAATTGGGGGGGCGCACCGGTGGCCGATGTGGGCATCGGGTTGATAGACGCTTGGGGCAACCGCTACACGGCTGTGAGCAAAGCCGGCGCCACCGACGCAGGGCGGTTTGACTTCCCTCTCTTTTCCGCTACGCCCCAGACCCTCTATCTGACTGTGTTGGATGGCAACGGCAACCCCATCAGCCCGGCGATCCCTGTCCTGCACAATATAGACGCTGATTCCTCCTTTCCCTGCCATCACATAATTGTCAAGGGCGGGTAGACAGCCATGCGCATTCATTCCCGCCGGTCACTGAAACTCCCGGTTCTTTTCATCGTCGCACTGCTGGCCTTCTCGGTGACGGTCTGGACATCCTTGTCTATTGACGCTGCCCCTGCCAGCCAGGATATCACCTCTCCGCTCGAGACGCCCACCGTCACACCCACTATCACACCGACCAAACCGCCGGTGCGCAATGAGATCACCTTTCCGGTGAAGACGGATATTCTGATTGCCTATGCGCGGGTGATGGGCACGGCGGTGATCGATAACTACCGGGAGTACCAACTTCATATCGCCCCGGCCAACAGCGAGCAGTGGAGCTGGCTGACCACAGGTTACAATGTGGTGCGTGACAACTCCCTTTACATTTTCGACAGCCGTCTGCTGGCGGATGGTTTTTACGATCTGCGTCTGCGCGCCATCAATGTGCGGGGCAACTATACAGAGAGTTTTGTACGGGGCTTTGAGATCCGCAATTTGAATCCACCCACACCCACGCCAGAGATCACACGGCAGTTGGCCGAGGGAGAATTGCCTCTCCCCCCTCTCTCACCGCTGGAGACGCCCACACCCGTTGCCACGCCCGATTTTGAGAGTTTTGTTCCCGGTGGTCAGGGCATCTATCGTCCGGGGAACGGCGAGAAGCTGAAAAGCGTTCAAGCGGTTGTAGGTACCGTAAATGGCCGGGGGCCGGGTAAACATTTTCAGCGCTACGAAATTTATCTTTCCCCGGCCGGGATGGAGGTGTGGGAATGGCTCTATGCCAGCCAGCAGCAACTTTTCAACGAGGTGATCTACTGGCTGGACACCTCCCGCTTTGCCAATGGCAGCTATGATCTGCGCCTGCGCATCGTCTATGTGGACAGCAATTACGACGAATATCACACACGTAATCTGACAATCGCCAACAATCCGGCGCTGATCGAGCGCGGGCCAACCCTCCAGATCAAACAGCCCCAGACCGGCGCGCTGGTGGTGGGACAGATGGATATTCGCGGCACGTTGACCCATCCAGAGTTGAGCCGCTGGGAGCTTTACTGGAGTGTAGCGGACGGCGCGGTAGCGGACGATCACCGCCAATGGCTGCTGCTCTACACCGGGGAGTATCAGGTGGTGGACGATCTCATCGCCCGGCTCGATCTCGGCCAGGTGGCCGCGGGGCGCTACGATGTTCGTGTGCGGCTGGTGCGGCGGGATGGCAATTATGAAGATGCGTTTATCCGACGATTGTACGTCGCTCTGCCTACGGCAACGCCGCCGCCCTCACCGCATCGCTAGAAAGGTCAGATTCTTCGTCGGTTACCGTTCGGCAAAGTTGGATGGGTGGCAGCCCGGTAGTATAATGACCGACTGAAGTAGTGGTGTATTGACCGCATCGGAAAGGTTAGATTCCGACAAAAAGCAGACGATTTCTTTTTGCCGCCAGGCGCGCTGAACGCGTTGTTCGGCAATGTGTAGCCAAAAATTTCTTTGGAGGAAACAATGAAAGTAAATGTAATGGGCAAGGCTCTGAGCCTTCTTCTTCTTCTGGCTCTGATGGTGGGCGCAGTTGCCCCCACTATCAATGCCCAGATGACGGCAGTGGTCGCTAGTAGCGTGAAGGGAACGCTGATTGAAGTCGGTTCTAAGCATTACTTGGGTCTGAAGGTGTTGGACCCTACCAAATCCGTCAGAGTCATGATGGATTACCGCCAGGACGAGTCCAGACTGGACGACGGCGCTGGCTTTTATCTGTTCGATGAACAGACCTTCCAGAGGTTTGTCAGCGGTGATAACCAGGCCAATCTGGCCGCAGGCTTGGTGGACAGCAGCAGTGGCGTGAAGCAGAAGATCGCCACCATCAGCAATCCAGTGGGCACCTTCAGCGTCGTGGCCTACAACGATTCCGGTGTTGAGCTGGCCTATACCCTTACCGCCGAGAACGCGCTCTTTGTTGATGATTCGGGCGAGCAGGTGAAGAACGCCGCTGCCGCCATGGATGACACCCCTGCCAAAGCTGTTACACAAGAGGCGACGGTCGTCGTGACTGTGGCAGCCACAACTGCCGTCAGCGAGACAGTGGCGGCTGGCCCGACAGCCGCGGTCACCCCGACTGCGCGCACAGTGGCCGCGCCGGTGATTGCCCGCGCCGAATCTTTGCAGGGCGATCTGGCGGAACAGTTTTCCAAGCACTATTTTGATCTGGCGGTTGGTGATATCAACAAGCGCGTAGAAATCACAATGAGCTACGATCCCCAGGATCAGCAGGAACTGGACAACGGCTTCAATGTCTATGCCTACAGCTCTGATCAGTTCCAGAAGTTGATCCGCAACGGTGATACCCCAAGCGAGGCTGAGAATACCGCATCTGGCACATTGACGACGGTTGACGGTGTGAAGACACTGCAGGCTACCATCAACGACCCCTTCAATATCTACACGCTGATTGTGGGCAACAATTCCCGCGTGCCTGTCTCCTACACGCTGACCATCAAGAATGGTACGCTGGTGGATGCCTCCGGCCAATCCAACACAGCCAAAGCGATGATGGCTGCGCCCGGTGATGTGAGGGAAGTTGTGGTTACTACAGTCAAAGCGACCACTACCACAACCACCACGACGACAACCACGACCGATCCCGCAGTGGCTGCCGGTGAAATCTACGTTGTCAAAACGGGTGACACCATCGCCACCATTGCCCGCGCCGCCTACGGTGATTTGAACCTGTGGGATGAACTCTGCGCCTTCAACAGCCTGGCGAATTGTGACCGCATCGAAGTTGGCGATAAGATCACTGTGCCTGCCAAAGCAGAACTGGGCACGGGTTCGGTGGCCGCGCCGGTGGCGGCTACGACCACAACGACAACCACAACTGCGGCCCCGCTGGCAGCGACCACCACCACGACAACCACTGATACAGTGGCTGCGCCTCTGGTTGCCACAACGCCTGTGACGCCGACGGCCACAACGCCGACGACCACAACCACAACGGCTCCGGCGGCCACTGGCGGCACGATCATTGATGTCGCCACCAGCGCGCGCCAGTTCGAGATTCTGCTCCTGGCCCTGTCACTCTCCAATCTGACCGACAGTCTGAAGGGCGCTGGCCCCTTCACCCTCCTCGCCCCGGCGGACGCGGCCTTTGCTGGCCTGCCGGAGAAGACGCTGGACTCGCTGCTGGCCGACACGGCCCAGTTGGCCCGGGTGCTGCAATTCCATGTGGTGCCCCAGAAGTTGACCGCCGCCACCATCACCAACGGCATGACGGTCACTTCGCTGATGGGCGAGACGCTGACCTTTGCGGTCTCCGGCGGCAAAATTACGGTCAACGGAGCCAATGTCAACGCATCCGATCTGCCCGCCAGCAACGGCTCGGTCTTTGTCATCGACGCGGTGTTGCTGCCGCAGTAGGAGATTAGGGATTAGGGATTGGGGACTGGGGATTGGCTTCTGCCAGTCCCAGTCCCCAATCCCCTGTCGCTAGTCCCCAATCCCCAATCCCCAATCCCCAAAACGAACGCCCTCGTCTCTTTCCGCGAGGGCGTTCGTTTTGCTTGTGATCGTCGTACATTTGTGCTAAACTGTGGCTTATGCAACGCGACCCCTTTTCCCTCGAATTTGATCCCGACATGGCTGTAGATAGCCTGCACGATCCCTTTGCGGATTGGGATGATGCAGACGACGCGCTGCCATCCGATGAGGATGAGGAAGGCGAACGGCAACACCACCCTTCCCTGCTGGAAACGACCGCGCTGGCCGATTTTTTTGGCGCGGATGGCCCTCTCTCCCAAGTGCTGGACAGCTACGAGTTGCGCCCCAGCCAGTTGCAGATGGCCGAGGCAGTCAAGCGCGCCATTCTGGAGAGACGCACGGCGCTGATCGAAGCCCCCACCGGCACAGGCAAATCCATCGCCTATCTGCTGCCCGCCCTGCTCAGCGGGCGCACAGTTGTGATCGCCACGGCCAACAAATCCCTACAAAGCCAGCTCTTTCTCAAAGACATCCCCTTTCTGCGCCAGGTCTTGAAGAAGGATATCGCGGCGGTGCTGGTCAAGGGGCGCAGCAATTTTGTCTGCACCCTGAAATGGGAGAAGGAGCAGCTCGAGCAGCGCACACTGGCGATGTATGACCGGGAGAACGAGCAGGTCGCCTATCTGCACAAATGGCTGGACAAGACCGATACCGGCGATGTGGACGATCTGCCCTTTATTCTGGAAAACGATCTGCGCCCGCGCATCGTCAGCTACCCGGATGACTGTATCCACCGCAATTGCCCCCACTTCAACGACAGTTGTTTTGTCAATTGGATGCGCGACAAGGCGCGCCAGGCCCAGGTTCTGATCACCAACCACCACCTGCTCCTCACCGCGCTGCAAATGGGCGAGGGCGGCTACGGCATTTTGCCCGAAGGATCGATTTATGTGGTGGACGAAGCGCACCAGTTGGAGGCCACCGCCACATCCGTCTTCGAGGTGGAGGTCTCGGATTATGCGCTGACCCAACTGCTCGCCCGCAACACCTTCAAAGAGCAGGTGGACGCCGACCGGCTGGACGGACTGCGTATGCAGAGTCTGCTCGCCTTTTCCGAGGCGGATCGCCAGAGCAACGAGACTGTCTTTCGCATCGAGTCGGATTTGGAGGAGTTGAAGAAGCTGGCCGGCGCGCTCAAAGCCCTGCAAGACGAGATGCGGCTGAAGAACCCCTACCAGAAACCGGATGAAACGGCCCCACCACAGCCCAAAGACCCCAACGCCGAGGCCAAAGCGCATTACGAACTGGCGTTGGAGGGGTTGGGGTCGCTCTATGCCAAACTGGAGACGGTGGCGACCAGCAAACGGGACGACCGGGTGGTGCGCTATGCCGAGCGGGTGCGGGGAGCGCGCATCAGCCTGCGTCTGCACGCCGCGCCGATTGACCCGGCTGGTCTGCTGCAAGAGTATCTTTTTGGGCTGGAGGAGAAGGCTGTCGTCTGCACCAGCGCTACGCTGGCCACCGACGGCCATTTTGAGCATTTCAAAGCCCGCTGTGGCGTGGAGGAGGGATCCATCGATCTGGTGGCGGGTACGGTCTTTGACTATCCCAACCAGGCCCTGCTCTACCAACCCTCGCTGCCGGCTTATGATTGGCGCGCCAAAGATGTCTATTACAAGGCCGTGTCCGGGGAGATCGAACGGCTTTTGGAGGCCAGCCGGGGGCGGGCGCTCTGTCTCTTTACCAATTGGAGCGGTCTGCAGAGCGTGCGCGAGGAGCTGGCCCACAGCGTCTGGCCCATCCGTTCCCAGGGTGACTACCCCCGCGATGCGCTGCTCGATTGGTTTCGGGGCACGCCCCACAGCGTTCTGCTGGCGACCAAATCTTTCTGGGAAGGGGTAGACCTGCCCGGCGACGACCTGAGTCTGGTGGTGCTGGACAAAATGCCCTTCCCTACCCCCAGCGATCCCCTGCACAGCGCGCGTATGAAGGCGTTGGACGACGCGGCCCAGGGCAGCAGCTTTGGCAAATATATGCTGCCGCTGATGGCGCTCAGTCTCAAACAGGGCTTTGGTAGGCTCATCCGGCGCAGCGATGACAAGGGCGTGGTGGCGATTCTGGACGAACGGTTGACCAGCAAGAGCTATGGGCGGCAGGTGCGCCAGGATTTGCCCCCGGCCCGCTTTAGCCGCACTTTTGCCGATGTGCATCGCTTTTTCAAAGAGGCGTTGGCCAGCCGGGCCGATTTTGCGCTCAATGTTCAGGCAAGCCAGGAGGAGGAGAACGATCCTTTCACCTGGCGCTGGCGGCTGCTGCGTTTGCAGGATGGCAAGGCCGACGGTGAGGAGGGCACACTGCGCCGGGGCGACAAGGTGACGGCAGAGATGCACGCGGCCATCGAAGGGCTGAAAAACCTGCGCGCGCGCATCAGCGACGCCGGGCGCACCACCCACAGCTTTGGCGTGGAGTTGCGTTGCAGCGCGGCGACCGAGGCCGCGTTGGCTGCCGGTCAGATTGAGAACACGCTGCGCAAACGCTGGACCAACGAATGTTCGGTGTGGGGCAGCCTGGATGTGATCGGGTTGGGTCCGGTGTCCTGAGTCCGGCGTCCTGAGTCTACAGCCCTGTGGTACACGACAACGCATAGATAAGGAATCAATGAGCCAAGCAACTACCCACGCGTCTAACGAATATGTAGAACTGGTCCGGGACAACCCGGATTTTCGCAATCTTTGGTTCGGCCAGATCGTCAGTCTGCTGGGCGATTGGTTCAATCTGATCGGCTCTGCCGCGCTCATCGCTACCCTCACCGGCTCCGGTCTGGCCATCAGCGGTCTCTTTGTGGTGCGGATGCTGGCCCCTTTTCTGATCAGCCCGTTGGCCGGTGTGGTGGCCGACCGCTATGACCGGCGCACGATTTTGCTTGTGACCGATCTGCTGCGGGCAGTGATTGTGCTGGGCTTTCTGCTGGTGCGAGAGGCGCAGACGGTCTGGCTGCTCTACGTTTTGACGGCCCTCCAATTGGGCGTCAGCGGCTTCTTCGATCCAGCCAAAAACGCCATCCTGCCCGATGTGGTGACGCCGCGGCAGTTGGGCGCGGCCAACGCGCTCAGTTCTGTCACCTGGTCGGTGATGCTGGCCTTTGGCGCGGCTTTGGGCGGTCTGGTGGCGGGGACGTGGGGTGTCTACTCCGCCTTTGCGTTGGATGCGTTGACCTTTCTCATCTCCGCCTTTTTTATCTTTCAGGTGCGCTATCGCAAGCCAGCGGGAGAGAGCAGTGCGGGCAAAAGCGTGACCGCCGCCCTGCACGAATATGTGGAGGGTCTGCGCTATCTGCTACGCGAGCGGGACATTCTGATGATCGCCAGCCAGAAGGGGCTGATTGCCCTGGCTGTGGCGGGCGGTTTCAATGTGGTACAGGTAGCAATTGCCGAGAAGCTCTTTGTGATCGGCGAAGGGGGCAGCCTGAGTCTGGGCATCTTTCTGACCGTTTTCGGCATCGGCACAGGGTTGGGTCCGATTGTGGCGCGCTGGTGGAGCGGCGACCGCGACGGCCCGCTGCGCCAGGCGATTGCGATCTTCTACGGGCTGACATCCGTCGGCCTGCTGGTGTTGGCTCCCCTGGCCGACTTTTACAGCGTCAATCTGGGGATGTTCTTGCGCGGTTTTGGCGGCGGGGTGGTCTGGGTCTTTGCTACCCAACTGCTGCTGCAAAATGTACCGGCTGCTGTGCGTGGGCGCGTCTTCGCCACCGAGTTTGCCCTCTTTGCCCTGGCCTCGGCCATCGGCGCAGCCTGGACAGGCTTGGCGCTGGACAATCTGGGCATCTCCGCCACCCTCTGGCTGATGTTCTGGCTCAATTTCATCCCCGCCGGGATATGGCTCTGGTGGACGCTGCGGCGCAACAGGGCCGCCCGGACGGTGTAGTTCACCGAAGCGGGTTGCGCGGCGATAGTCAGCGTCGGCAAAAGGTGGTAGAATTCCGGAGCGTATACTGGATGTTGTGAAACAGAGGCAGAGAGGAAAACAGTAATATGTCAGCACTAGACGTAGTGAAAAAATGCAAGGTGGCTCTTGAAAGCCATTACGGCTATCAACTTAAGGGTCTGCTTCTGTATGGGTCTGTGGTGCGCAACCAAGCCGACTCAATGAGTGATATTGATTTGCTTGTTTTGTTGGGCAACCCCCTCGACTATTTTTTAGAACTTCGTCAAGTGATAGATGTGCTGTATCCCATCCAATTAGAGTCAGAGCAGCTAATTTCTGCCAAACCTGTTCCCCTGCATGAATTTGAGCGCGGAAGTATTCAATTCTATCGAAACGCAAAACGGGAAGGGGTACTTGTGTGACGCCAGAGCACGAGCAGGAGATCGCAGCCAATCTTGAACGAGCGGAGCAATCTATCCGTGCGGCTAAAGACTTGGCTGCCAAAGGTTACCACGATTTTGCAGCTTCACGTGCGTATTATGCAGCTTTTTACGCAGCCTCAGCAGTTCTGCTCAACGAAGGTTTGGATTTCAGCAAGCACAGTGGGGTCATTGCTTTCATCCATCAGCGATTTGTCAAGACTGGAAAAGTAAGTAAGGAACAGGGCAAGGACTTGAACTGGCTTTTTGAAATACGTAGTGTTGGAGATTATGGGGTCACGGCGCATGTGTCTCAGCCACAAGCGGAGCGGGCTATCCAGGCAGCAGAAAATTTCATAAGCACCATTAAGGCCATGCTTCAGTAAGGACGAGAAACCGTATGGACGGGAAAAGTTTTGATAACACCGCCGAAAAGATCGCCCAACTGCGCGCCATCTTCCCCGAAGTGTTTGCGGAAGATAAAGTTGACTTCGCCCGCCTGCAAGCTGTTTTAGGCGAAAGCGTTGTTTCCCCCAACGAACACTACGAATTGAGCTGGGCGGGCAAAGCCGAAGCGCGCAGGGAAATCCAAGAGCAGACTACTGCCACGCTGATTCCTGACAAAGAGAAGAGCGTGAATTTTGGCACGACCCGGAATCTATTGATCGAGGGTGAGAATTTACAAGTGCTGCGCGTGCTGCAAAAATCCTACTTCGGCAAGGTCAAGATGATTTACATTGACCCGCCTTACAATACCGGCAACGACAGTTTTGTCTACCCCGACAACTACGCCGAGCGGCAAGACGAATACAATGAACGCACTGGAATCACCAATGGCGATGGCGAACTAAACAGGCAAAGCCTATGGCGCAAGAACAGCCGCGAGAGTGGACAGTTTCATTCGGTTTGGCTTTCGATGATGTATCCGCGCCTCTATCTTGCGCGTAATTTTCTGCGTGAAGATGGCGTAATTTTTGTGAGCATTGACGACAATGAACAAGCAAATTTGAAACAGTTGATGGATGAAATTTTCGGGGAAGAAAATTTCATTGGCATTTTTCCGTGGAAAAAAAGAACTGCCAAAAGCGATGTACCCTTTGGCGTTTCACAGGATTACGAATGGATAGTAGGTTACACACGGGGTGGTTTTGGGGCAGGCATTGGATACGAAAGAAAATACTACCAGTCTGACGATTATCCAAATGACCAATGGCGATTAGCTGATTTGACAACGCAAAAGGTTGAAGCAGATCGCCCCAACTCCGCTTTTAATATGGTTGACCCTAAGACTAGCAAAATCTATCCATATAACCCCAATCGGTTGTGGGGAGTCACAAAGGATACCTTTCAGGACTATTATGACCGAGGAAAAATTGTATTTCCTGGCGACTATGCTTTTTTGAATATCACAATCCCAGCGTATCGTGTTTTCGAGAGCGAAGACAAAGCAAAGGCGTTCCTGAAATATGGCACAGAAGATGCAATGAAAACTGCATCAACGCATTTGCCGAAAGAAGTTGGCATGAGTGAAGATGGAAACAAAGAAATGGTGGCTTTTTTTGGGGGAAAAATTTTTCCATTCCCAAAACCCACTGAGTTAATAAAGTACTTTCTCACGATTGCCAACGATAGAAACGACAGCCTTGTCCTTGATTTCTTCGCTGGCAGTGGCACAACCGCCCAGGCCGTCTTGGAATTGAACGAAGAAGACGGCGGCAATCGGCAATTTATTTGTGTGCAAATGCCTGAACGCCTGGAAGAAAACAGCGAAGCCTACAAAGCCGGCTATCGCACGATTGCCGATATTTGCAGAGCGCGCATCCAGAAAGTAATCGCTCAACTGGAAACGGCGCGAGCAGAGAAATTTAATTTGGAAGGTGAGCAACAACCACTTGGCTTTCGTTCTTTCCGTCTTGCGCCCAGCAATTTCAAGCAGTGGCGCGGCGATGTGACGGGTGACGATATTTTGAAGCAGTTGGAATTGCACATCCACAGCGAGAAAGAGGAGAGCGAAGGCGAAAAAATGCTGTATGAGTTGTTGCTGAAAGCAGGCTATCCGCTCACCGCCAAAGTGGAGTCGGCGGACATAGACGGGCAAGCCGTCTATACCGTAGAAGACGGCACACTGCTTGTCTTCTTTGACGATTACACGCCCGCCGTCAATGCTTATGTCCACCAGCAAAAGCCGCAGAAAGTCGTCTGTCTGGATAGAGTTTTCAAAGGCAACGACGAAGCCTTGACCAATTTCCAACTGAAATTGAAAGAAGCAGGCATTGGACTGACAATACTCTAAAATGGCTATGAAACTTCAATTCGACAGTTCCCAGGAATACCAACTCGCCGCTATGCGCGCGGTGGTGGACATATTTGAAGGTCAGCCTTTAGCCAAAGGTGACTTTGAGCTTTCTTTTGCGCTGGAAGGCTCTTCACTGACCCTCAGCGAAAAAGGGATTGGCAACCGGCTGGTTTTGAACGAAGATCAGCTGCTGCAAAATGTGCGCGCTGTTCAAGCGAGAAACGGCATCGCTCTATCCGGCGCATTGGAGCGTTGCCAGTATGTGAAGAATCAGGAAACAGGCGCAACCGATTTTATCCCTTTGAATTTTACTGTTGAAATGGAAACAGGCACAGGCAAGACCTACGCCTATCTGCGCACAGTCTATGAACTCAACAAAGTCTATGGCTTCAAAAAGTTTGTCATCGTCGTTCCCAGCGTAGCCATCCGCGAAGGCGCGGTCAAAAATCTGCAAATCACGCACGACCACTTGCAAGCGCTCTACGGCAACCCCCCGCTCAATTATGTGATGTATGACAGCAAAAATCTGACGGCGCTGCGCAACTTTGCCACATCCAACGCCATTCAGATTTTGGTGATCAACATTGACAGTTTCACCAAAGACACGAATGTAATCAACAGTGCGCGCGAAACGGGCGTGAAGCCGATTGAATACATCCAGGCGACTTGCCCGTTTGTGATTGTGGATGAGCCGCAAAATATGGAAACCGATATACGGCGGACGGCACTGCACAACCTCAACCCGCTGTGTACGCTGCGCTATAGCGCCACCCATCGCAATTTATACAATCTGGTCTATAATCTGAATCCTGTACAAGCCTACGATTTGGGCCTGGTCAAGCAGATTGAAGTAGTTGGGATTACGCAGAGCGAGCAAGATTTTAATCAACCCTATATTCGTTATGAAAATTGCAAGCGCGGTAAGCGCAATGCCACGCTTAAATTAACGCTCAACGCCCGCACGCCACAGGGCATTCAGCGCAAAACTGTGACGGTTCAGATGGGCAAGGCCTACTTGTTTGACCTCTCCAATGGCAACCCGCTCTACTGGGATTTATACGTCAACCATTGGCATTACTTTGACGACGATCAGAACAGTGAAATTGAGATTTCCAACGGCTGGAAACTGCGCGAGAAAAGCGAAGTGGGCGGTCAAAAAGAGGATATGCTCAAGTATCAAATTGAGATGACGGTCAAAGAGCATTTCCAGAAGGTAAAAGCATTGCGACCGAAGGGCATTAAGGTGTTGTCGCTGTTTTTTGTTGACCGCGTCGCCAATTACCGCGCATACACCGCCGCCGGCACGCCAGAAAAGGGCAAGTTCGCCCGCTGGTTTGAGGAAGCCTTTACGCGCTATGCCAGTGAAAATCCGGGAGTGATTCCCTTCCCGGTTGAGCAAGTTCACAACGGCTATTTCTCGGCGGATCGAAAAGGCGCAGGCAAAGACAAGAAGGAAGTTTGGATAGATTCCAAAGAAAAGAACACCAAAGCCGACGAAGACACGTACAGCCTGATTATGCAAGAAAAGGAACGGTTGTTGAGTCTGGACGAACCGTTGCAGTTTATTTTCTCGCATAGCGCTTTGCGCGAAGGCTGGGACAACCCCAACGTCTTTCAGATTTGCACGCTCAACGAAAGCAAGAGCGACCTCAAGAAACGACAGGAGATCGGGCGCGGGCTGCGTTTGCCCGTGGACAGCGCAGGGCTGCGCGTGCAGGACAAAGAGATCAACGTTTTGACCGTTGTCGCCAATGAAACATACGAGGAGTTTGCGGAAGCGCTGCAACGTGAAATTCAGGAAGAGACGAGCGTTGAGTTCAAAGGCAAAATCAAGAACGCGCGCGCCACAGCGCAGATTCGCTTATGCAAAGAATTGACTTTAGAAAACTTCCCGCTTTTGTTTGAGATTTGGGAAAAGATTAGGCAGCAAACCCGCTACGCCGTGGAATACAGCAGCGCAGAACTGATTCGGCGCACCGTTGCCGAATTGCGTGACTTCAACTTTGCACCACTGACCAAACGCCCTCTATTGGAAGCCCGCGTTGGCCGTTTGAGTTATTCGGAAGAAGGCATCGCCGGCACGCTGCAAGATGCGGGCACGCAGAAAACCGAAGAAGTGTACTATCTCATTCCCGATGTGTACGCTTATATGCAAAGCCGCGTTGATGTATCGCGCAACACTGTTTACGAAGTTTTGAAACAATCTGACCGCTTGGGGGAATTAGAAATCAATCCGCAGATGTTTTTGGATCAGGTGATTGGAGCAATTCGCCGCACCCTGAATAGTTTGCTGGTAGAAGGTGTGAAATACGAGCAGATCAACGGGGCGTACTACGAAATGCGCTTGTTCGAGTACGAAGAAATCGAAACCTACCTGTCTACTCTGTTTGCCGTCAGCAAGCAGGATAAGACACCCTTCAACTACATTCCCGTAGACAGCGATGTTGAAGGCGCTTTTGCCCGCGATTGCGAAGCCGACGAAAATATCAAGTTCTTTTTCAAACTGCCGCGCGGCTTCAAAGTGCCGACTCCAATCGGCAATTACATCCCCGATTGGGCTGTGGTCTTTGAAAACGACAGTCGCATCTACTTTGTGGCCGAAACGAAAGGCACATTGGACAAGCAATTGCTTCGGGAAGTTGAACGGATGAAGATTGATTGCGGGGCAAAGCACTTTGCTCTGTTCAAGCCTTTGGGCGTTGAATACAAATTAGCCCTAACCACAAGGGATTTGTATTCATAACAATACGGGCGAAGTGACTGTGAGCGATGAACCTCTGCCTTTAACTTTGCGTACCAAATGGCTGCTCTCTGCTGCCACTATTTTTCTGATCCTTCTCCCCTTCGCCATCGGCCTATTCCCCAGCCCCCTCCTCGCCCAATCCCCTGTGACCGGGGCGGGGGTGGTGCGCGGTTCACTTAATTATCAGTTCGCCCAGCACACCCTCGTCCTGCGCGCCTGGGATCGTTACCAACCCGTGACGATTCTCATGGAATACTCGCCCCAGGAGCGCTGGGAATTGGATGACCGCTCCGGCTTCTTTGTCTTTGATCAGCAGGGATATAACCGCTATCAGAACGGGGAGATACCCGGTTCGGTGGCTGTGGCCGCCGGGGATCAGCTGCCCGGCACAGGGCGGCGTTTGCAGGCGACGATTGGCATGCCCTTTCCCGGCCCCCTCTTTGTGGTTGTCTACAACGATTCACCCATTCCGATGGGCTATACCCTGCGTGCTACCAATGGGGGCCTCAGCGACAGCGGCGGCCAGGTCTTCGACGGCGGCGCGCCGGCCCCGGCTGGCGGCGGGGATGCCGCTGTCTTCCCGTTCGTAGTTGTGCCCGGCCCCACCCCTACGCCCTTTCCCATACGAAAACCCCTCCCTCTGCGCGCCTCCTCTGTGCGCGGGCTGCTGGACAAGCGCTACGCCCAGGACTTCTTTACGCTGGAAGTGGTGGACACGGGGCTGCCGCTGACCGTCGAGATGATCTACGACCCCGCCGAACAGATTCTGCTTCTCGACAGTTTCAACTTCTGGCTCTTCGACGAGGAGCAGTTCCGCAGCCAGGAGATCAGCGGCTCGCGCCCAGAGTTTGAGCCAAACCGGGGTGCGGGCACGCTCATCTACCGCGACGACGTGGCGGTCTGGGTTGCCCGGATTGAGGATCCGCTGGACACGTATATGCTGGTCGTCAACCAGCACGCGCACGCGCTCTCGGTGGGTTACCGGCTGACCGTACACAATGGCGTGCTGGTGGATGAGGGGCGGCAGGCCCAAGCGGTGTTGAGCCAGCCGCGCACCCTTCCCGGCGTGGGCAGCACATTGTGGATCGTCCGCACTGGCGAGACGCTGGGCGCGATTGCCCAGGCGGTCTACGGCGACCGACGCTACTATACGGCCATCTGTACGGCCAATGCACTTCCCAACTGCAACCGTCTCTATAGGGGGCAACGGCTCATCCTCCCGCCTGTGGCCGCACTCTCCCCCAGCATCCCAGCATCCCGACCCTTGCGCCAACCTACCCGTCAACCCGCCAGCGGCCCACCCGTTGCCAACAACCTGCTCGCAGTGGCGGCGGGTGAAAGCAGCCTGCAGACCTTCCGCGATCTGATCGGCCAGACTGCCCTGGCGCAGACACTGGCTGCGGCCGGACCTTACACTCTTTTCGCCTTCACCAACGAAGCTTTCGATGCCTTACTGGTGGAAGCCCAAGATGCGCTACTGATTGAACCGGAGAAGGCCTTTGCCCTCCTTTCCAGCCACATTGCCGTTGGCCGTCTCAGCCCGGATTGGGTGACCACGCGCACAAAGCATATCCCTACCCTTGACAGCGCTCTTCTGCGTCTGGACCCCGACCTGGAATCCGCGGGGGCGGGCGGATTCACCGTCAACGGCGTGCCAGTCATCGGCCCACCGCTGGAGGCGGCCAACGGCGTGATTTATCTGGTAGGTGCAGTCTTCGAGTGAACTGATGCCCACACCGCCACCCGTCTCCGTCGCCCTCGCCGCGCTGAACATCCCCCACCGGCTTTTTGTCCATTCGGGAGCAGTCGCTTCCCTGGAACAGGCCGCATCCGAACGCGGGCAGACGCCGGAACAGGTCGTGCGCACGCTGCTCTTTCGCCTGGAAGAGGGGCGCTATCTGCTGGTGCTGGCCGCGGGGCCGGCGCAGATTTCCTGGGCAGCCCTGCGCGCCCATCTGGGCGTCTCGCGCCTGACCACCGCGGAGCGCGACGAGGTGGTGAAAGTCACCGGCTATCCCATCGGCGCGGTGGCCCCCTTTGGCCTGCCCGCGCCGATCCCCGTGCTGGTGGACGCCAGCGTGACGGCGCAGGGCGAAGTCTCCATCGGCTCCGGTGTGCGGGGGACGGCAGTGATCTTGTCCACGGCTGATCTGTTGGCCGCGCTGGGGGATGCGCCGGTGGTCTGGCTGCGCGACGCCAAAACGGATTGAGTGGGTGGCTCTCTTTTTGCGCCTTTGCATCTTCACGCCTTTTGGTTGAAAATAGACGTGTCTGCGCTCACTCTCTTCCATCTCCCATTCTCCCGAAAGGCACAATCTATGCACTTCCATCTCTCCGGCCTGATTCCCGCCACTTTCACCCCCCTCCACGCCGACGGCAGCCTGAATCTGGGGCTGATCGAGCCGATGGTGGACTTTCTCATCGCCCAAAAATTGACCGGTCTCTACGTCTGCGGCAGCACAGGCGAGGGCGTTTCGCTGAGTACGGCTGAACGCAAAGCCGTGGCCGCCGCCTTTGTCCAGGCCGCGCGCGGGCGCGTACCGGTCATTTTGCAGGTCGGCCACACCAGTCTGGTCGAAGCCCAAGACCTGGCAACACACGCCCAAGCCATCGGGGCAGACGCGCTCTCTGCGGTGCCGCCCTTCTACTTCAAGCCCGGCTCGGTGGATCTGATTGTGCGCTGTATGGCCCAGATTGCCGCGGCCGCGCCCGACCTGCCCTTCTACTACTACCACATCCCGCAGATGACCGGCGTGCAGGTGGATGTAGCCAATCTGCTGGCCGCGGGCAGCCGGGTCATCCCCAATTTGGTGGGGGCCAAATATAGCATCCACGACGTATACAACTTGCAGGCCGCCGCGGAACTGGAACACGGGCGTTTCAATCTGCTCTTTGGCTCGGACGAGATGCTGCTCAGCGGTCTCTGCGCCGGTGCGCAGGGCGCGGTCGGTACCACTTACAACTTTGCCGCGCCCGTCTTCCAGCGGGTGATTGACGCGTTCCAGCGCAACGACATCGCCACCGCCCAGATGCACCAGGGCCAGACAGTGCAGATGATCCGGCTGATCGCTGGTTACGGGGGCGTGCCCGCCTTCAAAGCCGTGATGAAGTTCCTCGGCTTCGACTGCGGTCCGGTACGTCTGCCGTTGCAAGCCCTGAGCAGCCAGAAGGAGGAGGAACTCAAAGCCGATCTGACCCGTCTGGGTTTCTTCCAGTGGATAGCGTAGGCGGGTTGGCCGCCGGAAGGGAGAGCATCCAATGACGCAGATTCACAGCGGCTTTGTGGATGTCAATCAGACTCGTCTCTATTATGAGATGGCCGGTTCTGGCGAGGTCGTCGTTTTGATACACGGCTTTACGCTGGACACCCGCATGTGGGAGGATCAATTCCTACCCCTGGCCCAACACTTTCGGGTCATCCGCTATGATCTGCGGGGTTTTGGCAAGTCGGCCCTGCCCACAGACGAAGCCTATTCCCATGTGGATGATCTGAACGCTCTGCTCGACCGGCTGAATATCCCCCAGGCCCATCTGGTCGGGCTTTCCAAAGGCGGGGCAGTGGCTTTGGACTACGCGCTCACCTATCCTTCCCGCGTGGGACGGCTGGCGTTGATTGATACGGTGCTGGGTGGCTTTGCCTGGTCGAGTCAGTCCAATGCAGAGAATGGAGTGGTCTGGCAAGAGGCTGCACGGGGGGGAATCCCTGCGGCCAAAGCGGTCTGGCTGGCCCACCCGCTCTTTGCGCCCGCACACCGCCAGCCGTCGGTCTCGGCCCGTCTGGCCCAGATTGTGGGGGAGTATTCGGGCTGGCACTTTGTCAACCCCAACCCGGAGCGCCATCTGCAGCCGCCCGCCGCGGCGCGCCTGGGAGAATTGGGTATGCCTGTGCTGGCGCTGGTGGGCGAAGAAGATAGGGCGGACTTTCGACAGATCACCGATCTGATCGGCCAGCAGGTCCCCCAGTCGCGTGTAATTGTGGTTGCGGGGGTGGGGCATATGTCCAATATGGAAGCACCGACGGAAGTGAACCAGCCATTGCTGGCCTTTCTGACTGCATTGTGAAGAGGAGGGCACCGGTGGCAGTAGAGAAGGAGAGTGGACGCCGAAGTGCCGCCGACAGAACTGCTGGCGCTGGTGACAGATGTTTTCCTGCGCTGTGGGATGAGCGCCGCCGACGCATCCCTGTTGGCCGACACACTGGTAGACGCTGACCTGAGCGGTATCCACTCGCACGGGGTGCTGCGTGTACCCGAATACATCAAAAAGTTGACGACCGGCGGTGTCAATCCTGTCGGACGACCGTCGCTTGTGCGCGATGTGGGTGCGTGTATGGTGGTGGACGGCGGCAACAGTATGGGGCAGATCGGCATGGACTTTGCCACCAAACGGGTGATCGAGCGGGCCGCTCTCCACGGCATCGCGGCGGCGGGCATCCGGGGCAGCAACCACAGCGGCGCGATGGCCTACTATGCGCGCCAATCCGTGGCCCATGGGATGATCGGGATTGCCACCACCAACGCCCTGCCCACAATGGCCCCCTGGGGCGGCGCAGAACGCATCCTCGGCATCAACCCGCTGGGCGTCGCCATCCCCGCGGGCGAGGAGCGACCGATTGTCTACGACGCGGCCTTCAGCGGATCGTCGCACGGCAAAATCCGCATCTACCAGCAGAAGGGGTGGCCGCTGCCCGACGGCTGGGCGCTGGACCGGGAGGGCCGCCCCACCAGCGACCCGGCGGCGGCGTTGGACGGGCTGCTTATGCCCATCGGCGGCTTCAAAGGCACAGCGTTGGCGCTGATTATGGGCGTGCTTTCGTCGCTACTCTCCGGCGCAGCCTACGGCACGGAGCTGGGCGATATGCAGAGCGGCCCGCGTGCCGGTCAGGACGGCCATTTTGTCGCCGCCATCCGGGTGGAAGCCTTCGAGGATCTGGCCCGTTTCCAAAGCCGGGTGGACGCGGCCATCCACCAGATCCACGACTGTCGCCCTGCTGCGGGCGTCGAGCGCATCTACGCGCCCGGCGAGTTGGAGTTTCTGCGCCAGGCGGAGTACCGGGCGCTGGGGATTCCGCTCAATGAGGTGACGCTGGCCGATTTGCGCCGGGCCGCGCAAAGCATAGGCTGCGCTGTGACTGCTTATGCTTGGCTGGCCGGATAGACTGATAATGGGTATTGGATGTTCCATAGACCGCAGCCGGGGTCTCCCAAGCAATTTTTTTGAACCGACAAACTATTGCGTAGGCCGGACTGTTTGGTGCGACGAAATACCCAATACCCAATACCCAAAACGGAGTACAAACCAATGATCCCCAATCCTCTCCTTGCCGCCCTCGGCTACGATTCTTCCGCCCGGCTGGTCATCTTCCACGCCGACGACGTGGGGATGTGTCACGGCAGCAACCGTGCCTTTTTGGAATGTCAGGCGGTCGGCCTGCTCAAAACCGGTTCGGTGATGATGCCCTGCCCCTGGTCGCCGGAGATGGTGCAGAGCGCGGCGGCCAATCCCGCCATCGATCTGGGCGTCCATCTGACCCTGACCAGCGAATGGCCGCAATACCGCTGGGGGCCAATCAGCACGCGCCAGGTCAACAGCGGGCTGCTGGACGGCACAGGCCACTTCTGGCCGAGCGTGGCCGAGGTGGCGGCCCATCTCAACCAGACGGCAGCGGTGGGCGAGATGGAAGCGCAGATCGACCGGGCGCTGGCCGCGGGGGTGGACGTGACCCATCTGGACACCCACATGGGGTCAGCGACGATTCCGGGTCTGCTGGAAGAGTATTTGCGTCTGGGCTTTGCGTATCGCCTGCCTCTGCTCTTCTTCCGCCAGCTGGACGATGTGATGCGACAGATGGGCTATCGTCCCGCGGATGAGGCGGCCCACGCCCGGCAGGTCGGGGCGATTGAGGAGCAGGGGATGCCGCTCGTTGATTGGTTTCGCATCACCCCTGGCTACGATGGCGGCGACGGTCAAGGGGATCGGGCCGATCTCTACGAGTCAATTCTGCGGGGTTTGCAGCCCGGCGTCACTTATTTCAGCCTGCATCCCAACGCGCCAGGCGACATTGAGGTGATCGATCCGGTCAACAACCGTTGGCGGATTCACGAATACAACTACTTCCGTTCGGACCGTCTGGCTGAGTTTCTGGCGCAAGAGGGGATTGTGCCGATTGGCTACCGGGAAATTCGGGCGGTGATGCGAAAAAAGATGTGAAGGCTGCCGGTTGATTCTGTGGGAAATGTGGCGTAGAATGTGGGCAGGACGAGAATTGCTCTGGATGAAAGGGTGGCAATCGGATGACTCTCGACGATCTGCTGTTTGATATTCATGTGCTGGAATACGAATTACAATCCTTTGAGCGCCGCTTCGGGGTACTTTCGGAGATGTTTTACGAGGTCTGGTCTCAAGGCGAGGAACCGGCTGATAGCAGTTGGGTCCTCCCCTGGGCGGCTTGGGCAGGTGCCTATGAGTCCTGGCGTGACTATCGGTCGGAGTATATGCAGGCTACGACTCCCAACCCCATCCCCACATCCCTGAACTGTCCAGTACCCATCCGCACCACAAACACATCCCGCCCGACATCAAACACAACCGCATTCCCGCGCCCGGTCTCTCCTTCAACACGCCCAATCTGCCTTTTCTGATCCGTGAGATCGAAACTCTTCCTTTGCAACACCCGCCAACCCATTGAACGTGCGCGTATTGGGTTTTCCCGACACTGGTAGCTCTCGTAGATGACGCTTTCCGAGGAAGAACCCAACCTACAGCCACTGCCCCAACTTCATTCTTAGCGAGAAGAACAGATGAACATCCGCGACATCACAGCCCTCTATGACTACCACTACTGGGCGAACCAACGCATCCTGGCGGCCGCCGCGCAGATCAGCCAGGAGCAGTTTCTGGGTCAGGCGGGGCACAGTCTGGGCAGCCTGCGCTCTCTCCTGGCCCACTGTGTAGATGCAGAGTATGGCTGGCGCACCCTCTGGCAGACGGGAACTGTCGCCGGGTTTGAGACGGTGGCCGAAGAGCAATTCCCCACGCTGGATGCCCTGGCCCGACGCTGGGCGCAGGAAGAGACAGCTATGCGCGCCTATTTGACCGGCCTGACCGATGACGACCTGGGCGGTTATGTGCGTTACACAACCGACGAAGGGGCAAAGCGGGAACGGCTGCTCTGGCATTGCCTCTGGCATCTGGTGAATCACGGCACCCAGCATCGCAGCGAAGTCGCCGCTATACTGACCGGTTATGGGCACTCGCCAGGCGATTTAGACTTTACGGTATTCTTGAACGAATGCCCTCGCTGATACGAGTTGATTTCAATCGAAAGATAACATAGAATGGGGCAGGATGAGGCTCTTGTGGGCTGAAAGGTGGCAAGACAATGACTCTCGATGATCTGCTGTTTGATATTCATGTACTGGAAGAGATGCTGCATTCCTATGAACGGAAGTTCAATATGCTTTCCTGTATCTTTTACGAAGCGTATTCGGAAGGGGAGGAACCTACCAATTCAGATTGGGTACAAGACTGGACCGCTTGGGGGGGCGCGTACAAAGTATGGCTACGACGACAGCAACAATTCCGCGGAATTGTGGAGTCCCTACGCTCTGAAAGTCAGTCATTGTCCCAAGTAATTGAAAAGACAGCCCGCCGTGAATCCGTTCCAGTCCCTGCATGAGTACGAATGGTTCATCTATACCCTGGCCGATGGTTTTCCTTCCATCCGACACTCCACGCTTACTATCGTTCGTATAAGCCGGGGTATGGCTGAACTTCGAGGGGATGTGGACTTTTCCGCAGGTATGCGGCTAAGAGTCTACGAACTACTGACATGGGATGGTGGAACACTTCTGATCGATTCATACAGTTATGATGTCTTTCAGGTTGACCTGCAAATGTACTGGTACGACTCCCAACCCCATCCCCACATCCCTGAACTGTCCAGTACCCACCCGCACCACAAACACATCCCGCCCGACATCAAACACAACCGCATTCCCGCGCCCGGTCTCTCCTTCAACACGCCCAATCTGCCTTTTCTGATCCGTGAGATCGAAACTCTTCCTTTGCAACACCCGCCAACCCATTGAAAGTACGCGATGCTCACCTCTGCTGGCAAGATGCACGCCGACGAAGTAATGACCGACCCATCTCTTGTGTACCGGTTGCTCTCCGCACAATTTCCCGATTGGGCTGACCTGTCCATCGCGCCGGTTGCCTCCGCCGGCACAGACAACGCGCTCTACCGGCTGGGCGAGGAGATGGCTGTGCGCCTGCCGCGCATCCACTGGGCTGTGGGGCAGGTGGAAAAGGAGATGCGCTGGCTGCCACGGCTCGCCCCCCATCTGCCGCTTGCCATCCCAGAACCGCTGGCGATGGGCGAAGCGGGCCACGGCTACCCCTGGCGTTGGGGGGTCTACCGCTGGCTGGCGGGCGAAAACGCCACCCCTGAACACATCACCGATCCCCGGCAGGCTGCGTTCGATTTGGCCGAATTTGTGGTCGCTTTACAGAAGGTTGACGCCACGCAAGGGTCGCGCCCTGGTGCTCTCAAATCCAGCCGGGGTGTCCCGCTGGCCGAGCGGGATGGGGCAGTGCGCGCCGCGATTGTCTCCCTGGCCGGTGAGTGGGACAGCGACACGCTGACCGCAGCCTGGGAAAGTGCCCTGTACACGCCAGTTTGGGCTGGCGCGCCCGTCTGGCTGCACGGTGACCTGCAAGCGGGCAATCTGCTGGCCCGCAACGGGCGGCTGGCCGCGGTGATTGACTTTGGCTGTCTGGGTGTGGGCGATCCGGCCTGCGATGTGATGGCGGCCTGGCTCTATCTCTGCGCCGACACCCGACAGATATTCCGGGATGCGCTGCAAGTGGACGACGATACCTGGGCACGGGGCAAGGGCTGGGCGCTTTCGATGGGGCTGATGGCCCTGCCCTACTATCGAACGACAAATCCGGTGCTGACCGCCATTGGCCGGCGCGCGATTGAGGAAGTGTTAGCAGATTGAATTGGAGGGTTGACGTGAAACGAAAAGAAAAACCTTCGGGCAGCGAAGCGGTTGTCGAGTTTCTGGCCAATACCCAGCACCCGCTCAAGCCGGGAATCGAGGAGTTACGCCGAATTATTCTCGAAGCAGGCGTGCCTCTCACCGAACAGATCAAATGGAATGCCCCCAGTTTTTGTGCTGAGGGCGACGATCGCATGACCTTCAAACTGAATTCCCCAGAGGCCGTTGAGATCGTCTTTCATCGCGGGGCAAAGGTCAAAGCACTGCCCGCCCAGAATCTAATCGAAGACCCCCACGGATTGCTCAAATGGGCAACGACCGACCGAGCCGTTGCCTCCTTTACTGGTATGGATGACATACGGAGCAAGGAAAAACCATTGATTGAAATAGTCAATCAGTGGATATCTGCTGCGGCTGATACGCCGCAATGAGTTGTGCTGGCTGTTGCCGGTATAAGCAGCCAGCAACCTTTGACGTTCGCAGAGAGCAGATTGTCCACCCCCTCCCAACCTCCCCCAGATTGGGGGAGGAGTCGTCACAATCCCCTCCCCAATCTGGGGAGGGTTAGGGTGGGGTGGCTGCGTAATTACCATCCAGCAGACAACCCACCGGCCACACCGGCTCACAACAGAAAGCAGACCCATGACCGCAAAAATCTCCTTTATCAGCGCCAACTTCGTCGCCCGCCAGCTCGGCTACCAGATGACCGCAGGCTGGATGCAGGGTGACAGCGCCACCAATGACTATTTTCGCCCGCTGGAATCCTTTGCCGAGCGCTTCGACGCAATGCTGAGCGAAGTCTCGGCGATGGGCTTCAGCGCCATTGACATCTGGCTGGCCCATCTGCACTGGAACTGGGCCAGTCCGCCACACATCGCCATCGCCCGCGACCTGCTGGCAAAGCACAATCTTACCGTCACCAGTCTGGCCGGGGGCTTTGGCGCAACCGCCCAGGAATTCGAGGCTGCTTGCCAACTGGCCGTGGCGATGCAGACGACGATTCTGGGCGGCAACACCCCACTGCTCTACGCGGATCGGGCGTCGGTGGTGGATATTCTGAAGACATACGGGGTGAAGCTCGCCATCGAAAATCACCCCGGCGAAAAGACCGCGGCCGAGATGCTGGCAAAGATCGGCGACGGCGGCGACGGCACAATCGGCACAGCCGTGGACACGGGCTGGTGGGGCACCCACGGCTACGACGCGGCGCGGGCCATCCGCGAACTGGCCCCCCACGTCATGCACGTCCACCTGAAAGATGTGCTGGCCCCCGGTGGACACGTCACCTGCCGCTACGGGCAAGGCTGCGTGCCGATTGCGGGCTGTGTAGAGGCACTGGCGGAGATCTGCTACAGCGGCGACATCGGCGTGGAACACGAACCGGACGACTACGACCCGACAGCAGATTGCATCGAGAATCTGCGTATGTTGCGTGGCTGGCTGGGCGGTTGATCCGTCAACTACACTTACCACAAACCACCATACAGAGGCAGCCATGCAAATCGCCATCCTCGCCCTGGGCAGCCAGGGCGACGTGCAACCCTACGTGGCTCTGGGCCGAGGGCTGCAAGAAGCCGGCCACAGTCTACGCCTGATCACCCACGAAAACTATGCGGGCTTTGTAACCAGCCACGGACTGGAGTTCTGGCCCGCGCGCGGCGATGCGCAGGCTGCGGTCAATGCGCCGGAACTGCGCGCCCTGGTAGAAAAGGGCAATTTCATCGCCCTGACCCGCCACACGGCCAAGCTGGCCGCAGAAGCCGCGCTCCAGTGGGGGGAAGACAGCCTCGCCGCCTGTGACGGCGTGGAGCTTCTGCTGGCAGGTATCGGCGGGCTGAATGTCGCCATCGCCCTGGCCGAAAAGCGTGGGATTCCCCTGCTGCAAGCCTACGTCCTGCCCTTCACGCCGACCAGCGCCTTCCCCGGCGTCCTCTTTCCCCCAACCATCGCCCGTCTGGGTGGTTTTGCCAACCGGATTTCCCACCATCTGGTGCGCCAGGTGATGTGGCAGGGCTTTCGCGCCGCGGATGGACGGATGCGCCGGGAGGTGTTGGGTCTGCCGCCTGCTCCCTTTGCGGGGCCATACAGGGCGCAGAGTTTGCGCGGGACTCCGGTTCTCTACGGCTTCAGTCCGTCGGTCATCCCCAAACCAGCGGATTGGGGCGTGGATGTACACGTCACCGGCTATTGGACGCTCGACCCCACACCGGATTGGATGCCGCCCCCCGCGTTGGTGGACTTTCTCGCCAGCGGTCCGCCGCCGGTCTATGTGGGTTTTGGCAGTATGGGCAACCGCAATCCAGAAGAGACGGCCGCGCTGGTTTTGCGGGCCATCAAACAGACAGGTCAGCGCGCTGTCTTACTCTCCGGCTGGGGTGGTCTGGCCGCCGGGGAGGTGGCGGAGAGCGTCTTTCTGGTGGATTCTGTGCCCCACGCCTGGCTCTTTCCGCGTATGGCCGCGGTCGTGCATCACGGCGGCGCGGGCACAACCGGGGCCGGGCTGACCGCGGGCGTGCCGTCCATTGTCATCCCCTTCTTTGGCGACCAGCCCTTTTGGGGCAAACGGGTGGCGGAATTGGGTGTGGGGCCAGCGCCGATCCCGCGCCAACAATTGTCGGTGGAGCGGCTGGCCCAGGCCATCCAACAGGCGGTGAGTGATCAGCCCATGCGCCAGGCCGCAGCCCGGCTGGGCGAGAAAATCCGGGCCGAAGATGGGGTTGCTGCCGCGCTTGCGCTGGTGGGGCAGATGGAGAAATCCGGGAGAAGCCGACTTGGGAGTGTTCAAAATGAGTTGGAGAGACGACACCTATGACCGACCCAATCCTCCAAACCGACATCGAAACCATCCAGCGCCTGGACGTCGGCATCTTCGCCACGGACGAGGGCAAGTGGCTGGTGTTGATCCACAACGACAACGTGACGACTTTCGAGTTCGTCATTGACATCCTGCAGCGCATCTTCCGCCTGTCCAAAGAGATCGCCGAGCATATCGCCCAGGAGACCCATACGCGGGGGGTGGCCCCGGTTGTCGCCCGCCCGAAGGCCGAGGCTGAGCGTTTGGTGGGCTTGGCCCACGCCGCGGCGCGGGCCAACGGTTTTCCCCTGGCCTTTACCATCGAACCGAAGGAGTGAGCCGCTGTGACCCAACTTCACGACCCGCTGCATCCCCACAGCCACGATCCCAACCCCGCGCCCCCGTCCGAAAATGCCGATTTCCTTCTTTCGCTGCCCGACGGCACTGTACAAACCATTACCCCGGACAATCTGCGCGGTCGCCCCCAGACGACCCTCCGCGACTGTTTTATTGTCAGTACCGGCCACGGCACATCCGGCCCCTTCGCCTTCACTGGCGTAACGCTGGCCGATTTGGTGGGTGACTATTGGGCCGCGGCGTGGGAAGAGGCCGAAGTGATCAGCGCGGACGGCTTTGGCACGCGTCTTTCTGCCGCCGAAGTCGACGCGGTCACATCTCGCCCCATCCTCCTCGCCTGCGCCGTCGCCGGCCAGCCCCTCAGCCGCGCCGCCGGTCTGGTGCGGTTGATCGTCCCCAGCGAGACCGACGACGCTTTGAAACAGGTCAAATGGATCGGAGAAGTCAGAATTCTCAACGCCGAGACGCAGAGGCTCGCCGAGCCTACTCCACCCAGCGCCGGTCCGTAATCGAATAGCCGCCATCCACGACCAGCGTCGTGCCGGTGACGAAATCTGAGGCGGGGGCGGCCAGGAAGATGGCCGCGCCCACCAGATCGTCCGGTGTGCCCAGACGCCGCGCCGGTGTCTTGTGACGGACTTCGTCGCCCAGCGGTCCATCCAGGATATCCCGGTTGATGTCGGTCTTGTGCCAGCCGGGCAGCAGGGCGTTGGCCTGTATGTTGTGGACAGCCAACTCCACGCCCAATGCACGGGTCAACCCCACCATGCCGGTTTTGGCGGTGGCGTAGTTGGCCACATTGGGTGGGCCGAGCAGCGAATACATCGAGCCGATGTTGATAATTTTGCCGCCCCGCCCGCCCGCCACCATTGCCCGCGCCCCGGCCCGGGCGCAGAAAAAGGAACCGGTCAGGTGGGTCTCCAATACGGCGTTCCACTCTGCCGTGGACATCTCCAACACACTGCCCCGCCGCGCAATGCCGGCGTTGTTGACCAGAATATCCAGGCTGCCGAATTGGGCCACAACAGCGGCCACGGCCTGGTTCACGGCGTCTTCGTCGCGCACGTCCAATGCAATGACTGCGTGGCCTTCGCCCAGCTCAGCGGCCATCGCTGCGTTTTTGTCCGGGTTGCGCCCAGTGGCAATGACGGTTGCGCCGTGTTCTTTGAAGCCCAGGGCGATGGAGCGACCGATGCCGCCGTTGCCGCCTGTGACGAAAGCTACTTTGCCAGCCAGGGAAAAGAGAGAAGAAATCATGGGGGTCGCTCGCTTTCTACAAGTAGTGGGGGTGAAAAGGGTATTTTGGACGGACAAAACAAGAAGCCGGACTGGCAAGGGTCCGGCTTCTTGTTTTGTTCTGGCGGTCAGGGATGGGCCGACAACGACAGAATAAGGAGAGGCTACAGGTGGTACGGCATGGATTCAAACTGCTGAAGGGAGGTCGAGGGTTGGTGTCAATGCAGGGTTTGTTGCTCGATCTCCCACTTGACCTTCTGACGAAGCACCTTTAGTCCTCGGCGATTGCGGTAGACAGTAATAATACACTGACCACTTCGATCCATTAGAACAGTTGTCCCTTCCAAGCGCTGCACCCGTTTTCTATCCACTTTGGGGATGTCATTGTGGCGTAGAAAGTAGTGCAGTGCCCCACCGCTCCGCACCAGGCAGCCAAATTGAATGACGTACTCAACGTCTTCAGCGGACAGGTTGCGTTGCGCCATACGCATCAGCGCGTGATTGGATAGTTCCATTTCTTGCATCATAGCCACCTTCCTTGGGGGGAGTAGCGTTGTCGGCCCATCTCTGCCCGCAAGAGTGTAGCGTCAGAATACACGAAATCGATTTTTTTGGCAATTGCTATAGTCTACTTCCTTCCCCTCCCGATCCGTTCAGGCTGGACGCGACAGCAACAGCCCCGCCAGATTTTCCCCCAGAATTCGCACTTTGTCCTCCTCCGCCACAAAATCGCAGTGGGTGCGGAAGGCTTCCAGCGCCTGCCGGTAGGTGATGTTGTGCCGACAGACCGGGTAGTCGGATCCCCAACAGAGGCGCGCACCGCCGTAGGTTTCGTAGAGCGGACGCACGATGGCGTCAATGGTGTCGCGGTGGGGGAAATCCCAGAAGGGGCCGACGGTGGAGTAGTAGAAGCCCGATACTTTGATGTGGATGTTTGGGTACTGGGCCGATTCCAACACAAGGAGAAGATTGTCCACCTGCCCCACGCCGGGATGGCCCAGGTGGTGGATCAGGATGGGCATGGATGGGAAAGCCGCGGCCACCTGGTTGATGGCCGTGTGGTGTTGGGGGCGGCAGGCGATGCTGGCGATCAGCCCCAATTCCGCGGCGGCGGCAAAGAAGGCCATTCCCTCCTCGCCGGTGTACCAGCTTCCGTCGTCGTCGCCTTTCACGTAGTGGGTGAAGGCGGGCAGATGCCAGCGCTCGGCGGCCTGACGCAGACGCTCTGCCGCACCGGGCAGGTGGTAGGTCTCTGACCAGGAGCAGTCCACATCCGCGCATTGGATGATGCGATCCGGGTGGTGGCGCACTGCGGCCGCGATGTAATCGTTGTTGGCCGGGTTGTGGTCGATCCCCGCACAGACGAGAAAGGCTTTGTCAACCCCGTTCACATCCATCTCAAAGAGAAGCTGGTCAATGGCGCTGCGCGAGTAATAATCGGGCACAGGCGGCTGGTAGGGCCAGCGCTCCCAGGCGTGGCAGTGGCTGTCTATAATCACAGTTCGTTTGCTCCGTTGGAATCTGATTCGGGAAGACGTGAAACGTATAAACTCACCCCGCGAAGACCTTCTTCTTCAACGTCGTCTGCGTCTCATAGATCGAGCCGCCTTTGAGCGCGGGGGGCAGGGGCATCAGCACCGGCACAGCGGTCAGGCGCGGGCGGTTGGTGGGTTCGCCGCGCAAAATGTTGGCGTTGAATGCGCCCCACTCCCCCCCGCCGCCGATGGGCCAGGCATCCACCGCACAGTATTGAAAGAGCAGCAGACGACGGGAATAGGCCGATTTGTTGAGGGCCGAGGCGTGGAGCGTGCGGGCGTGGTGGATAGTAATGCCGCCTGCTTTCACTTCCAGCGGCACGGCGCTGTCTGCGTTCGGTATATCCTCCGAGACCGCGCCCACGAAATGGCCGTCCTCGTGATGGGAGTAGATCGGCCCCTTGTGGCTGCCAGGGATGACGAGCAGGCAGCCGTTGATCAGCATCATATCGTCCATACAGACACCCACGGCCAGCAGGTCGTCGTTGGTGTGGGGATAGAAGGCCCAGTCCTGATGCCATTCCACCGGGCTGCCAAATTCGGGCGATTTCATATTCAGTTTGTTGCCATTCGTGCGGATGGCAGGCCCGATCAGATCGGCCACAATGTCCAGAATGGCGGGATGACGCAGGGTGTTGTCGTAGACCGGGTGGTGGAGAATGGGATTCTTCAGGCGGCGCAAACGGGGCGCTTCTGGTGTGTGGCCCGGCTCCAGATCAAAAACATCTGTGTGTTCGGTGAAGGCCGCGCTCTGCTGCACAAAGTCGTCGGTGACACGGCGCAGCTCGGCCACGTCGGTGGATGAAAGCACATTCTCTACGGCCAGGTAGCCGTTTTCGTGATAGAAGGCGATCTGTTCTTGGGACAGCATTGGGGTCTCCTGAGATAAATGGTGGATTGCCACTGATTGCAGGTGTATACGCTACCTTAAACCGGGGGCGATGTCAAAGACGGAAAAACCGCTTGAGGACAAAACAGATGCCGAGGACTTCTTGTCAAGTCCCCGGCATCTGTCGAGATCGGTCTACTCGTTCCGCTGAAAATTCAGGTACACTCTGGTTGATGCCAAGCGATCAGATACGACTGACCCCAGCGTGCAGCTTCAATCCTAGTGCCTCGATAACCTTCAAAATGATAGCGAAGTCGGGTTTACGTTCACCGGAAAGCGCTTTGTAAAGACTTTCACGAGAAAGACCCGCGTCTCGAGCAACCTGGGTCATGCCTTTGGCGCGGGCGATGTCGCCAAGCGCCTTGACCACAAAGGCGGCATCGCCGTTGGCCTCTTCCAGACAGGCCTCAAGATAAGCAGCCATTTCCTCCGGGGTTCGCAGGTGTTCTGCAACATCATAACGAGTGGTACTGGTTTGGGTCATAGCGTCTATTCCGAAAGGTTTCGTGCAAGGCGTAGGGCTGCTCTGATATCTTTGGCTTGCGTACTCTTGTCGCCACCGACCAGGAGAATAATCAGCGCGTTCCCGCTCTGCTTGAAATATACCCGATAACCGGGGCCGTAGTGGATGCGCAACTCGGAGACGCCCTCGCCAACAGGCTCGACATCCCCAGGATTTCCGGCGGCGAGCCGCTCGATCCTAGCTTGGATGCGCGCTCTGTCCTGGATGTCACGGAGTTCGTTGAGCCAATGAGCGAAAAGATCAGTCTTCCGAATTTCGATCATAGCGTCACTATAACAATCCAGCTACACATTGTCAATGGTGAACACAGCGCGACGACGCTGCGTATCCAAGTGGAGAGCTACGAACCACGAAACCACCTGAAAGCAAAGGATTGTCAACCGGGATTTTATACAAACTGCGTACTTACCCATTTGCGTTGTCCGTTCAAGCGGTGTTTACTGTAGGAGAAGACAGATCACAGAATTGACGGATAGCCGAATACGAAATATCCAATACCCAATACCCCAGGAGACCCCAATGCCCACCCCCGTTCTCGCTGCCCAACTCTACACTGTGCGTGAATTCACCAAAACCGCGGCGGATTTTGCCGACAGCCTGGCCAAAGTGCGGGCGATTGGCTATACCGCCGCGCAGGTGTCGGCCATCGGCCCCATCCCACCCGCCGAGGTCAAACGGATTGCCGACGACAACGGCATCGTCATCTGCAACACCCACATCGGCTGGAATCGTCTGTTGGACGACCTGGACGCGGTGATTGACGAGCATCACCTGTGGGGCTGCCAGCACGTAGCCGTAGGCAGTATGCCCGCGACGTATCGGGACGCGGGCGAGGCGGGCTATCACCGCTTCGCGGCCGACGCCACGGCAGTGGGGCGCAAGCTGGCCGCGGCTGATCTCACTTTCAGCTACCACAACCACAGCTTCGAGTTCCAGCGATTTGGCAAGCGCAACGGGCTGGAGATTCTCTACGCCGAGAGCGATCCCCGCTATGTGCAGGCCGAACTGGACACCTATTGGATTCAGCACGGCGGCGGCGATGTGATTGATTGGATCAAACGGATGGCAGACCGGATGCCGGTGATCCATCTGAAGGATATGGCGATTGTCGGCCAGCGGGAGCAGGTGATGGCCGAAGTGGGCGAGGGCAACCTCAACTGGCCGGGGATTCTGGCTGCTTGTGTAGATGCAAATGTCGAGTGGTACGCTGTGGAGCAGGACATCTGCCCCGGCGACCCCTTTGAGAGTCTGGTGATCTCCTATCGCAATTTGGCCGCGCTGGGGTTGGAATGAGAACGAGGCGTACCAACGGAAAAGTCCACCTGCTGGTTTCACCTACAAATCTCTAAGAGGCTGTTGAATAATTCAGACACGAGGGACGCAAACCAACAACCACGGAATACACGAAACACACGGAAAATTTTCTTTTGTCTTCCCTTCCGTGTGTTTCGTGTATTCTGTGGTTAGCCAAGAGCCTGTTGAATAATTCAGGCTCTAAGCGAACAGATCGGAATGCGTCCCCGTGCGAATGAGAATGATCTCTGTATCGGTCACTTCATAGATCAGCAACCAATCAGGTGCAATATGGCATTCGCGTGTGCCCTTGTATTGCCCAACGAGGGCATGATCACGGTAATGCATTGCCAATTCTTGAGCCTCAAGCAATTGCTGGATCACGATCTTGAATTCCGTAACGTCCTTGCCGCGTTTCAACATCCGCTTGACATCTTTTTTGAATTGGTTGGTGCGACTCAGGCGTTTCATCAGATTCCCAAATCTGTAAACAATTCATTGGCGTCAGCATAAGTGGTTAAATTTTGCCGCGCCTGGGCTTGTTGTAACGCCGCCACAGTGTTAGCGTTAGGTAGCTTAATCGTAAACGGCAACCCTTGCTGCAACTCTACTTGCCGGAAAAATAGGGTGATGGCTTGTGTTGTCGTTAATCCTAACCGCGCAAAGACCTGCTCAACGCTCTCTTTAAGCCCTGGTTCAATTCGTGTACTAATCACTGCGCTTTTGCTCATTGCGTCCTCCTCCATTTTTGTATGGCTATTGTACATACATTTTATCATGGAGTAACGAAACGGGCAAAAGCTATACATCCTCTGCCCCATTCCCCATCCCACTCGGTGTCACTTTTTATGTCACCCACTGCCACTGACAAGCTTTCTGCGATCTGCTAGAATAGCCGTGTCCCTTCCCTTTTGTTCGCCGCAGACCGTCAGATGACGGGTAGTAACCAGGAGAGAACCGTGAACAGCACAGGCAATCCTCGCCGTTTTGTTCCCAGCCGCTTGCCGAAGCGCGCGCTGGCCGCTTTGGGCGCGCTCATTTTGCTGGCGCTGGCAGCCCTGTTGTATTTGCCCGCGTCTTCTCTGGGCAACCGGATGAGCGGCCAGCCCAGCGGTGACGATCTGTTGCGCTGGGCGTTGTCCAACGCCCAGGACGCGGGCAGCTATACCGTCAACATCGCGCTCAGCCAGTCGATCATTCCTCAGGACCCCTTCGGGATGAATACCCAGGAGCAGTGGTCGCGCTTCAACATTCGCGGCGATATCGGCGGCACAGACCGGGCGCGTTTCTCGGTCACACCGGGGCAGAGCAGCTTTGCCCAGATGGCGACCACAGCCCAGGAGATTCTGGTACGCGACGGCACGACATACGAATGGCGGCCCGAGAGCGGCGTAGACCGCTGGAGCCGGGTTGATAGTGCGCCCTCCCTGGTGGGGATGGACTCGGACAGTCTCTCCCTGCTTTCGGTAGCCAAAGAGATTCACCTCTTGGAAGTCGCCAGCGGTCTGCCGGGGCCAGACGGCCGGGAAGCCGAATACCAGCGGGTTGCCTTTGCCTTGAAGGGGCCGGATATTCTGCGTCTGCTGCTGGGGCGTCAGGGCGCGCTCAACAGCCAGACGATGGATGTGGCTCAACGCAACGAGACTGGCATCTCCGGCGCGGGTGAGCTTTGGATCGACAGCCGCGGCCTGCCCGCCCATCTGATCCTCGATCTTTCGTGGATGCGCCACGAGAATATCCCCTATCGCGTGCGCGCCCACACCGAAACCGACTATACGAGCTTTGGCCGGGTATTTGCCCCTGCCCGTTTTGATCCCTCCGTGGCGCCGGGCGCGGGCGAGCCGGTGGCCGAACTGGTGGCTCTGGACACGTTGCAAACGGCGATGTGGCTGCCGATGCTGGCGGCGGCGCTGGCCCTGCTCTGGCTGCTATGGCGGGCGCACCGGGGCAGCCGCCGCGCCCTGCGCGGCCTGACAATTCTGCTGCTGATTGCGCTGCTGGCACCCTCCTTTGTCAGTGTGGCCGACGCCGCGGGTTTGATGGGCGGCACTAGCGCTTCCGGGGTGGAAAAGAGCGCAGCGGCCGTGCCCGGCAGTCAGGCGGGCGAGATGCTGCGCGACATCCGCTCTATGCGCGCTGGTCTGCAGAGCGATGCGGGCAACCCCGCCAGCTTTCTGGACGAATTCGGCGACGAGGACGGCGACACGCTGCCCAACGGCTACGAAGTTCAGTACGGCACAAGCCCCTTTGCCCCCGATTCGGACTACGACACCCTCAGCGACTACGAAGAACTGAATGGGATCACCTGTGCCATCAACAACGGATCGGTTGTCGTCAAATCCAACCCGTTGAATCCCGACACCAACCAGGACGGGCTAAACGACGGGGACGAGTTTCACAAGGGCAAATGCGGCGATAGCTATACACTGGGCTGGATGTGGGATGACGACAACGACCACGACAGCGTGCCCGACGGCATGGATTTGTCGCCCTTTTCCTGGTCCAACAAACAGATACTCTATGAAGGCGGCAACTGGCAAGCGCCCAACTATACCTTTGAAACGCTGGACCAGAACCCGGACAACGAAGCGACCAATCCCTACCCCTTTTATGTGGAGATGCAGATTCGCCCGCGTGAGGCGAAGTCCCTGCGCTGGGCCTACAAACATGTGACCTGGCCCGGCGACGATACAGCGGCCATCCAGAATACAGACCCGACCATCCGGCTGCTCAAAAAGATACAGTTTGGTATTGATTACGGCACCAGCGGTGACGTTACATTTGTGCCTTTTCTGCAGGCCACTGTGCGGGAACGGGACTTGCCCACGGCCAAAGCGATGAGCGTCTATGGCGTCAGCGCGGCCATACACAAAGACGCGGCTGGCAATCCGGTCTATGAAAATGGCGAGCAGATCTGGGATATGACGATACCGCTGATGACGGTGGAGCGGGGCGGCCAGGTCTTCGCCTTTCAGATCAAAATGCTGTACGACCGGCGGCCCGGCAACAACGACCTAACCCGCCACTGGAAAGATGTGCGGCTGAAGTGGGCCGCGGTGGCCGACGTTCTGCTCTTGGATAACAACGGCCAGCCTGCGCAGAGTCCCAACGGCGGCTGGGGGCTGTGGGTCTACGACGAAGCCTACGAATTGACTGGTTTGCAGGTCTCCCGGCAGGGCGGCGCGTCGATGCTGGTGGCGGCGGCTTTGCCCACCGTCGGCTACGACGACGGCCCAATTACGCTGTTGCGGGGCGGCCTGGAAGCCCAATTCCTGCCCGGCGCTATCACCCTCTACGATATCAAAAACCGCTTTGACACCCCCAACAACGCCAGCCTGGAAGAGCGCTGGGGCATCCCGCAGGATCAGCAATACCGGGTGGTCTACGACAGCAAACAGAATTTCAAACATCTGGACGAGGCGATTGCCACGACCACAATGACGACGACCCGGCAGTTGCTGGACAGTGTGTTCGATGGCTGGAGCAATCTGAACCCGACTGTCCTCTACGCCAGCGAGCAGCGCACCTCCTCGGTCAACCTGGACGAGGTGTCGAACAAAGATTATCTGGACATTACCATCAACACCTGTCTGAAACCCCTCGTCACCAGCCGCAGCCTTAAGCTGCAAAGCTACGAGTGGGCCTTTGCCGACGGCGACCTCTTCGGCCACTGGGAGGCTATGTCCCTGGACGACGTGCTGACGAAGGTGGAGGGCGAGTATGTGGCCTCCACCCCGGCCAACGATCCTTTCTTCGCTGAGCAGCTCATCATTTTGAAGATGGCGATGACTACCTGGCAGTTGGGCGTCACCTCCGTCTACAGCATCGGCCAGGTGGTGATCACAGACGTCGAAAATCTCATCAGCGATGCCAAATTGACCCAAGCCTTTCTCAATGAAAATGGCGTCATTCCCAAAGATTTCACGACCGTCGTGGATATGCTCTTGCAAGTCTGGGGCGCGGGGGGTCCCCAACTCTGGCTGGAAAGCAAATGGACGACTGTCGTAGAAGTTTTCGACAGCGTGGATCACCTATTCCGGGGCAGCTATCTGGATTTGGGCAAGAAGACGCCGGACTCGTACATCAAAGTCATCCCGATGGGTGACGCGCCCAATGGGGATCCGCCCGCGCCGCCGTCGGAACCGGTAGACATCAAAATCGCGGGCTATACCCAAATCGCCCTGACCGTTCTGGGCATTGTAGCGTCAATTATTGGCGACGAAACTTTCACAACCGTCATCGACATCCTGACCAAAATCGTGCAGATCTACCAGAAGTTCCGCGCCCTGGTCGAAACGATCAAAGCGGTGATCGATGTGGTGGACAAAGCCAAGCAGGTGGTGGAGACCGCGGCTCAAGTTGCCACAGAGCTTTCCTCTATGGCGCAGTCAATGGCCGTTGTCGGGCTGATCTTTACGGTTGGGATCATCTGGATTTCGGTTCTGGTGCAGATCGGCGACCTCGGTCCTAGCATCGCCCTGACTATTGTGCTGCGCGCCATTGTGGAGACGGTCCTGGCTGTCGTCCTCTTTGTCGTAGCCCTCATCTACCCCATCGGCACAATCGTTGCCATCGCCATCGGCCTGATCAAACTGATCGAGAATCTCATCGGCTTCCAGTTCGATCCCATCTCCCTGCTCTTGGACTGGCTCTTTGGTGTGGAGGCTGTCCAGCGCACAGACTTGAAAGGGGATCCCCAATTCGGCGATCTGGTTCTGGATCCTCTACAGCCGGGTGCGGGCATCATTTCGGGCGCCGACTTCCGTCTCAGCCTGCCCGCCACTGCTGCGATGAAGACCGTCAACGACGGCGTTAAAAGCGATCTCAACCAATCCTTCACCCAATTGCACGTGGGCCGCTTCGACGACTGGCCCGATCAATACCCCAGCATCTCTCTGCCCACCCGCGAAGTCTTTAACACATACAAAGACGAGGCGGGCAGCTACTATGCCGACGAATTCCACGCCGCCGAAGCCCACATTATCTATTACAAAGTGCCCACCGCTGGCTGGTATTTCAGCGCGGGACACAGCGAAACCAAAGGTACTACCAAAGCGGCGGGCAGCGGCTTCAAGCGCACCGACACGCTGTTGGGCTGGTTGGATGTCTCCCCCTCGTCGGGTATCAACAAGCGGCTGGTGCTGGACATTGCCATGGATGTGCGCATCCGCTACGACCAGTGTTCCACAGTCGGCGGCTGCGACGCCTATCTCAACGACTCCACCTCCCCGCCCGCCTTCAGCGAATTCTACTTCGACATCCTGCCCTCCTCCCTTCACGCCCTCTGGTATTGGAGCGAACTCAAGAATATAGACCCCGACGGCGACGGATTGGCCGGTTATGAGGACCCCAAAACCAAAAAAGTCTATGGCTTTGACGCCAACCTCTGCCCCAACTTCCCCAACGTCAAAAGCTGGGAGCAGTGGGACAGCGACAGCGACGGTCTCTCCGACCTCTTCGAGAAGACGACACCCGGCTTCAATCCGTGCAGCTCGGACACCGACAAAGACGGTCTCTCTGATGAACGGGAGCTGCTCATCGGCACCCATCCCAACGATACCGACACCGACAACGACGGCCTGACCGACCAGCAGGAAGAACCCTACGACAACGGCTTTGGCATCACCTGGCCCTGGACAATCACCCTCAGTCAGCAATATCCGGGTATGCCCAACCCGCCTGCTCTCCCCAACCCGCGCCGGGCCAACTTTGATGGCGATTATCGCAACGACAAAAAAGAGAAGGAGAAGGCCAGCAGCCCCACCTCCTACAACGCCGTGCCCGTGGGCGATGTGCTTACCTTTGGCATCGGCCAGAGCTTCCAACCCGGCGGCAAACAGAGCTTCTCCATCCAGTCCGCGCCCTGGGCCAACACAGAGGCAGTCGGTCTCAATGTCAGTCTGACACTGACAATGCCCGTGACACTGGGCAGCCCGACCAACAGCGCCGCGCTCAAACCACCCTTCAACGTGCCCTGGTTAAACTTCGGCTCGTTGGAGGCTGGCTCCGGTCCGCTGGTCTATCGCTGGCTGCTGCCACCCCTCAGCCTCCACCGCTACCTGCAAATCACCCTGACCGGCGTGCCCGGCGCTGCCCCGGACCCGGCGGTCATCTACGCCACTTTGGAATATGACGAAGGCGCTGCCCATCAGACTTTTTCAACGGAGACCGCTCTGCTCGTCAACAGCGGCGGCCCCCACGTCACCTTCACAAATGTCCAGGGCGCGGCGGTCGTCAGCGGCCTAGACAGTGGACAGCGGACGGCAGACGGCGGTCAGTGGTCCGCTGTCCGCGGTCAGCAGACATCCGACGGCATCGTCACCATCTCCGGTCTGGCCGAGGACCCGGATCGAGTGCAGCAGGTCTTCGTCTGTGTCACCGGCGGCGCCGCCTGCCCCAACAACGGCTGGAATACGGCTATGGCCGTGGGCGGCAGCTTTTCCACTTGGAGCTTCAACTACGACCCGCCCGTAGAGGGAAGCTACACCGTCTGGGCATACGCCATAGATGTCTACGGCAAAGCGGGCAGCGCGGCTGGGCCTCTGGTCATCGGTGTCGATCAGGCCGGGCCTAGCGGGTTCAGCCTGAACCAGAGCGATTTCATCTATGCCAAAACTGTCAACCTGCCCGACCGCTCCCCCGCGCTGCTGCTGACCGGCGAATTGCAGGATGCGACCAGCCCCTACGCGGCCGGCGCGGGCAGCGTCGCCCTCGTCTACGGCCCAAGCGCGGTCAGCGTCCCGGTGGACCAGCCCGGCCAGCCGAGCAGCCCCTTCACGCTGCCCTGGACGCCGCCGGTTTGGGGCGAGGGTTCTTCTGTGCGCACAGCCCAGGGCTACTACGAATTGTTGATCGGCGGCGCGGATCAGGCGGGCAACGCTACCGCCACACCCAAAACCGTGCGGGTGGTGGTGGACGACACCCCGCCCCTCGTCTACGGCCAGCCGCCCCAGACGCAGGCCGGTCTCAGTCTGGCTCTCTCTGGTCTGGCCGACGACACCGCCCTCGTGCGTAACCGCACGTCGGACGATAACCCCTTCTTATCAGCCGACACCGCCCACGCCGCCAGCCGCTTCGCCCTGACCAGCGCCACAGGCAAGGCAGTGGTGGTGGGCGATCTCAACGGCGACGCCATTGACGACGCTGTGCTGCTCCTGCCCGCGGTCAGCGGGCTGGCTCCCACAGCCTCCAAAGTGGCTCTCTTCTTCGGCAAACCCGGCGGTCTGCCAGCCCAACTCAGCGCCGCCAACGCCGATGTCACCTTCCAGGGCGAGCTGCCCATCGGCAACAGCGCCTTTGGCCCCACTGCCGCCCGTGTCGGCGACGTCAACGGCGACGGCGTGGACGACCTCTTCGTGGGCGACCCCGCCGCCGACAGCGGCAAAGGCCGCGCCTATCTGGTGCTGGGCCGTCGCGGAGTCTGGCCCCAATCCTTCAATCTCTCCGCCGCGGCCTGGAAGCTCAATGTAGCGGGCACAACCGGCTTCGGCGCTACTGTGGCCGGGGCAAAAGATGTAAACGGCGACGGACTGGCCGACCTCCTCGTCGGCGCGGCCAAATCAGCACCGGGAGCGTCAGCGACCGGCGGCGGCTGGCTCTTCCTGGGCCGGGAACAGGGCGTTCCCGCTGCCCCCGCCGCCAGCTTCACCCCGCCCGCCGGGGCCACCGCCGCCCCGCCCAGCCTGGCCGGTCTGGGCGACACCAACGGCGACGGCCTCTCCGATCTGCTCCTCGCCTTCCCCGGCGCGGCCGTGGCTCTGGTCAACGGGCGCACCAGCGACGGCTGGACAGGTGGCTTCGTCAATCTGGGCAACCAGAGCAATGCGCTCTTCACGGCACGCGGCGCAACGCCGGTTGTGGCTGCTGCGGGCGATGTCAACGGCGATGGCCTGCTGGATCTGCTCATCGGCGACCCCGCCGCCGCCACACCGACCGTCTTCCTCGTCTACGGCCGCCGCCCAGAAAAGGCATGGCCCACCCTTCCCGCCAGTTTGGCCCTGGCCACCCAGTCCGACGCCTCCTGGACGGGCGCACGCGGATCCCGTCTGGGCGCGGGGCTGGCCGCGGTCGGCGACGTGGACGACGACGGGCGTAGCGACCTGCTCGTCGGTCAGCCGGGCAGCGGCGCAGGGCCCAACCGGGCCGGTCTGCTTCTCAGCAACCAGACCCTAGCCACGCTGAACCAGAGCTTTGACAGCACGGCCCAGATGATTCCGGGCACGGCCAACAGCCAGAAAATGGGCGAATATCTCTCTGCCGGTGATCTCTCCGGCGATCACATCATAGACCTGCTCCTGGGCGCGCCGGGCGAAAACGCTGCCTACCTGCTCCTGGGCGACTTCGACCCCGGCAGCGTGGCGGGCATCAGCCAGGTGGAGATCGGCTTCTTCGGCCCCGTGACTGACGCCAGCCAGCCCATTTCCGCCACCCTGCCCGCAGCCTGGACAACCGCCACCCTCGCCAATGTCAACGCCGCCATCACCCCCTGGAACGGCGCATTGACCCTCCCCGCTCTGGGCGACTACCGCATCTATGCGCGGGCCAGCGACCGCGCCGGCAACCGCAGCCACGAAAATGGCTGGTATCTGGGCAGCGTCTGGATCACCGACCCGGCCCAGCCCTTCTCCGGCACACTGGCGCTCAACCCGGCCACCCTGACCGCACAGACAACCATCAGTCTGACCGGCAGCCTCAACACCAGCCGAGCAGCCCAACAGCTACGCGTCTACGATGGCTACGCCTGGCATCGGCTGCCGCCCCAAACGGGTGGCTGGTCACAGGGCGCGCTGATCCCCCGCGCCGATCTGCGCAGCCTGACCCTGCGCGCCGTCGCCCGCGACGCCTTCGGCCACACAGCCCAGGCCCAGCAGACCCTCCCTGTGGACACGCTGGCCGTCAGACTCGCGCTGGCCGCCAACCTGCCCGTCGCCGCCTGGCAGACCGACGCCTCGCCTGTCTTGTCGGTGACGTGGCCCGCGCCGCTGGATGGCAGCGGGGTGGCTGCCCTCAACGGCGCAATAGACACCAGCCCCCGCACACAACCGACGACGCCCGCGCCCCAAAACCAGCTTTCCAAGATGCTGGACGCGGCCGGCATCTACTACGCCCACGCCCTGCTGCAGGACGGCGCGGGTAACCGCAACCTGGCCCGCAGCGGCCCTTATCTGGTCAACCGCAGCCAGACGCCATCTGTCATCTTCCCCGACGGTTATCTGGACATGCGCGGCGGCGAATATCCCAACGGTTCGCTGCTGGGTTACGACCCCTACGCCCTCCACAAACCCGCCGCGCTCTGGGGCACGTGGGACGCGGCCAAACTCTATCTGGGCTTCCCCGGCGACCGCTGGAACAGAGAGAGCCGTCTGCTCTTTTATCTGGACACCGGCGCGGGCGGTCTGAACAGTGGGCTGCCGGTTGGCCCTGAACACAAATTGCCCTTTGGCGCAGACTTCGCCCTGCTGGTGGGTGGGGAGAGTGAGAAGGGCTACGAACTCTACCAGGCCAATGGCGGCTGGCAAATGGTGGGCGATCCCAAGAGTTTTGTGGCCCGTGAGCAGGACACAGAAGTTGTCTTGGACCGGGCAGAGATAAAAGCTACCGGCGGGCTGGGCTTGCTCGTCCTGGCGGAAGATAGCGAAGGCGCGTGGGCTGTGCTGCCCGCCGCGGCCCGCCCCACCACCGACGCGCAGATGGCTGGTGCGCTGACTCTGGGCGCGGCGATGCAGTGGGCAGGTCTGGGCAACGGCGTCAAACCCAACGCCGGGTTAAGCCAGATTCTTGCGCCGCAAGTTTCTATCCTGACCGAATGGGACAATGTGCTGGTCAGCGGACGCACGGCTACCTTCCGCGTAGTAATCCACAACCCGGACGTCGCTCCCTATGCCAGCGCCCCCCTCTCGCTGCAAGTGGATGAGAAACTGGCCCTCTTCTCGGCGGACGGCGCACGCTGCCAATCCTGCCCGGAGCGCGGCCACGACTGGACGCTGCTGGTGGATGTGGCCGCAGGCGGCACGCAGACGGTGACGGTGCAGGCCAATGTGCTGGGCCAGGACGTGACCGGCGTCGTGCCGCTGCTGCTCAACGCGGGGCTGCTGAACAGCGGTCTGCCTGCCGCGCCCCAAGCGAAGGCTGTCGCTCAATACTGGCTAGATCACGGCACAGTGGCGATGAAGCAGGCCAACGGGCTTTCGGATATTTATGTGCAACCGGGCGAGTTTACAGTGGGTGTGATCGCTGACCTCGACTTCCCTTCGCTGGGCCGCTGTTTCAGCCAGGTGGAAGTGAACCCGGGCGTGACAGGCTGGCAGCCTGTCTGCTGGCTGGGGGATTGTACAACCGTGCGCGGGACCATCGCCGCGGGTGCGTCCCAGAATCTTCAGGTGCGCACCACCGGCGTCAATGGGCGCAGCTCGCAGCCGCTGGTGATGAATGTGATCGCCGATAGCGTTGCGCCCACAACGGCGATGTCAGTGACAAAAGTTCTGTCGGGCAGTCTAGCCTTTGTAGAAGGGCTGGCCTGGGATGAATTCCCCACCACACGCAGCCCGGCGCGTGTGGAGATGAATTTCGACGGCGGCGACTTCTATCCCGCGCTGCTCACGCCATCCACAAACCGCAGCGTGCAGGCGGCGAATGGGGCGCAGGTGGATGCGGCTGTCACCCACTGGCGGCTGCCCCTGCACCTGACCTGGGAAGATGGCAAGACGGTGCAAGTGACGGCCCGTTCGATAGATGAGGCGGGCAATGTGGGACGGACGACCAGCCCGATGCAGATCATCCTGGACAATCTTGGCCCGCAACTGACGATGGCGCAGAAAGAGGGTATGCTACAGGGCACGGCTACGGACGGTTCAGGTGTGGCAGTGCTGGAGATCAGTCTGGATGGGGGCATACGTTATGAGCCTGTGGTGTTTGACGAAAAGGGGTGGTCCTACAACCCACTGGCCTGGCGTGGCATTGAGGTAACTGTCGCCATTTTGCGTGGGATCGATGTTTACGGCAATCGCTCGCTTTTGCTTGCACCCTTTGCGCCCAGCTTTGGCGAGAAATACTATCTCTTCCTGCCCACCCTCAATCGAAACGATGCCGGTGTGCGTAACGAAAGCAGTCTGCCAACAGGGGTGACAGAATCGCCGGTACTCCCAGAGACGGTAGGGGAGACTGCGTCCGATCAGAATGGGGAATTGATGGATACCGCTCCCATAGAGTCGCCGCGCTGGCTCTTCTTGCCGCTGATGAGCAGCGCTGGTGAATAGACCAGCGGCGTCAGACCCCAAGCGATAGAAACAGAGAAGAGTTGTCAGGTTATTTACTGCCTGACAATTCTTCTCTGTTTCTAGACCTATTCAGATGGGTGTGTTCAAAATGAGCTACAAAGTCCCCGGCACTTCAGAAAGTGCCGGGGACTTTGCCGACCACCCCAACTGATTTTGAACACACCCTATTCAGATGCGCCGCTGCCCCCCCCGTAAAATTCATTTGACAACTACTTTCTATTTATGTAGAATAGGGTGCAACCTACTTACAACCCTTTCCAAACCGAATCCGTCCAATCTTCCCAATCGGTTCTTTCAACCCCCTTTTCTACTTCTATTGCGAGGTGATTTATAAGTCAGCAAAGAACAGAAATAGACCCCAATACGCTGCAACCAATACCAATTTGTTTCAATTTGTGAAGTTAGGGAGGAATGTATGAAACTGAAGTTAGGGTATGCTCTGATCGTTTTCGTCGTGCTGGCTATGTTACTGGCGGCGTGCCAACCGGCGGCTCCGGCAGAACCAGCCGCAGAACCAGCCGCAGCCCCGGCGCAAGAGGCAGCCCCCGCGGCCGCCCCGGCCGCTGCAGGCGAAATCAAAGATGTTCCCCGCGAGAAGACCTATGTGGTCACTTTATGGTCGGACACGGGTGGCACAATGCCCGGATTCGACAACTGGAACCCGCTGATGAATGCTGGCGGCGCTCTGCGCGGCAACGGCGGCAACGCTGGGTTGTCCGAAGGTCTCTTCTACCGCAACCTGAACAACGGTGAGGAGACCCCCTGGCTGGCCGTGAGCTATGCGCCCAATGATGATTTCACCCAGTGGACGATCAACCTGCGCGAGGGCGTGGAATGGTCCGATGGCGTGCCGTTCACCTGCACAGATGTGAAGTTTACGCTTGACCTAATCAAGGCCAGCGCTCCAGACATGCAACTATCCTCCTACTTCGATGAATGGATGGCGGATGTCAGTTGCGCCGATGAACTCACGGTTGTGATCAACCTGAAGAGGGCCAGTTCGCGCTTTATCTATCCGCTGGTGATCGGCCATGAATACCATTTGGCGATAGTGCCTGAGCACATCTGGAAGGATGTCGCCGATCCCAAGACATTCACCAATTTCGATCTCGCCAATGGCGGGCCGGTATTCACCGGCCCCTACAAAGTGGTCAGCGCATCGGGCACGCAGGTCATCCTCGATCGCCGCGACGATTGGTGGGCTGCCAAGAGCGGTTTCCACGAATTGCCCGCACCGGAGCGCATCATCGTCATCCCCTTCGGCAGCGATGAAGCAATGGCCCAGAAGTATATCACCAACCAGATTGACTACGGCGGCCCCCTGCTGATCGGCACCTATCTGGCTGCGGCGCAACAGAACGACAAGTTGATCCCCTGGTTCAAAGAGGGCGATGTGCGCGGTGCGCCCGATGGCTGTCTCTATGATCTACAACTTAACAACACGAACCCGCTCTTTGCGGACAAAAACGTGCGTCTGGCCCTCAACTACGCCACTGACCGCCAGCAATTGGTGGAACTGGCCTATTTGAACTCCACCCACGCCACGGTCGTCCCCTTCTCCAGCTACATCTCCAACTGGGTTACCGGCGACCTGAAGACGGCGATTGATGGGTATGATCGGGGTACACCCAGCGCCAGCAAAGTGGAAGAGTATATGACCGCGGCTGGCTATGCCAAGAATGGCAGCGGCATCTGGGAAAAGGATGGCGCGACCGCCAAGTTCACAATCCGCACACCCAACTGGCTGGCACCGATTGGCCCCGTATTGACCGAACAGTACACGCAGGCAGGCTTTGAGGTGACCGAAAGCCCCGACCGCACCAACACCTTCGGCACCGAGTTGACCGCCGGCACCTTTGATGCCATGGTCTTTGTCTTCTGTGGCAGCCTCAACGACCCGTTTGACACGCTTGAGAGATTCCATAGCAAGAAGTATGCACCGGCCGGGGAAAACGTCCCCGACGGTATGGCTGGCTGGCGCTATAAGAACCCCGATATGGATCTAGCGATCGAGGCCATGGAAGCCATGATCCCCGACAACAACAACCCTGCCTACATGGAGCAGGTGATCGCCGCGACCAAGCTCTACCTTGAGGATATGCCTGCCCTCATTCTGGCCGAAGAGCTGCATGTGATTCCGGGCAACTACACCTACTGGACCGGATTCCCGAACGCGGACGACCCGTATGTGGCCCCCTACCCCTGCTGGCGTGATATCTTCTTGATGACCCTGAAGCTCAAACCAGTAGTGCAATAAATCGCTGGTTGCTATGAGAGGGCAGCGTAGATGCGCTGCCCTCCCTCTTCGAGGGGGCATGAGGTTCAGCGAAAAAGTACCTGCGATTCACCTGTGGGTTCTCTCCTGCTGAACCTCGTGCCCCTATTGTTTAAGGAAGTACTCCATGCTCAACTATATCGGCCGCCGCTTTCTCCAGTTCCTCTTGATCATCTTTATTGCCAACTCATTGACCTTCTTGTTGCCGCGCCTCACCCCCGGCGACCCAATCCAGGAGGCATTGACGGCCAAGGCCGCTACCGCGGGCAGAACCAATGTGGACATTCAGGCTTGGGCGGCAACCTACAACGCCAAGTTTGGGCTGGATCAGCCACTTTGGAAACAGTACCTCAACTATTGGTATGATATGATCCACCTGGATTTTGGCTTTTCGCTCAACGATTATCCTGCCACTGTGATGTCGAAGATTCGGGCAGCGATTCCGTGGACACTCGGTTTTATGTCAGTAGCAATTTTTTTGGCATTTATCGTTGGCTCGGCATTGGGCGCTCTGTTGGCCTGGCCCAACTCCCCGGGCTGGATTCAGGGGATGGTGCCAATTTTGATGATTATCTCAGCCATCCCCTTCTATCTTTTTGGGCTGGCGCTGATCTGGATCTTTGGCGTCCAGTTGCGTTGGTTACCCACCGGTGGGGCCTACGATCCGATTTTGATCTTGCGCTGGGATTGGAAAACCACCGCCAACATCCTCCAACATGCCATCTTGCCGGCTACGGCGTTGGTACTCTTTGGCGTTGGCTCGTGGGCGTTGAGTATGCGGGCAACGATGATTAGCATTTTGGGCGAGGATTACATCACTTTTGCCCAGTCCAAAGGGTTGCCCGATCGCGATATTTTCCTGCGCTACGGCATACGCAACGCGCTCCTGCCCCAGGTAACGGGGTTGGCTATCTCATTCGGTCTGATCCTGGGCAGCGGGGTGTTGATCGAATCGATCTTCACCTATCCCGGCATCGGCAGCCTGATCTACGGCGCGATCAACAGCAAAGACTATTTTGTGATCAACGGCACCGTGGCGATTATGGTCTTGTGTGCTGCTTCCGCACTGTTGGTTGTGGATATTCTCTATCCTTTCATTGACCCGCGTATCCGCTACAATAAATAGATAGTTGAAGAGTTGAAAAGTTGAAAGGTATCGCATTCACTTTGTAACTTTGCCACTCTTTAACTTTTTCACTTGGAGAGCAGAATGGCAGTTGCCAACAATCGCTGGTTCAGAAATACACGAGTCACGCCCAGCCTCATTTTGGGGATTTTGTTGATCACCCTGATTGTCCTGGTGGGCTTTCTTGGCCCGCTGTTGATCGACGTTCAGATGGCGCGTGTCGGAGCAGTCAAGCCAAACCTGGCCCCTTCCGCAGAAAGTTACTTTGGCACGGATTCGCAGGGGCGCGATGTCTTCACCACCCTAATTATGGCGATTTCGCCTACTCTACGCGTAGGCGTTATCTCTGGGTTGGTTAGTCTTATTTTAGGATTGTCGTTGGGACTGTTGGCTGGTTTCTTTGGCGGTTGGCCAGATTCTATCATCCGTACTTTCTCTGATGTGTTGATGGCTGTGCCATCCCTGGCCTTCACGATTCTGGTTGTCTCGCGCATGGAGCGCCCGAATATCGTAATTGTGGCGCTCGTTGTCGGTTTACTGACCTGGTCAGGCACGGCGCGCGGCATTCGCTCACAGGTACTCTCGATACGCGAGCGCTCCTACACGGCGGTGGCGCGCGCCAACGGCGAGTCCGAAGTGGAGGTGCTCTTCCGCGAGGTGATGCCCAACCTGCTGCCTTTGATGATGGCGAGCTTCATCGGCGCGGTCACTGCGGGCATTGGCGTTGTGATGGCCCTCGAAGTGCTTGGGCTGGGCAACAATGTCATCCCTACGCTGGGCATGATGATCTTCTGGTCACAGCGCTTTAGCTCCGTGCTGCGCGGCATGTGGTGGTGGTGGAGCCCGCCGATTGTCGCCATCGCTGTCATCTTTATCGGCCTCTTTTTTATCTCTTCGGGTTTAGATCGCTTCATCAACCCCAACATTCCTGCCAATTTGGGGCGTCGCCGCCGACCGCTCAATGCCGGACAGACCTCCAAACAGTCCACGCTCGCTACATCCCAACAGACGCCCAACAACGGCCAGCCTGCGGTGCTGGAAGTTAGGAATCTCAAGGTAGTCTATGAGACTGCGCGTGGGGTTGTCAAGGCGGTAGACGATATTTCCTTCACGCTGCAACCTGGCGAACGTATGGGGCTGATCGGGGAGTCAGGCTCTGGCAAGACCACGATGGTTACTGCCCTGATGCGGCTCACCCGGCCACCTGCCTACATCACCGGTGGACAAGTGTTACTCGAAGGCCGGGATCTTCTTTCGATCAGCGATGAAGAGCTGCGCAAGCTGCGTTTGAAGGATATCGCGCTGATGCCCCAGGCTGCCATGAACTCGCTCAACCCAGTCATTCGGGTCAGACCCCAGATCAAAGATGGCTTCCGGGTACACGGCGTGAAAATGTCGGAAAAGGAGTTGGATGAAAAAGTGACCGAAGTTCTGGGCAAGGTGGATTTGCGCCCGGAGGTTGCCAATCGTTTTCCACATCAACTGAGCGGCGGTATGAAGCAGCGCGTGGCAATGGCGATTGCAATCTCCATGAACCCAAAGGTGATCATCGCCGATGAACCGACCAGCGCTCTCGATGTGGTGGTGCAAAAGCAGGTGATGCTTACCCTCAGCCGCTTGCAGCAGGAATTGAACGCAGCCGTACTGCTGATCGGGCATGATATGGGGCTGATCACCCAATTTGCCGACAGCATTGGCGTACTCTACGCTGGCAAACTTGTCGAACGCGGTCGGATGGCGGATGTGTTGGAAAACCCGCTCCATCCGTACACCCGTCTGTTGATAGACAGCCTGCCCAATCTGGAAGGCAAGAAAGATCTTTTCGGAATCCCAGGTCTGCCGCCCGAACTGCTGCAACTGCCCAGCGGGTGCGCTTTTCACCCGCGTTGCCCGTATGCGCTACAACGCTGCCGAGAGGATATCCCAGCGATACAAACCTCAGCGACTGGGCGTCAGGTGGCTTGCCACCTTTATCCTGAATACACCCGTCTGCCCAAGATCGAAAGCGCAGTACAAACGGTTTGACGATTTGCACCTTCCGGGAAGGGGTCACAGGCCGACTGTACGCGCGCCAATCTGTTTGACCCCTTCCCGGAAGGTTGAGACGTTAATTCGTAACAAACCATAAGGATACGCTGTCATGGCAAAACTTCTTAGTGTACAAAATGTATCTAAAATTTTTGGCAACGAGGGGCTGCGCAAAAAAGATGTCACCGTCGCCGTTGATGATGTGACCTTTTCGATCGCCGATGATCGCCCGACAATCACAGCCATCGCCGGGGAAAGTGGCAGTGGCAAAACAACGCTGGCCCTCTTGTTGATGGGACAGATCCCACCGAACTCAGGAACTGTCAGCTATCGTGGCAAAGATCTGGCCCACATGACTCGCGACGAGAAGACCATTCTTACGCGTGAACTCCAACCAATCTACCAAGATCCTTACGCTGCCTATAACCCCTTCTACCGTGTCGATCATGTGCTGCAAATGCCGATCAAGCGCTTCGGTCTTGCTAAGACAAAGGAGGAATCCAGGCTGTTGATTGAGGATGCGATGGAAAAGGTGGGGTTGCGCCCGGCCGAGACATTGGGTCGTTATCCGCATCAACTGAGCGGTGGTCAGAAGCAGCGGCTGATGGTGGCACGCGCTCTGCTCTGCCAACCAAAGGTGGTGATGGCCGATGAGCCGGTCTCGATGGTGGATGCCTCTTTGCGCGCCACCATTCTCTCCAGCCTCCGCAAATTGAATCAGGATTTCGGAATCTCCATCCTCTACATCACCCACGACCTGACCACTGCCTACCAGATCTGTGAGAACATTCTCATTATGTACGCGGGTTCTGTGGTGGAGGCCGGTTCGGTAGATCAGGTGATCCGTAACCCCAAGCACCCCTATACGCAACTTTTGGTCTCCTCCATCCCGTTGCCGGACAAGAACAAACGCTGGGGTGGGGTCGAGTTTGAAGAAATCCAGCTCCGCAAATCTTCAGGCTGTAAATTTGCCCCGCGTTGTCCTGCTGCCATGCACGAATGTTGGAGCCAACGCCCAGCCTTCTACTTGCCGGACGAGGGGCGTACAGTGGCCTGCTTCTTGTATAAAGATCAGCCAACCCTTGACTCATCCGATGTTTCACAAATCTTTCCAACCTGAATTCCAGCGATTTACCTGCTGCCACCTTCGCCCCATCCACAGATGCTGATGAACCGTTCGGAATAGAGTCTGTTCAAGACGAATTACAAAGACCCCGGCACTTCGGAAAGTGCCGGGGTCTTTGTTTCCTACAGTCTGATCAGTTCAGCGGAGGATGGATGCCCGCCAAAATCCATATTTGCCGGGCGCGCATTACCCACGGATCGTTCATTCGTAAAGCGGCAACGGTAGTTCGTCCGTGGGCAGTTAATCCCAAAATTTGCAGGCCGTCGGAACTCCAGGCAAAATGTTCTGCCCAGATTTGCGTTTTGGGATGATACAATGCAACTATCTGCTCTGTCAGGGGATCGACGGCCTGAATGAGTGGACCTTTGAACTCATTGCAACGGTAGCAGGCTTGGCACAAATTGCCCCTGCCATGGCTGCCACCCCTGGCGAGGGGAATGATATGATCAACTGCCATAGCAACCCCAGCCAGCGCTGGGCTGCGGCAATAACTACAGGCATAGGCGGCTTCGATTGCCAACGCGCGGCGCAATGTCGGTGAAATACGATGTCGGATAGCCATCAATCACCATCCCACGATGCCTCTGAAATCGTGTGACCGCGCCATTTCAGCAGGGCCAAAGCATAGGAACGGCGCAAGACAAAGCGGTCTGCAATCACGCGCAAGCGGGCCAACTCGGCTGCCTCTAGCGCAGATAGCTGCTGCTCACGATTTTGTTCGAGCAGGCTTTCATGGCGCTTGCGCTGGGCAGGGGGGAGCGATTCCTGAGCCATGCGCCAGAGCGTCGCGCTATCAGCACTCTGCAACAGCGCAAAATCCGCCTGCATATCATCTGGCAGATCGGCCAGAGCAGGTGGCAGATTGCCCCGAATCGTCTGGGCCAAAACATCACCGACAGAAACGCGCATCGTCTGGGCTGCTTGCTGTAAGCGTTTGACAATTGGTTCTGACAACGTAATTGTGACAGATTCGCTCGTCATCTTGGACTCCTTCCTTCGTTCATCAATGCGGATGATCTGAGGATATGCCATCCCACGCAGTGTGTCAAACGCGATGAATTGCCGCGCACCGCCGCGGGCCGTTGCGAATTCGCTACAGTGCTATTATAATAGACAAACAGTGTTACCTCCGCTGAACACAGTTTCAACCCATTCGCCCCCGAAGGGCATCACATCCTTTGCAGGAGACCGCCATGCTACGCACAATCAGTCGAATTGTTGTCGTGCTTTCTCTCGCTGCGCTTGTCGTAGCCGGATTTGCACTCTATCGGAACGGGCTGCCCCAATTGGCCGGCGCATCACTGCCTGCGCAGACAGGCGCACAATCCAGCGCCGAGGAACCCCTCGCCTTTTTCGGCGCCCTGCAAGTCGCCGAACCCCGTCAGGTGGTTCTCGGCGTGGGCGGTCAGGTGACTGCACTGTTGGTGGAAGAGAGCGATCGCGTGAGTGCCGGCCAGGAACTGCTGCGTTTGGACACAACTGATCTGGAGACGGCCATCGAGAGGGCTGAGATAAGTCTGGAGTTGGCACAAATCGCCCTGGCCCAGGTGGGAGGCGGCTCTCGAGAGAGTCAATTAGCCACGGCCAAGGCCAATGTAGATGTAGCGAAGACTGCTTTGCAGAAGCTCAAAGAGGGGCCAACCGAAGAGGAGATCGCCGCCACCCAGAACTCGGCCAATGCGGCCTGGGCGCGCTACAACGAAATCAAAGCCGGCCCTACCCAGGCGCGTCTCGACCAGTTGCGCGCTGGCCTGGACAAAGCCCAGATCGCTTTGGCCGAAGCCCAACGGGAATATGACAAAATTGCCTGGCGTCCTGATATCGGCGAGACGGCTGAATCCGCTGCGTTGCAGCGGGCCACCATAGACTTCACTGCGGTCAAAGCCGCGTTTGACGAGGCGACCGCCCCGGCCCAACAATCGGACCTGCTTTCGGCCCTGACCGCAGCCCAGCGGGCGCAGATTGCCCTGGACGAGCTGCTGAAAGGCGCAACCGACGCCGACATTGCCCTGGCCGCAGCGAAAGTGTTGAGCGCCGAAGCCGTTTTGCAGCGTTTGGAGGAGCTGGCCGGGGCCAGCGATCTGCGCGCGGCCGAACTGGGGGTGCGCCAGGCCGAAATCGCTCTGGAAGGAGCCAAAGCGGATAGGGCCAAGTCCAAAGTGGTTGCGCCCATCGCAGGCACAGTGTTGAGTCTGCCGGTTGAGGTCGGCCAGATGGTCGGCAGCGGCTTCAGCGCTGGAGAGATCGGCGATGTGGCCGCGCTGAAATTGGTGGTGCAGGTACCCCAGGATGACATCGAACAGATTGCCGTTGGCGATGTGGTGACCGTCACCCGCTATGCCACAGAGACGACTGTCCAGGCCACAGTGACGCGAATCTCCCCTGTCGGCACACCCGGCGCGGGCACGGCCACCTTCCCGGTGACGATTCTACTGCCCGCCGCGGGCGCAGAAGGTTTCAGCCCAGGGATGCTGGTTTCGGTGGCGTTTGCCGCCAAGAAGGAATAGTAGTTACTGGCAGCAGAATGCTTTGCTGACTCAAGTACAAAACGTGAAACGTGAGATTGCCACTTCTTTCTCACGTTTCACGTTTCTGTTTTCCAGCGTTTGTTTGTGTAGGATGGATGTTTTTCTATGCAACTCCGCATTTTGTACGGGCACCACTGCCCCGTTCCTGGGACGTTGCCGAGTACTGGTTCTTCAAAACAGTGTTAATCAGACACAAGCGCTGGCGATGGTTTCCACTATCAACGAGCGTCCAGAGTAGATAGCAGGCACAAGAATGGCTGTGTAGTGGATTGACCGTCTTGCCACATGTCTACCTCTTTGTCGATCAACCACTCTTCGGGATCAGCCATCAACAACAGGCCATAAAGTATTCGGTATAGCTCCTTCTTTTCGGAGATCTCCAGATTTGGTCTGACTGTCTTCGTTTTTATCTTATAGTCGATCATCTTGACAGACCTTTGGCTGTTTTGCCGGGTAACAGATCTTTGGCTGTTGGATAGTCGGGCCATCCGTGACGTAAAACTGCTTCTGCCATGCGCCAGAGGGTGCGGGGCGTCCAAACTGTACCGCCGGGGCGGATATGGCCCTGCTCAATGGCGGTGCGCAGGTCTGCAGCTGTGTGACCCTGATACCAGGTGAAGGCTTGGCCCGCGGCATAGGGAATGTGCGCATCGCTATTGCCCATCTCTGGCAGTTTCTGGCCGAACCAGTGGTTGACAATGTGCGCCGCGCCGTTACCGATGATACTCAGAGGGCAGCCGTGACGAGCTTCGATGGCATCAAAGGGAAGTGTGCGGATACGTAGATGCACACTCTCCATCGCCCAACCCCACACAAAGAAAGGGTGAGCCGCGACTGCCAGACCGCCCTGCAGATGGATGGCTTGCACGGCCTCGGCGGCTGTTGCAAAGCGCGGGAGTGATTCGTTGATGAAAAGAGCCAGCACATCACCTTCACCAGTAGTCACTTCCTGTCCCACCACAACTTCCAGAGGCAAACCCCGCTTGCGGGCAAACGATCGGGCGATCAACGCGCCGTCGGCAGTGTCGTGATCGGTGATGGCGATGACCCATAAATCGGTTTCCACAGAGATTGTGACAACCGTCTCTTCCGGTGACATCATCCCGTCGCTGTAATCGGTGTGCAGGTGCAGATCTGCTTTATTCCAGACTGTCGGGGGCGGATATGTAAACATAGGGATTCGGCTTTGTTTGGCGAGAGGTGATTGCTTCAATGGGTATAGCCTTTTTGCTTCAGCCACTCCGTCGAGCGTTCGATGTCTCCAGTCTGCTTCATCTCCAGAATCAGCCGGGGCAAGTTGTTCATCCGACCCAACTCGGCAAAGATACCGCGCCATTTGATATTGCCATGACCAACAGGCCAATGGCGGTCAGCTTGCCCATCCGTATCGTGGAGATGCACGTGAGCCAGAAAGGGGGCCGCCGCGCGGATCCAATGGTCCGGGGGAGGACCACCCATCTGCTGGGTAATGAAGGCGTGCCCCACATCCAGGCTCATGCGTACCCCGGGAGAATGAAAGCCAGCGACCAGTTCCAGAAGCAGCTCTGGGTTGGTGTCGTAGATGTTCTCAATGACAAAAGCGCAGCCGATCTCCTGGGCAAACGGTAGCAGTTGACCTAATACTGTCATCGCCAGGTTCAATTCCTGTTGTTTTTGCTCTGGATTGCCGTATGTGATGTAAGGACTACCAAAGGTGGTGAAAGGGCTGTGAATGACAATTTGGGTGGCCCCGATCTCCGCCGCGAAATAAAGCGCACAGCGCAGCCGATCAGCCACAACTGCTGCGATTAGCGGGTCATGGGCAAAGAGGGTGAGGCTCTGGTAGGGGCCGTGAATGCTGATCCGTCCCGGATAGCCGGCCAGCAGCAGGCGGGTTTTGGCTGCGGCGTTACGCCAGCCATTGACCAGAAAATCGGGTCGGGCTGGATCCCATAGCTCCAGATCGCGCTGATTGGCAACCAACCAGTTCAGATGAAGAGGCAATTCGGCAATGGAGAGAGACGCACCGATAACGGGTGGAGTAGTTTGGGGTGCAGGGGTCAAGTCGGACCCGTTGCTCGCCTGTGGATCTGGCTGGTCTGCATCAGCAAATTGGGGCAAACCATTGAGTGTTTGAGTGAACCTCATCTCTTCCTCCCCTTTCCCAGACCAATCCCACACAATCAAGGGATGGAATGAGTATCGCGGAAGGCTGTTAATGGGGTCGCAACATGAAGTAAAGAATTTGTGAAGGGATGATTAACAGCAGTTGTACGGACCTATCCCAGCCCGTACAACTTCTTCACTGTGGCGTAAACCCAGCCCATCTCTCGTTTGGCGAAATGGGTGGAAAGGGTACGCATCAGATTGGGCAGATCGTTCAGCGCCAGGCCGGACTCGTCCACAAGCTGGCGCAGCCGGGCGCGGCGTTTCATCTCCTCCACAAAATCCTCGTAGACCTCCTGCACCAGCGGGGCAGCGTAGTCGATCTGTGTCGGCTCGAAGTCACTCTCCAACTCCGTCTTCAGGTCGGCCACGGAGCCGGTGGCGAAGTCGTAGCCGTTTTCCAGCATTTTGTAGAGGGCCTGTTCCACATTGGCTTTGCTCAGGCCCGCGCCCGCGGCCCAGTGAATCTCCTCCACCGATGGCGGCTTGCACTTCCAAAGGGTGGCGTTGTGCGCGGTGGAGAGCATCAGAATCGCGCCCTCCTCGGCAAATGTCTCCGCACCCGCGGCCTGGTTGATGGCCTCCATCTCTGCCTGTAGCCGTTGATAGGCCTGGGCCAGACCCGCGCTGTCCGGGGAAAGCACAGCCACCGAGTCAACCAGATTCAGCCCATAGCGCTCAGCAATCTCGGCCAATCGCCGGTAACTAAGCACCTGCCCGTTCTGGACGGCAGTGTGCAGCGTCATTGCCAGGGGAGTGGTGTATGTCACCAGATGCGCGTTGCGATAGCCCCACAGTTCAAAGATGAGCACCACGCGCTCTTGCGTGACAGCCCGTTCCACCGGTGTACGGTCGGGCATGGCCTCGGCGATCAGTTCGTTCCAGTTGCCCCAACGGCTGGGGCTGATGACGGGTTGCAGCCGGGTACGGGGGATTACCTCCAACACCCGGCCGTCCGCCGCGGTGAGGGGGTAGAAGACAATCGCTGTCCCGTCCAGCTTGTGCGTAAAGCGGGCGTCCACCGCGTCGGGCGGCACAGGAATCTCCACGCGCAGGATTTCCAGCCCCCCTGCATCCGTCTCTTTGGCGTAGGGGTAGTGGATTTTGGGCATGGCGTAGACCAGTTCCAGCCGCTCCTCTCCGTCCAGTTGGGTGATGGCGAGCATCCCGAACTTCTCGCTCTCCTGGCGGCAGAGATAGCCGGAAAAGGCGTGGCCGCCCGGCGAAACGGTCTCGAAGGGCTGCCAGTAGCGGGCAGATACAGTAGTAATGGCGACGATATTTTCTAGCATCGGGTAGCTCCAATCAAATGAGTCCAGAGTCCAGAGTCCGCAGTCCGCAGTCACCGTCAGTCCGACGCCGGACTCAGGACGCCGGACTATCTTCGTTCAGGCGTCGAGCGACTTTCGATAGCGTTCGTAGGCGGTGATCAGATTGGTTTCGATGGTGGCGTGCAGGGGCGTCTGTTCCGGCGGGAACTTCTTGCCTGCTTCCATCACCACTTTCACGCAGCGGTTGCAGAGCAGATAGCCGATCAGCACGCCGGGTTTGCGGTGGATAAAGGCGTTAAGGGAGATTGCCTTGCCCTTTTTGTGTTTGATGAGTTCCACCGGGCGACCGCAGCCAGGACAGGCGTCGCTGGCGTGAAACCAGGAACTTTTGACCGCATTGCCGAATTGGGACTTGGCCATCCCAAACATCTGGGCCAGCATCGCTTCGGCTTGTTCGTTGACACCCATCGGCGTTCTCCCTTCTTTGTGGCAAGGTGGGAATAGCGTAGGGGCGCTGCTTGCTGCGCCCGACACGCAACGGGCGCAGCAA